>CAMVOK010000004.1 GCA_947169115.1 uncultured Prevotellaceae bacterium
GATGCCGCAAACGTGTGGAGCGACCGTTCGAAGACGGAAGGCACATTCACCTATCGGGGCATAGACTCTCCGATGGGCAAGCTCTACACCCTGAAATCCGACAGCCAGGATGCCCTCCTCGATGTGACCTATGCCTACGGTGGCCCGCTCACCACAAGGAACGGACGCAACTTTATCCATTGGGCATTCATCCCCGTGAAGGACATCTCCAACGGCAACTATGCCCTGTACAAGGAGAGGAAGCGGCTCTACAATGTCTATCAAGCTATCGTAGATGCGGAGAAGGAAACAGAATTTGCCGACGAATTGCAAGAGGCTCATCAGGCTTACGTTGCCGCCGATGCCACAGTAGGAACAATTCGCACAGCCACACGCAACCTCATTCTTGCCGCTGCGCCCTATGTGGATGCCGAACTGGATGTCAGCGCACTGTTCACCAATGCCGACATGCTGGGCAACAACACGACTGCCGACTGGACAGAAACGACCACAACCATCAAGGAAGGCGACATCGAAGTATTGCACCAGCCCATCACGTTGGAACAAACGCAGACCGACCTCCCCAACGGCGTCTATGAAGTCGTCTTCCACGGGTTCTATCGCAACGATGCCACAGGGAAGGTGCCTACCGTAACGGCTCAGGCGCAAGGCACCGTCAAGGGCAACATGCCTACAAGGGACAAGATTATAGAGAATGAAGCCTTGATGAATGCCGAAGAGACGGCAGCCGGCGCCGCACAGACCCTTGCCAGCGATGCCGCCCAGACGCGGCTGACGGACATCATTGTCGATGACAGGCAAATGACCTTGTCGGCAACCGTAACCAGCGAAGCACAATGGTTCAACTTCCAAGGTTTTGACATCACCTACAAACGGCCGTTCGTTAGGGTCGAGGTTCCCGCTTCGGGCTACACCACCTTCTACTACAGCGACCAGAGTTTCCTGCTCCCCGAGGGTATGGAAGCCTATACTTGCATACAAAAGAACGGCAAAATCACGGTCAACCGCAGTTTCACGGAGGCAGGCGCAGTGCTTCCCGCAGGTCAGGCCCTCGTGCTGAAAGCCACGCCCGGCGTCTATGACATGATACCCACCACCAAGAAGAAAGCCGTGGACCCCAACAACCAGTTGCGCGGGACGGATGCGGATGAACTGACACACGGCGGAAGCTACTACTACACCCTGACCGAAAACGAAGAAGGGGAAACGGGCTTCAACTGGTCGGCCACCGACGGAGCCACCTTCGTCAATCCTGCCCACAAGGCCTACTTCGCCTTCAAAGGCGACACATCGCCCGCGGACTTCTATCCCATCGAGAGCGTCACGTCCGTAAGCGCCAACAAGGCGGCAGTTCCCTTCGCGGATGGCATCTACAACCTGGCCGGGCAGCGCGTCGCCACGCCCCAGCGCGGTGTATATCTGATACAGTCGCGCAGCACCGACGGAAGCACAACGGTTCGCAAGGTCTTGAAATAAACCTCCCCCCGTCCTCCCACAGTCCCTCCAATTCGGGGAGGGACTTCGGGAGAGGGACCTTTTCTATTATCTATTATGAACTACATCGGACTCATCATCGGCCTTGCCACGTTTCTGACCATCGGAGTCTTCCATCCGCTGGTCATCAAGAGCGAATACCACTTCGGCAAGCAGTGCTGGCCAGTCTTCCTACTGGCAGGCATTGCCTTCCTTGCAGCCTCACTTTTTGTCACGAACGACTATGCAAGTATCATCCTCGGCGTTGTCTCCTTCTCATCATTCTGGAGCATCCTGGAACTGCACCAGCAGCATCACCGCGTACGGAAGGGCTGGTTCCCCATGAACCCCAAAAGGAAAAATGAATATTAAAAGAACGAAGCACATGAAAAAGTTTATCTTCTCTTTGGCACTTAGTGCCATTTGCTCCTTGACCACTATGGCCCAAACGGAGAACCCTCGCGGTGTGTACAAACTCATTACCCTGGATGGACGCGCAGGATTGGTGAATGCCCCGCTCGACCAATATAAGATTTGCACCGACAGCGTAACGCTGATGCTGAACGTATATCAAGGCAACAAGTTCCAAATCGGACGAAGCGATAACGATATTCTGAACTACACTGGCGAAAGGGCTGATGCAGCGGATGACCATTCAACGCGAATCTACGACAGCAATGCCGAACACTTCACGCTGAAGTGGTGGAGCGAGAATCCCAATCATCCGCTCTTCCCTGCCAAGGGGTGGTGCACGGAATACTACGAGGCTGGCAAATATTCGCCTGAAGCAAAAGTGTTTTTCGATGTGCTGATGAATCCCGCCATCGTGGAGAAGAAGAACAGCAATCCTTTCATTGGCACCTGGCGCTTCGTGGGCTACATGGACGAACTGCGGAATACGAAGAAGGAAGTGGCTCGTCTGCTGGAGGAATACCCACAAAGCAAATACCGCAACTGGCGTTTCCTCGTCTTTCAGCCCCAGCGGCTCATACAAGTCGTGCAACAAATCGGCATACATGGGAAGGCGGAATACAACGACAAAGAGACCTATATCTACAACGGCAATAAGAACAACGTCAAGTGGCTCTCCAAGGACATCTTTGCCGCCCCCTTCACCAACGACTACCGCACCGACTACGAAATCTGGCAGCGCGTCACCGACGAAACGCCGCTCATTAACTACATCTCCAGCCGCCTGGCACTGGTGAAAAACGTAGGACGATAGTCAATCAGCGGAACAAAAACGGAACAATATCGTTTGCATGAGGCTCCGTGTGCCCAAATAAGAAAGGAAGGCCAGCCAAAGTGCATGATTGCCGTAGCGAGGGTCTAACAGGAACCAAACTGCAAAGAATACAATGGCGCTGACGAGCATGGAAAGGAACATCCGGCTGGTCAGCGTCATTCCTATATATATACCATCCCATACAAAGGCCATGAAGGCCACAAGCGGAACGGCCACGACCCAAGGCAGATAGGCATGGGCAAAGGCGATGACAGAGGGCTGATTGGTGAGCAAGGAGAGGAAACAATCTCCGCACAAGGCATAAAGTACAGTGAAGACGAGGGCCAATACAACCCCCCAACGAAACAAGGCACGAACCACCAAACGGAGCCCAGTGCCGTCCTGCCTCCCTACGCATTCGCCACTCAGTGCCTCAGCAGCGTTGGCCAAGCCGTCAGTAAAATAGGAATAGACGATGAAGAACTGCATCAGCAAGGCGTTGGCATCAAGGGTGATCGTACCCATGCGGCTGCCCGCCGTAGTGAAATAGACAGTGACGGCAACCAGGCAGAGGGTGCGAAGAAAAAGCGAAGAGTGAAGGGTGAAAAGTGAGGGCTGATGGGTGAATTGACGAAACAGTGAACGCAGAGCAGAACTCGTTCGAGCTATGCCGAGTCGTGACGAAAGTCGACCGCTGGTCAAAGATGAAGGGTGAAGGGTGGGAATGTGAAAAATCGATTCTTCATTCTTCATTCTTAATTTTTCATTTCGCAAGGCATAGATACAGCCTCCATAGAGCCCCACCACTGTGCCGAGTGCCACACCACGAACGCCCAAGTCGAAGACAAAGACAAAGAGGAGGGTGGAGAAGATGTTGAAGAGATTCTGCAGGATAGCCATATACATTGGCGTCTTGGTGTCTTGCATGCCTATGAACCAACCTGTCAGAGCATAACTGGCGAGCATAGCTGGTGCGCCCCAAATGCATACAGAGAAATAGTGAGAGGCATAGTGCGCCACCTCGGTTGCGGGTTGCATGAGCCACAGGGCAAAACGCAACAGGGGAATTTGCAACAAGAGGAGAGACACACTGATGACAAGCGACAAGAAAAGGCTGCGCAAAAGTCCCTCGCGCACCGCTTGCTCGTCACCTGCCCCATAGGCTTGGGAAACGATTCCTGTAGTGCCCATACGGAGGAAGGCAAAGAGCCAATAGACCATATTGAAAATGGTGGTGCCAATAGCAACAGCCGCTATGTACTCCGCACGTCCCATGTGGCCCACGATGGTGGTATCGACCAGTCCAAGCAGCGGCACCGTGATGTTCGTCACCACACTGGGCAAAGCAAGACGAAAAATTTTGGAGTTAAAAGTTGAAAGTTGAAAATTGAAAGTTAAACTGCGCATAGAGTGTTTAATACTGCCCCTGGCTAATTTTAACTTTCAATTTTCAAATTACTTGTCGGGGCGACCCGACTCGAACGGGCGACCGCCTGGTCCCAAACCAGGAACGCTACCAACTGCGCTACACCCCGATTGCCTTCCTTTTACGGAAAAGCGGTGCAAAGATACAACAAATAAATTAAAAATTAAAAATTAAAAATTAAAAATTATCACTTTTCTTCAAAAATATTAGTAAACACGCAGCATGTGGCCTACTTGCGGTGCATAATCTACAGGCAAGTCATTGAGTTTATAGAGACTTTCCACACGCATGCCATAGTGCTGGGCAATATCGTACATCGACTCACCAGCCTGCACCACATGAGGTATGCCCTTGTAAGACTTGTCTGCCTTGGAATGCTTCTTCTGCAAATACAGAATGTCCCCGGCATGAGGAACATAATCCTTGGGAAGTTCGTTGTATTTACGGAGTTTACGCTTCGACACTCCCGTCATCAAGGAAATCGTGGGGAGATTATCACCAGATTGTACAACAATATAATAATTCTTATTGCAAGCATAGACTGGATGTTGGGCAAAGAACAACTGCTCGGCCAGTTCACGCATAGAAGGCTTAGCTGTGGTTGCCGGTGTGCGCTTCGTGGTCTGGTGCTTCGTCGTCGTGGCAGGCACCGTCACCGTAGTTGCATGAGTTGAGGTGTAGGCATTATAACTATGTACATATTTCTTGTTTGACGAGTCGTACTGATGCAGACCATAGTCTTCGATGATGTTTATCAACTGCTGGGCATAGGTCGGACTGGTGGCATAGCCACACTTTTTAAGTCCCTTCGCCCATCCCTTGTAATCGGTCGAAGACAGTTTGAATAGTTCTGCATAACGAGGTTTCTTCAAGAAAAGGGAATGATCCTCGTAACTCTCAGCCACACTATTGTATTTACGGAATTTGTCGTGAGGTCCATCGTCTCGGCGTACGATATAAGGACCTTTCCAGTCGGAACCGACCTTTATGCCAAAATGGTTGTTTGCCTTTGTGGCAAGTTCGCTACGCCCGGCTCCACTCTCCAGAAGTCCCTGAGCCAAAGTGATGCTGGCTGGGATTCCGTGTCTCACCATCTGATCCTGTGCCATGGAGTTGTACTTCTGAATATAACTCCAATAGACAGAATTGGTCTTCTGGGCAAATAAATGTAAACTTGAGAACTGAAAAAAGAAAGTTATGAGGAGAAAAACAATGCGTTTCATGCCTTATACAATTGAAATCCGTGCAAAGATAACAATTTTCAACTTTCAACTTTCAACTTTCAACATAATTTTGTATTTTTGTGCGCAAAATAAGGCCTTTTGTATGGAAAAATACAACATTTCATGTGAAGTCAGCATCTATCAGGACAACGAACTTCCCCAAGAAGACCGCGAGTTAATAGAGTTGGCCAAGGGAGCCACAGGACACAGTTATAGTCCCTATTCCCATTTCCAAGTGGGTGCAGCATTGCGTCTGGCCGACGGCACCATCGTAACTGGCAGCAACCAGGAGAATGCTTCATATCCGCTGGGACTTTGCGCCGAACGTACGGCCATCTTCCACGCCCAGCACACATATCCCGAACAGCCCATCACGGCTATTGCCATCGCCGCCTTTGCCAACGGCCACTTCTACCCCGAACCCATATCACCCTGCGGTGCTTGCCGTCAGGTGATGCTGGAGGTAGAAGACCGTTACAAACAGCCCATGCGTGTTCTGCTTTATGGGTCTGACGGCACCCATGTCGTGGAGTCGGTGAAAGACTTGCTGCCTTTCCAATTTGTAGGAGATAGCATGCAAAAATAAAGACCCCACACCCCCTTAACCCCTCCCGAGGGAGGGGAGTATAATGGGGACAAGATTTAAAAAAGCATAATAACACAAAACAAATTAAAAATACCTCCCACCTCGAATTGTATATACGCCCTCCCCTCGGGGAGGGAATGGGGAAGGGGTTGAATAAATTATGATTACAGTATCCAACCTTGCCATTCAGTTTGGCAAAAGAGTTCTTTACAAAGATGTAAATATCAAGTTCACTCCGGGCAACATCTACGGAGTAATCGGTGCCAACGGTGCTGGTAAATCTACCCTGCTTAAAGCCATCAGCGGCGAGTTGGAGCCTAACAAGGGTTCCATCGAGCTGGGACCGGGCGAGCGACTGAGTGTGCTCTCGCAGGACCACTTCCAGTACGACCAGGAAACGGTGCTGAATACGGTATTGATGGGTCACACCACGATGTGGGAGGTGATGCGCGAGCGCGAAGCTCTGTATGCCAAGGCCGACTTCTCGGACGAGGACGGCATCCGCGTGGCCGAACTGGAGGACAAGTTTGCCGAGATGGGTGGCTACACAGCTGAGAGCGATGCCGCAGCCCTACTCTCGGGTCTGGGCATCAAAGAGGCAAAGCACAACCAACTGATGGGCGAACTTTCTGGTAAGGAGAAGGTGCGCGTCATGCTGGCCAAAGCGCTGTTCGGCAATCCTGACAACCTGTTGCTCGACGAGCCTACCAACGATCTCGACCTCGACACCGTGCAGTGGCTCGAGCAATATCTCTCGGAGTTTGAACAGACCGTGCTCGTGGTAAGTCACGACCGTCACTTCCTCGACTCCGTCTGCACCCATACCATCGACATCGACTTCGGCAAGGTAACCATGTTTGCCGGCAACTACTCGTTCTGGTACGAATCCTCTCAATTAGCCCTGCGCCAGGCTCAGAATCAGAAGGCCAAAGCCGAGGAGAAGCGCAAGGAGCTGGAAGAGTTCATCCGTCGTTTCTCTGCCAACGTGGCTAAGTCGAAGCAGACGACGAGCCGCAAGAAGATGTTGGAGAAACTGAATGTGGAGGAGATTCGCCCCTCGACACGCAAGTACCCGGGCATCATCTTCCAGATGGAGCGCGAACCGGGCAACCAGATTCTGGAAGTGGAGGGCCTAAAGGCTGTGGCCGAGGACGGCACCGTATTGTTCGACAATGTGTCTTTCAACATCGAAAAGGGACAGAAGACCGTATTCCTCAGCCACGACCCACGTGCTATGACGGCCCTGTTCGAGATAATTATGGGCAATCGCGAGGGACAGGCTGGAACCTTCAACTGGGGTATCACCATCACGCAGGCTTACTTGCCGCTGGACAACACCGAGTTCTTCCAGTCAGACAAGAATCTCGTGGATTGGTTGATGCAGTACGGCGAGGGTAACGAAGTGTTTATGAAGGGCTATCTCGGCCGTATGCTGTTCTCGGGTGAGGAAGTGCTGAAGAAAGTGAACGTGCTCTCAGGTGGTGAGAAGATGCGTTGCATGATTGCCCGCATGCAACTGCGCAACGCCAACTGTCTCGTACTGGACACACCCACCAACCACCTCGACCTCGAAAGCATCCAGGCCTTCAACAACAACCTGAAACTCTTTAAGGGCAACATTCTCTTCGCCTCACACGACCACGAATTCATCCAGACCGTGGCCAACCGTATCATCGAACTCACGCCTAACGGAACCATCGACAAACTGATGGAGTACGACGACTATATCTCCAGCGATGCCATCAAGGAGTTGAAGGCCAAGATGTACGGCGAAGGGTAAAACAAAAAACAATGGATATTTTGTATTATAGAAATAAATATATAAATTTGTAGTCGCAATATAGATAGGAGTGACATGGGCAAACTAATGTTATTGCTATACTTCATCCTTTCTGTCTTCCCAGCAGATGCGACGGAAAATCGAAGACACATCCATGTCATACGCCGGGGCAACAAGAAGTCGCATAGGGGTGACACCGTGGCAAAGATATGGATAGAAGAGAATGGAGAAAAGAAGATAGAAATAGCATGGTCCGAACTCAGCGCAACAGAAGAAGCAGAAATCCTTGATGCCATAGACAAGTATTGGGACGAACTGAATCAACGTATAGACGATGTATTCGCTGGTAAGAAAATACAAATAAAGAGAATCAAATAGCCAAGAAAGGAGGACTACGACATGTGTAAATACAAGGACACAAACCTAGGAATCAAGCGCCTCGACTTCAATGTAAAGCGTGGTGCAATGGCTGCCTATCTGACCGACGGACGCGTAATTGTCGTACCCGTATCCATGTTCCCCGATATCAAACACTTGACTCTCAAGCAGCGCAATGAGTGGATGATTATGGATGACCAATATTTCTCGTTCGAGGCACTCAGCCGCATCTATTCGGTCAAAGATTTGCTCAAATTATAGCCTTAATCTAAGCCCTAACCATTTCAATAAAACATATTATTAACCAAATACGAATTTGCCTATGGAGAAAAACAAGTAAAAGGCAAAATACATAAGATATAGCGTTTTAGTTTGACCTTGGGTTTTGAAAAGCTGGACACTTATTCAAGACTAATACTTACCAAGAGAACAAGCCGAAATGCTCACGCAAGGCGTGGGCTTTGTTCCGTTAGATTTGGTAAGTATGGGTAGTCCAGCAAATCCTCAAGACCCAAATTGACAACGAATAAGCACCACGCTTATTTTATGTGCCTATATCAGAACACAGATGTTCTCATCTGTTATGAAATGGTGCTGACGGAGTGTATCGAAAAGCCGTTGAGTGAGTAGATAACTTTAATAAACAAGACTATGTACAAAAAATTATTTCTTACCGCAGCATCCGCAATAGCAGTTTTGGCAATGACTTCATGCTCATCACAATACCAAGTGATTCCTCAGGCCATAAATACCGTTAACTCTGTTAACCTTAGTGAACTTCGACTCAATCACGAAACAGACTACACCATTCTTAATACGATTACAGCTGATGCAACCGTAAAAAGGACCTCTAATAAGAAAGGGGAAAACGTCACGATAGAGGAGGGAAACGGAGAGTTTAAAATTGAATTCAAGCGGGATCCTAAGGGGAAAAGCTATATTATCGAAGATTTTGATGGCATCGGTCGCTTTGGATTCTTGACAAATGATTACGATCCTGAAAAAATAGTTTTAACATCACCCGAACAAACGGCTCGTCAACTTGCGATCTACCGCATTATCAATGCAGCAAAGGTTATGGGAGCAGACGGGATAATTGAGCCAATTGTGTCCACTAATGTAGAAGGACATGGCAATAAGCGTAAAGGTGAGATTGTATTTAAGACTACAGTAAGTGCCAAGCCTGTGAAACTGAACGTGGATGCCAAATAAGTTTAATCTACAATTATTGTAATCATGAAAAACAAGACTTTAATCGCACTGACAGCACTGGCAACGTCCATGGTGTCATGCTCCTCATCGAAGACGGTAGTTGTTGCGCCACAACAGCCACAAACACAAACGATAAACCTTGCTTTGATTGACAATCCGCAGGCAGACAAATATGCAAACCTCGAGTATGGCATCCGCCTTAATGTACAGGATGGCCGTGCAGACCAGCGTCTAATACAAGTCTATGATGCTTCCGCTATAAGCAAGCCTACGGTTAATGTAAATCCTGGTATCGGTTCATTCGTACCAGAAAGCATGCGTCGTTACATGCGTACTATGGGCTTCAACATGGATGCTGATGTGGCTACCGACTACCTAATGCAGGTGACAATCAAGGATTTCCACACCGACTGGCTTTCGGGTATTGGATGGAACGGAACGGTTATCATGGAGGTGAAGGTCTTCGACCACAATCGCACAGTGGTCTATCCTGCGACCAATGTGGCAGGCCGAGCAAATGTTTCTGGTCGTGCACAATCAGGCACACTCGCTCAACAGGCAATCAACAAGGCATACGCCAACGCGCTTGCCGATATTGACTGGGACCGCGTAGCCTATTTCCTGCATCGTGCCAATAGCCCCAAGCAAGAAGCGAACAAGCAGGTCAAGGGTGAAGGCGACACGGCATTGGAGCATATTACAGTTCACTGGAGAATCAACTCCCGTCCTCAAGGCGCAGATGTTGAGTGGCGTGTTGTTTCACAAACTCCTGAAGTGAAGAACCAAAATGGTAATTACCTTGAAACGACACCTGTCGAAACAACAGAAACAATTAACATCAAGGGATTAACCTACAACAACGCGGGTAATGTCCAGATTGAGATTAGATGCTCAAAGAATGGATATAATACTCAGATTAAGAAGTTTAGTTTGCTCTCAATTATCGATGACAACAATGTGAGCACAATGTTCAATTTAGTGAAAGACGAGTAATGAAATACATTCTTTTAGTATTAATAACTTTATCGCCCCTCTGTACCCATGCCGACATCATTGCCACCAAGAACGGCAAGATAGAGAACGTAAAGGTAGTGTCTATCGATGCCAAAAACGTGGTATATAAGCAAGGCGACACAGAGAAGACCATTGCTTCCTCCGAAGTGGAGGGCGTGCTCTACGATGACGGGAGATTTGTCGTTCCTCCCAGCCAACGCGAGGTTTCTGTCTCGACAGAGTCTTTACCGGATTCTGCAGACGACATCATTTCTTCCTCCGATATGCTCAAGAAAAAAGGAGATAGGAATTTTTCTGGCTCAAAAAATTCCATGACCAGAAAGAGTAAGTGGATGCTCAAAATGGAGCAGTTGAAAATGGAAGGACAACGACGAAAGGAGCTAAGGAATCAGATACGACAGGAAATCAGGGAACAATTGAAAGCAGAAAGAGAAGAGGCAAAATCAAATTCTCTACGTTCCCAACAAGGTAAAGAATTGGAATCGGACAAGGGTTCAACAACATCCAGACTTACCAATTACAGCAACTGGTAAGAGGCCTGTCTCTATCCCCTCATTACAATCCAACAAAAGGCTACCCTGTGGGTGGCCTTTTGTTGTCTACGATATGCTGTCAATTATATTGGAACAAACGGGTGTAGAACTCGGCTTTCTTATCGATTTTAAGTGGATAGGCGCGGCTGGTACTGGGCATGCGCCACCAACGAAGGGTGCGGCCAAAAGCCTCGCCCTTCGTGTACTCCCCTATCTTGGGCAACGGGAAGCCCAATTGTTTCTGTAACTCCTCGCTGGCCTTTCCACCCGTGGTAACAATGTCGTGGCAATGAGGCATCTGCGCCAACAGGGCAGCGACGTTTGTCGGTTCCACGATTTCCAAATGGTCATCGGAAGCATTATCATTCAAGCGACACACACGAGTGGCCGTATCAAAAAAGGCAAGTCCCTGAGACTTACAGAAGTCGATGATGCGCTCACGGTCAAAGCGTTTCTCCCCTACCACCACGAAGTGCTGGGCATCACAAAAATGTATCAGCCCCAGGATTCGCCAGAAGTCGTTGATCCAGTTAGGATAGAAAAAGGACATCGACCATCGCGTCCGTGGCGGTGGAAAACTGCCGAGGAACAGGATGCGCCCGTTCGAAGGCAGAAATGGTTGCAGGGGATGGGATTCGTAGGTCACTTGGTGGGTGAAGGATGAAAGGTGAAGGGTGAAGGGTGAAGGATGAAAGGTGAAGGATGAAAGGTGAAGGGTGAAAGGTGAAGGGTGTAATCGGACGCCCATAGGGCTACGCTTGCGTAGCGAAGAGGAGCAAGAAGGATTAAGAATGAACTGACTCAAGCGCCTTGGAGAGCACTTGCAAGTCTTCCTCCGTCGTGGCCCAACTGGTAACGAAACGACAGAGGGTATGGGTGTTGTCCAATGGCTCCCAAGTCTCGAAGAGAACGTGCTTCATCAGTTCGTCCATCTGAGCATTCTCCAGCACGACAAACTGTTGGTTTGTGGGAGACGGTTTCAACTCATAGCCGTGCGAATGGAAGATATCCCTAAGTTTCATCGCCATATCTATTGCATGACGGCCGATGCAGAAATAAAGCCCGTCGGTAAACAGCGCATCGAACTGCACGCCTGCCAGTCGACTCTTGGCCAGCAGGGCACCATGTGCCTTCACATGGGGGAAGAATCCCTGCGGTGCTCCTTTCGGGAATACTACCGCCTCGCCACACAAGGCACCACACTTAGTGCCACCAATGTAGAAGGCATCACAGTGACGGGCCAACCACGAAAGGTCTAAATCGCACCCTTTGGCCATCAGCCCATAGGCCAGTCGTGCACCATCGACGTACAGCGACATTTTGCATTCACGACAAACATCGTATATAGCCTCCAGCTCTTCCTTATTATATATAGTGCCCAATTCCGTGGGCATCGTCACGTACACCATACCAGGCACCGCCATGTGCTCCCATGTGGAGTCAGCAAAGAATCGATGAAGGTACGCACGAAGGTCATTAGCCTCCATCCGTCCCTCATGCGAAGGCAGAGGTATCACCTTGTGTCCGCTTGCCTCAATAGCTCCCGATTCGTGCACATTGATGTGTGCCGTCTCCACGGCAATCACGGCCTGATAGGGACGAAGCATGGCATCAATGACCGTAGCGTTTGCCTGTGTCCCACCTACGAGAAAATAGATGTCTGCCTCGGGACAGTCACAAGCCTCGCGTATCTTCGTCCTCGCGCTTTCGCTCCACACGTCGTAACCATACGAAGCACTCTGTTCCGGGTTTGTCTCCACCAATCGGCGTAGAACCTCTGGATGCGCCCCGTTGTTATAATCGCTTTCAAAAGAAGGTATATTCATAACACACTGACTATTCGCATGCAAAGATACAAAAAGCATCTCAAATAGCCGGGGGTACATAAAAAATATTTGTCACAAGCGGCATAAAGAGCAGCGAATATATAGGTATTGGCAAGCTTTTTGTTAGATAATTTTTGTATAAATATGTAATGTTATGAGCAAAGAAGAAAAGAAAATAGAAGAAGAGTTGGTTGATACGGAGAGCACAGAGCAAACCGAGAACAACGAGGAAGCTAAGGCCGAAAGCACCGAAACGGGAACCACCGAGGCCGAAGACCCAAAGGAGGAAACCATCGAAGATAAGTTGGCATTGGCAGAGGCACGCATTGCGGAACTGGAGAAGGAGCGCTTGTACAAGCAGGCGGAGTTTGACAACTTCCGCAAGCGCATCATCAAGGAGAAGGCCGAGCTTATCTTGAACGGCGGTCGCAAGGTGTTGGAAGCCATGTTGCCCGTCATCGATGACTTGGAGCGTGCCCTCGCCCACATGGGTGACACAGAGAAGACAGAGAACTCAGCCAACGCCCTACGTGAGGGTGTTGAACTAATCTACAAGAAGTTCCTGAAGGTGATGGAGGCACAGGGCGTCACACAGATGAAGACCGAAGGTGCAGACTTCAACACCGACTTCCACGAGGCCGTCACCCAGTTCCCCGCTCCGTCGGACGAACTGAAAGGCAAGGTTATCGACTGCACCGAGAAAGGCTACATGTTGAACGACACCGTACTAAGATTTGCAAAGGTAGTAGTGGGAATCTAAAGACCCCACCCCCAATCCCCTCCCGAGGGAGGGGCGTATATAGCGAAAGAGGAATAAAAACATCATCAAAATAACAAACATGCCTCCAAGACATTATACTCCCTCCCCTCGGGGAGGGCATGGGAAGGGGGTCGATTAGTATTATGGCAAAGAGAGACTATTATGAAGTGCTGGGCGTGCAGAAGAACGCCACACCGCAAGAGATAAAGGCCGCCTACAAGAAGATGGCCATCAAGTACCACCCTGACCGCAATCCCGGCAACAAAGAAGCTGAGGAGAAGTTCAAGGAGGCCGCCGAGGCATACGATGTGCTCCACGACGAGCAGAAGCGTGCCCGCTACGACCAGTTTGGTCACGAAGGACTGAACGGCATGGGTGGCGGTTTCAGCGGAGGCGGCATGAACATGGACGACATCTTCTCGATGTTCGGCGATATATTTGGCGGACGCATGGGAGGCGGCGGTTTCGGATTCGACTTTGGAGGATTCGGAGGCGGCGGTAGTCGTGGAGGCCAACAAGTCTATCGCGGCAGCGACCTGCGACTGAAAGTGAGCCTGACACTGAATGAAGTAGCAACGGGCGTAACCAAGAAGTTCAAGGTTCGCAAAAACATCACCTGCGACCACTGTCATGGCAGCGGTTCTGAGGACGGACAGACACAGACCTGCCCAACCTGCGGCGGCAAGGGATATACGGTACGTACCGTCAACTCCATGTTCGGACGCATGCAAACCCAACAAGCCTGTCCCACCTGCGGTGGCGAGGGGCACACCATCAAGAATAAGTGTACAAAGTGCCATGGCGAGGGCGTCGTAACGGGCGAGGAAGTTGTGGAAGTGAAGATTCCTGCTGGTGTGGCCGACGGCATGGTAGTAACCGTACCTGGCAAGGGGAATGTCGGCAAGCACAATGGTGTGGCTGGTGACATTCAGGTGTTCATCGAGGTACAGCAGCACAAGGAGTTCGTACGCGAAGAACAAAACCTCGTCTATAACCTCCTACTCGATGTGCCCACCGCAACATTGGGCGGCACGGTGGAGATTCCCACACTCGACGGTAAGGCCCGCATCAAGATAGAACCTGGCACACAACCCGGCAAGGTAGTACGCCTGCGCGGCAAAGGACTGCCCGCCGTACAAGGATATGGATATGGCTACGGCGACCTCATTGTACACATCAGCGTTTACATCCCCGAAACCCTCACCCGCGACGAGAAGCAGGCCATGGAACAATTCGCGAAAAGCGATAACTTCCGCCCCTCGGAGTCATGCCGTAGCAAGATATTTGAGAAGTTCAAGTCCTTCTTTAATTGACCCCTTCCCCAATCCCTCCCCGAGGGAAGGGCGTATCTACGGAAAAAGATTAACATGTAGGGACGCGACATGTCGCGTCCGCCAAATTTGAGATAATGACAAGGAACGCACAAGAGGGAAACTTACCTACTCCCCTCCCTCGGGCAACTGGGATTTCATACTCAGAGGCTATAAATTACCTCTTCAACGTCGCCCCATTGTTCCAAAACATTGGGGCGGGTGCTTATAAGGAGGGATTATCAAACACACGGGCTCTCGATGAACATTTCGGCCACCCCCATCGTGCCTACAAGACTATTCATGTGGCTGGCACCAACGGCAAAGGTTCGGTCAGCCACACCTTGGCAGCCATCCTGCAATCGGCTGGTTATAAGGTGGGCCTTTATACCAGCCCCCACCTTGTAGATTTTCGTGAAAGGATTCGTGTCAACGGCAAGATGATACCTGAGCAGCGCGTCATCGACTTCGTGGAACAGGAACGCTCGTTCTTCGAACCATTGCATCCTTCATTCTTTGAGTTGGCAACAGCATTGGCTTTTCAGTATTTCAAGGAACAGCAAGTCGATATTGCCGTCATCGAGGTAGGCCTTGGCGGTCGCCTCGATTGCACCAACATCATCACCCCCATCCTCTCCGTCATCACCAACATCAGCTTCGACCATACCCAGTTCCTCGGCAATACATTAGAAGAAATTGCACGAGAGAAGGCCGGCATCATCAAACCCAATGTTCCTGTAGTCATTGGTGAGACGAACGGACACACAGAAGTGCAAAATGTATTTATAAATAAAGCACTGGAAACCAAATCTCAAACAGTTTTTGCTAACGAAGAAGATGAAGTTATAAGTTGGAAAGACGGCATCTGCGAAACGCGCCATTTCGGCACTATCGAAACTGAACTTCGCGGCCTTTGTCAGGAGAAAAACACACGGACGATTCTGGCGGCAGTTGAGCAATTCACAATTTACAATTTACAATTCACAATACCTAATGAGGCTATTAGGCATGGCTTTGCTCATGTCTGCGAACTCACAGGGCTAATGGGACGCTGGCAGAAGATTCAGGACAACCCCACCGTTGTCTGCGACACGGGCCACAACCCGGCAGGTCTCCAATACATTGCAGAACAGTTGAAGACAATGCATAATTCACAATGCATAATGCATAATAAGCCCTCCGACACGAAAAAAGACGAAGAAAAGGCACAGTCCGATAATTATGAATTATGCATTAAGAATTATGCATTAAGAATTGTCCTCGGCATGGTCGCCGACAAGGACGTCCGTGGTTCACTATCCCTTTTCCCGAAAGAGGCCACTTACTACTTCACGCAAGCCTCCGTGAAACGAGCCATGCCCGCCAAGGAAATTGCAGCATTGGGACATGAGTTGGGGCTGCAATCATCCCCCCATGGGGAGAACGTGGGAAGCTTCTACCCCACCGTCGCCGAAGCCTATCAGGCCGCCCTCCGCGATGCCTCGCCCAAGGACTTCATCTTCGTGGGCGGTTCCACCTTCATTGTGGCCGACCTGCTTTCATACCTACAACCGACATCATAGAAAACTGAGATAAAGGCGAGTTATCCTTCGAATAAAGAAGGCATTTGCATTAGCATATTTTTTCTTCAGTTTGTGACATTGATGTCACAAAACGAAACGCCCTTATGATCCGACTTGTGACTGTATATGTCACAAACCTAAATTCCCTTATGCCTCGAGTTGTGACATTGGTGTCACAAACAAGAGGCGTAATTTGTGGTTGGCGAGGCGGTTAATTCTTTCCCTTCCTGACTAAGTCAGTTATTCTTATTTCCCCATCATCCATTTTCTATTCCCTATCGATTGACATAGTCTGTTAATCAATAAAAGCGACAGGAGAGGCAAAGTCACACCTATTAAAAAATATGCGACCCACCATCCCTTATCCGAGTATTCCGAAATAACAGGGAACATGGTAAGATAATATTCTGGTAAATGATAAATGCGAATAATAACGAATGCCACCAGCTTGAAGCATACGAAATGCCATGTAAGAATCGTTAAGGTGTTATTGCCGATATAGTTTATAACTTTTGAGAACATACTTTCCTCTTTAACAAGAGTCCAAGGAAGGCTATACATCACCCATATTCCCAACAACGCCGTACAAATATATAACGGAATCTGCAAAGTCTGACCTTGGTAAAAATAGTTAGCAGGTTCCAAGCGCCAGTGAAATCCGCCATATATAACCAAAGAAAAAGCAAGTACACTTTGCCACCATCTAAACTTTCTCACCCCATACGTCGAAAACAATCTACCCAAAAAGAAAAAGATGGCAGCCATTAAAGTTCGGGGAAATAACACTCCCACATAACAACGCATATATTCATTTGTGAACATCATCAGGCCCAATAAAACGCCAACACATACAACATCTATAAAATAACCATAAGTCACAGGATAACGTGCCTTTATCCTATTGCTGAAATATATTATCATATAAGCAATCAGAGCTCCCCAAAGCAAAGCATGCATAAACCAGTAACCTCCCAACAGTTGCTCATGACCAGACATGTCAAAAAGAATGTCAAAAATCCGGACAAGATATTCAGGAGCGTAATATAGCCCATCATTACTTTGTGCACCACAATCGGCTCCATAAAAGTGTATAGAAACAAAGAGATTATGGCAAAAAAGGAAAATCAAACTCCATTTAACATATGGCCACCAAATTCCCTTAAAGCGTCTGAACACAAAAGTCCCAGTTAACGTTAAATACTTCTCCTTAAAACAGAATCCTGATAAGAAAAAGAACAAAGGCATATGGAACATATAAATGGTCTGCGTGACATAAAGCATGCCATCTCCACAACTATGTCCCAGCACCATTAGCATGATAGCCAAGGCCTTACAATATGTAACTTCGTGTTTCATCATCTATCACACAGATTTAATGCAGATTAGAAATTATATGGATAGGCATACTTTTGCCACATATCCGCCACAAAGATAAATCTTTTTGGAACTATAAACAAAGACTTGTTCCATTAAATCTCTTTGTGTATAGCATTTTCTACAAAGATACGAGAAAGGTACAATTGCAGATTACTCATACCCAACAAAAACAGGCATCGACTATAAGCAAACCATAATTTTATAAAAATAGATTAAAGTTTCATACTTTTTTCGCTCTAATCGTTGCAAGGTTCAAAGTTTTTCCGTAAGTTTGCGATTGCATTGATTAACTTTAAACCTTAATAACGATGACACCACAACACATCTCGGGCCTGAAACGCGAAGACTTTCAGGCTGTAGTACAGGGTAAGGATACAGACCTGTACACACTTGTCAATAACAATGGAATGGAAGTGGACATCACCAATTATGGTGGTGCTCTTGTGTCTATAATGGTACCCGATCGCGACGGCAAATACGCCAACGTCATCCAAGGACACGACAACATCCAGGACGTAGTCAATAGTCCCGAACCGTTCCTCAGCACCCTCATCGGCCGCTACGGCAACCGCATCTGCAAAGGTAAGTTCGTGATGAATGGTAAGGAGTATTCACTCGCCATCAACAACGGTCCCAACAACCTCCATGGTGGTCCTACTGGAGCACACGCCCGCGTTTGGGACGCTGAACAAATAAACGAACGAGAACTCGTATTGCGCTATGTATTTGCGTATTATGAAGAAGGGTTCCCTGGCGAATTAAAAATGACGGTGCGTTACACGCTGACCGACGACAACGAGTTGGTTATCGACTATCGGGGCATGACAAACAAGAAGACCATCGTGAACATGACTCACCACGGCTACTTCTCGCTCTGTGGCATCCAGAATCCAACTCCCGAAGCCACAAACGTAATCCTGCGCATCAACGCCGACCACTATATTCCCATCGATGATACCTCCATCCCTACCGGAGAAATCCGCAAAGTGGAGGGTACCCCCTTCGACTTCCGCACCCCGAAGGCCGTAGGTAAGGACATCGATGCCGACGACATCCAGATTAAGAATGGTGCCGGCTACGACCACTGTTTCGTGCTGAACAAGCAGGAACCCGGTGAACTGACGCTAGCTGCCGAGATGACGGAACCCGTCAGCGGCCGTACGATGGAAGTCTATACCACAGAACCGGGTGTACAGTTCTACAGCGACAACTGGGCTACAGGCTATCCCCTGCAGTTTGGTGCCACGGCTCCCCGCCGCTCTGCCCTCTGCTTCGAGGCTCAGCACTTCCCCGACAGCCCCAACCGTCCTTACTTCCCCAGTGTAGTACTGCGTCCCGGCGAGGTTTACACCCAGAAGACAATCTATAAATTTGGAGTTGAATAAAAAAGCCCCCTCCTAACCTCCCCGAGGGGAGGAAAATACCGATACAAATAATACATTAAATAAAAACACAAGACCCATCGCCTCCGCATGGTCCTCCCCCTCGGGGGAGAAAGAGGGGGGCTGATTATGAAACAAGAAAAGAAACAATGGGGTGCTATCATTGTCATGATTGCCCTCTTCGCCATGATTGCCTTCGTGACGAATCTATGTTCGCCCATGGGCGTAATCGTGAAAAACCAGTTTGGAACGACCAACTTCTGGGCCATGGTTGGTAACTTTGGTAACTTCGGTGCCTATGCACTGATGGGGTTCCCTGCAGGTATAATGATTCAGAAACTGGGCTATAAGAAAACGGCCCTTATCGGCCTGTTGGTAGGTATCGCAGGTATTCTCGTACAATGGCTATCTGGTTCAATGGGATTCATCGTTTACCTCATCGGTGCCTTTATCTCCGGTGCCTGCATGTGCATCCTGAACACCGTCGTTAATCCCATGTTGAACATCCTCGGTGGTGGTGGCAACAAGGGTAACCAACTCATCCAGATCGGTGGTGTATTCAACTCCTCTGCTGCAGTTGCCGTTTATATCATCATGGGTGCCCTCATCGGCGAAGCCGCCAAGGCAAAGATTTCAGACGCCACTCCTGCACTGATGATTGCTTTGGCTATCTTCGTCATTGCTTTTATAGTTATTCTGTTTACTAAGATTCAGGAGCCCGAGCAGCCCGAAGGTGGCCACCTCATCGAGGACATCAAGGGTGCCATGCGCTTCCGTCATTTCGTCCTTGGCATTATCGCTATTGGTCTTTACGGCGGTGTAGAGATGGGTATCCCAAACTACATTATGCAATACCTAACGACATCACCTGACGCAGCAACACCCGGTTTGGGCATGAATGCAGGTTATGCTGGAACTCTTGGTTCCATCTACTTCCTTTTCATGCTTATTGGTCGTTTTGTAGGTGCCAGCGTTGGTGGTAAGGTAAGTACTAAGGCCATGATTACCTTCGTATCCAGTTTAGCCATCATCCTTCTATTGGCTGGAGTCTATCTTCCCACGAGTGTTGCAGTAAACGTTCCTGGCATCGACTACGAGCACCTGACCATCCTTTGGGACAATATTCCCGTGGGTATCTTCTGCTTCCTGTTGGTTGGTCTTTGCGCCAGCGTTATGTGGGGCGGCATCTTCAACCTTGCAGTTGAGGGTCTGGGTAAGTACACTGCCATCGCATCTGGAGCTTTCATGACCATGGTTGTTGGCTTTGCCATCATGGTTGGCGTTCAGGGTTGGGTTGCAGACATTACTGGCTCATACCTCATCTCCTACTGGGTTCCCCTGGCTTGCGCCATCTACATCTTGTACTATGCCCTCATCGGCAGCAAGAACGTAAATACAGATATTCCCGTTGAATAACAGCCCCTTCCTAACCTCCCCGAGGGGAGGAAAATGCTTATAAAAAGAACACATTATATAATAAACACAAGACCCATCGCCCCTGCATGGTCCTCCCCCTCGGGGGAGAAAGAGGGGGGCTGATTATGAAACTAACAATCGAAGATGTTCGGAGCCGCTTTATTAAGCACTTCGACGGAAGCACTGGAAATGTGTATGCCTCTCCTGGCCGTATCAACCTCATCGGTGAGCACACCGACTACAACAACGGTTACGTATTCCCCGGAGCCGTTGAGCAGGGCATGATTGCCGAACTCAAGGCAAACGGAACGCGCAACGTACGCGCCTACTCCATCGACCTGAAGGATAAGGTGGAGTTCTCGCTGGACGACGAGAAGGGTCCCAACGCAACTTGGGCTCGCTACATCTACGGCGTATGCCGCGAGATGATGGCGCTGGGCGTTCCCGTACAGGGCTTCAACACAGCCTTTGCTGGTGATGTGCCCCTTGGTGCAGGTATGTCCTCAAGCGCAGCCTTGGAGAGCACATTTGCCTTCGCCCTGAACGATATGTTCGGCGACAACAAGATTGAGCGCATGGAACTCGCCAAGGTGGGTCAGCGCACCGAGCACAAGTACATCGGCTGCAACTGCGGTATCATGGACCAGGCTATCTCCTGTCTCGGCAAAGCTGGTCATCTGATGCGTATGGACTGCCGCTCTGGCGAAATTGCTTACTTCCCCTGGGAGCCCAAGGGCTACAAGCTGATGTTGGTAAACAGCAACGTCAAGCACGAACTGGCTGGCTCTCCCTACAACGAGCGTCGTCTGCAATGCGAGAAGGTGGCCGAGGTCATCAAGAAGCATCATCCCGAAGTGAACACCCTGCGCGATGCCAACATGGCCATGTTGGACGAGGTGAAGGGCGAAATCTCTGAGGTTGAGTACAAGCGTGCTCGCTACGTCATCGGTGAGATTGACCGTGTGCTGGCTGTCTGCGATGCTCTGGAGAAGGGTGACTACGAACTGGTTGGTCAGAAGATGTACGAAACCCACTACGGTCTTTCTAAGGAGTACGAAGTAAGTTGCGAAGAACTCGACTTCCTGAACGATGTTGCCAAGGAAGAAGGTGTAACTGGTTCTCGTATCATGGGGGGCGGCTTCGGAGGCTGCACCATCAACCTCGTTGCCGAGGAAATCTACGACCACTTCAAGGAGGTTGTTCAGAAGCGCTTCTTCGAGAAGTACGGCAAGAAGTGCACCGTTATCGATGTTGTCATCGGTCCGGGCGCACGCCGTCTTTTATAATTCACAATTAATAATTGATAATTAACAATAGGAATCTCGCATCTTTTTTTGAGGTGCGAGATTTTTTCATTCGCATTTCATCCTTCGTAAGAAAACAGATATAAATTTATCCATAAATAAAATAAAAAGTAGTAAAAATTTATCTATTGTGGAAAATATGCTAACTTTGTCACCGAGAATACTAATTTAAATCGGTAAAAATCATGAGTGAAGACATTATTGTAGCTGTTTTGTTAGCGTTAATCGTAGGTGGCATATTCGTGGGAATAGCCTTCTCAGAGTACAAGAAAAGACACAGGGATTGCAAGAAATGCGGAGGGAAGAACAGTATGAAGATGACCAATGTGGAAGAGGTGCCCAAGGGTGGCAACAACCAGATATTCTTCCGTACTGAGACATGGACCTGTGGTAAGTGCGGATATCAGGATGAAGTGAAAAAGACCGTCAACTACGGCACGAGGGCTGCATCAACGATGTCGGCCAAACGTCGTAGAGAACTGTACGAAGACGAATAAACGGAAACATCATAAAGGCGATTGTGCCTGATGCAACATCCTCGCGACCTTTTCAGGTTGCGAGGATGTTTGTTAACGCATTTTTAGGCCAACAATTCCCATAGAAGAGTTAGGCTATTGACTTAATATATACATGTATAAGAAAAAATAACCTTGAAGGAGACGAATTATCATTTTTTTTCGTTATATTTGTGGGACGTTTCGTTTTTTTTAACGCTTTTATCATTAACTAAATACACTAAAACATGAAAAGTATCTTTAAAAACATGCTTCTAGGTTTATCAGCAGTTGCCGTGTTGGCATCGTGCGACACCAAGAAGCAGGAGGTCCAGTTGACGGCTTCGGGACTGAATCCCGCAGACTTTGAGACAACCATCGGCGAGAAACAAACGGCTCTCTACACCCTGAGGAGCAACAGCGGCATGGAGGTGTGCATCACCAACTATGGCGGTCGCGTAGTCAGCATTATGGTGCCCGACCGCGATGGCAACATGAAGGACGTGGTACTGGGCTACGACAACGTGGCTCAATACGCTGATTCAGAGAACTCGCCCAGCGACTACGGAGCAAGTATCGGTCGCTACGCTAACCGAATCAGTAAGCACTCGTTTACCATAGGTGACGAGACCTACGAACTGGTTCCCAACGACGGCGACAACTGTCTGCACGGAGGTCCTACGGGATGGCAGTATCAGGTTTATGAAGTTGTGGATTACACGGGAGCCAGCCTTACGCTGAAAATGGTAAGCCCCGACGGCGACAACGGATTCCCTGGCGAAGTGACCGCCTACACGACCTATCGTCTCACCGACGACTACACACTAGACATCACTTGGGAAGCAACAACCACCAAGGAGACCGTCATCAACCAGACGAACCACTGCTACTTCAACCTCAACGGCGACCCAAGCCGCGTGGGAACAAACATGGAACTGTTCGTTGATGCAGATAATTTCACTCCATCAGACGTGAACTACATCCCCACAGGCGAGATAGCAGCAGTCGAGGGCACTCCCTTCGACTTCCGCACCCCCAAGGCTCTGAGCGAAGTTGTCAACGACACGACATTCGAGCAGATTAAGAACGCAACTGGCGTTGACCATAACTTCTGCCTCAACACATACAAGGACGGAAAGGGCGACGACACGAAGGTTTGCGCATCACTGTACAGCCCGGAAACAGGTATCTTCCTTGAAGTCTTCACCAACGAGCCAGGCATACAGGTCTATACAGGTAACTTCCAAGGCGTTGGTCGCGATGCTGACATTCTGCGCAAGCATGGAATCAAGTATCCCAAGCACGTGAGCGTCTGTCTCGAAAGTCAGAAATATCCCGACACTCCAAACCATCCCGAATGGCCAACAGCTAACCTGAAGCCCGGCGAGAATTACTACAGCCACTGTGCTTACAGGTTTAGTGTGAAATAAAGGCCCTTACCCCTTTCCCTCCCCGGGGAGGGAGAATACTTATACGAATAATACTTTAAATAATAACACAAGACCCAATGCCCTCGAATGGTCTTCCCCTTTGGGGATAAGAGGGGGGCTTAATTATGAACTGGAGTTCACATGAATTCATTTGGCTCGACTGGGCGGTACTCGCCATCGGCCTTCTCGGTGTGGTATGGGCAGTTTACCGTGCCATCGTCAAAGACAAGAAAGCCCAGCAGGGCGAAGACTCAAGCGCTTACCTCTTCGGTAAGGGTGAACCTTGGTATGTAATCGGTATGGCTATCTTCGCCGCCAACATCGGCTCCGAGCACCTTGTAGGTCTCGCCGGCACCGGTGCTAAGGATGGTGTTGGTATGGCTCACTGGGAGATGCAAGGCTGGATGATTCTCATCCTCGGCTGGCTGTTCGTGCCCTTCTATCAGTTGATGATTAACAAGATGGGCAAGATTATCACCATGCCCGATTTCCTGAAGATGCGCTACACACAGCGCACAGGTTCTTGCCTGAGCATCATCACACTGATTGCCTACGTATTGACAAAGGTCAGTGTAACGGCCTTCACCGGCGGTATCTTCTTCAAGTTCCTCTTGGGCATCCCCTTCTGGTATGGAGCTATCGGTCTGATTGCCATCACTGCTGTGTTCACCGTTTTCGGTGGTATGAAGGGTGTGATGACATTGTCCACCATTCAGACCCCCATCCTCATCGTAGGTTCGTTCCTCGTACTGTTCCTTGGTCTTTCCGCCCTCGGTGACGGAAGCATCGTTGCAGGATGGATGACCATGAAGTCTGTCTGCGATGCCGCTCATGATGGTTTTGGTACGACACACATGTTCCACACCGACCCTGCCGACCCGATGTATCCTCAGTTCCCTGGCTATGTAGTGTTCCTCGGAGCTTCAATCATCGGTTTCTGGTACTGGTGTACAGACCAACACATCGTTCAGCGTGTACTCGGTCAGGTGCCAGGTGAAGACAACGCAGCAGTCATGAAGCGTGCCCGTCGCGGTACCATCGCTGCCGGTTTCTTCAAGATTCTCCCCTGCTTCATGTTCCTCATCCCCGGTATGATAGCCTACGCTCTCTCTCTGAAAGCAGGCAGTGGCATTGAAATGGACATCACCAACCACGAATCCACCGACGGAGCCTTTGCCATGATGGTGAAGAACATCCTGCCCGCTGGTATCAAGGGTATCGTAACCATTGGTTTCGTATGCGCTCTCGTAGCTTCACTGGCAGCCTTCTTCAACAGCTGCGCCACACTCTTCACCGAGGACTTCTGGAAGCCCCTGCATCCTGGTAAGAGCGAAGAACACTACGTATTCGTAGGCCGTACGGCAACAGTTGTAGTTGTATTGCTGGGTCTGGCTTGGATGCCCATCATGATGAACATGGGTAACCTCTACAGCTATCTTCAGGACATCCAGTCTCTGATTGCTCCCGCTATGGTAGCCGTATTCACGCTTGGTATCTTCTCCAAAAAGATTACTCCAAAGGCCGGCGAATGGGGTCTCATCGGCGGCTTCCTGATTGGTATGGTTCGCTTGGTCACAAACGTCATCACCGACTCTGGCAAAGCCACAATGGACGGTGCCTTCTGGGCAAACACCGAATGGTTCTGGCAGACCAATTGGCTAATCTTCGAGTGCTGGTTGCTGGTGTTCATCATCATCATGATGGTATGTGTCAGCTTCTTCACAGCCGCTCCCACAAAGGCACAGGTGGATGCTATCACCTTCACCTCTGACTTCAAGAAGAGCATCAAGGAAAGCTGGGGCGCATTCGACATCATCGGCACCCTCATCGTCGTTGGCCTCTGCGCTTGCTTCTATTGGTATTTCTGGTAATTGAAGCCCCCACCTGACCTCCCCGAGGGGAGGAATATAGAATGAGCAAAAAAAATAAATAAACCCATCGCCCCCAATATGGTACTCCCCCTCGGGGGAGTTAGAGGGGGCTGAATTATGTTAGAAGAACTTAAACAAAAAGTATTTAAGGCCAACCTTGACTTGGTTAAGCAAGGACTGGTTATTTTCACTTGGGGCAACGTCTCAGGTATCGACCGCGAAAAGGGATTGGTTGTTATCAAGCCCAGCGGTGTGAGCTACGATGACATGAAGGCCGAGGATATGGTTGTCGTTGACCTGGAAACAGGAAAGGTGGTGGAGGGCGACCTCAACCCATCGAGCGACACACCGACTCACCTCGTGCTGTACAAGGCATTCCCCAACATTCAAGGTGTGGTTCATACCCACAGCACCTATGCTACGGCATTCGCACAGGCAGGTCGAGATATCCCCAACATCGGTACCACACATGCCGACTATTTCTATAAGGATATCCCGTGTACGCGCGATATGACGGAATCCGAAGTGAAGGGTCAGTATGAACTGGAGACGGGTAACGTCATCGTGGATGAAATACTGAACATCCGCAAGATTAACCCCGACCACACGCCTGCCGTGCTGGTCAAGAACCACGGTCCATTCTCATGGGGAACCTCTCCCGATAATGCCGTCTATAACGCCAAAGTTATGGAACAATGTGCCAAAATGGCATTCGTGGCCTTCTCGGTGAATCCCAACCTCACGATGAATCCCTTGTTGGTTGAGAAACACTATTCCAGGAAACATGGTCCAAACGCCTATTATGGCCAAAAGAAGAAATAGAAAAATGTCGCTATGAAAAAGAATTTATTCTTACTTCTGTTATTGGCCCTATTGCCTTTATCAACAAGAGCTCAAGATATAATAGAACAGCCTACCAACAAGCGGGTTCTGTTCTGTAAGGGCCAATTGGGGGGAGCAGGTAGTGGATTTAAAACCAAATACACTTTGAAACTTGATTATGGCATGGGCGAGTGGGTAATGGTGAAAGACGATGAGGGAAAGCCATTGGTTTTTCTTGAAAGGATTGCTGTTATCAATTACATGACACTTCAAGGATGGAGTTACGTTAGTCCCATATCAGACATCTATACTGCAGGACAATTTTTGTTTACAAAAGAGGTGACGGAAGCAGAAGCAAATGAAATTCTAAAGACACTTCCATTTAAAGACAAATAAACCTTAATTACTAACAATAGACCCATCGCCCCTGTTTGGTCCTCCCCCTCGGGGGAGTTAGAGGGGGGCTGAATTATGTTTGAAAATTTAGAAATTTGGTGGGTAACTGGTGCACAGTTGCTCTATGGAGGTGACGCTGTCATCGCAGTTGACGCTCACTCAAAGGAAATGGTTGCAGGCCTGAACGACTGCGGCAACATTCCCGTGAAGATTGTTTACAAAGGTACGGCCAACAGCTCGAAGGAAGTAGAGCAGGTGATGCTGGCTGCCAACAACGACGAGAAGTGCGTGGGTATCATCACTTGGATGCACACATTCTCGCCCGCTAAGATGTGGATTAAGGGTCTGCAGCAGTTGCAGAAGCCCCTACTCCACTTCCACACCCAGTACAACGCCGAGATTCCCTGGGACAAGATTGACATGGACTTCATGAACCTCAACCAGAGTGCTCACGGTGACATTGAATTCGGTCACATCTGCACCCGTATGCGCATCGCCCGCAAGGTGGTTTGCGGTTACTGGAAGGACGAGAAGGCTCAGAAGCAGATTGCCGTTTGGGCTCGCGTAGCTGCCGGTGTTGCCGATGCTCACAACGTACGTTGCCTGATGTTCGGTATGAACATGAACAACGTTGCCGTTACCGATGGCGACCGCGTAGAGTTCGAGCAGCGCATGGGTTACCATGTTGACTACTATCCCGTTTCTTCTCTGATGGAATACTTCAAGAAGGTTACCGACAAGGAAGCCGACGACCTCGTTGAGGAGTACAAGAAGCTCTACACCATCAAGATTGACGAGAGCGGCGAAGAGGTATATTGGGAGAAGGTTCACAATGCAGCCAAGGCTGAAATCGCCCTGCGTCGCGTGCTGAAGGACGAGGGTGCTACCGCCTTCACTACCAACTTCGACGACCTCGGTGGTGCCGACATCGACGACCCCAACTTCCTCGGTTTCGACCAGATTCCTGGCCTCGCTTCTCAGCGTCTGATGGAAGAAGGTTACGGCTTCGGTGCCGAAGGCGACTGGAAGACCGCTTGCCTCTATCGCACACTTTGGGTTATCCAGCAGGGCATGCCCACTGGTTGCTCCTTCCTCGAGGACTACACCCTCAACTTCGCCGGCAACCGCTCGTCCTGCCTCCAGAGCCACATGCTCGAGATTTGTCCGCTCATCGCTACCGACAAGCCCAAGTTGGAAGTTCACTTCCTCGGCATCGGTATCCGCAAGCAGCAGACCGCTCGTCTTGTCTTCACCTCTAAGACCGGTCCTGGCATTAAGGCTACCGTTGTTGACCTCGGCAACCGCTTCCGCCTGATTTCTCAGGAGGTTGAGTGCATCGAGCCGAAGCCCATGCCTCACCTGCCCGTTGCCTCTGCCCTGTGGATTCCCCAGCCCACCTTCGAGATTGGTGCCGCTGCATGGATTCTGGCAGGTGGCACGCACCACAGTGCCTTCTCCTACGACATCAACGAAGAGTACTGGGAGGACTTCGCCGAGATGGTTGGCATCGAGTATGTTAAGATTAACAAGCAGACCAACATTGCCGACTTCAAGCAGACCCTCCGCAACAACGAGGTTTACTTCATGCTGAACAAGGCACTAAAGTAACGGAGCAGCGAGAGCAGAGCCAAGCTTGCTTGAGTTTTGCCGAGTCGCGACGTTACTCGAACGAAGTTCAAATAATGTATAATGTACAATGTATAATGTACAATAAGATGAGAGCAGCAGACCGTTTGGTTTGGCTGCTCTTGTTCTCACATAATACGTTTATCAGCTACAAGATTATGAAAAAGACATATAGACAAACCATGATGCTTGCGACATTTGCGGCAATATCCCTGACGATGAACGCTCAAATCAACGAGGGAACGGCAGTGAGGGGTATCAGCAATTACGACTTTGCCATTCCCAAGACCTTCACCTACGATGGTAAGGCTTACCTTCAGAGCCGTCTTCAAGACAAAAACAATAACACCACAACTTTTGCGGTCTATAACGATGAACTTGAAGAAATAAAATCGTTTACGGCTGCCTCTTACGATATGCCACAGGGATTGTTTTATGATCTTGACGATAACACTTTTCCGGATTTAGAGTTCAACATCACCCAGACCCTCTTCAATGAGGATGAGAAGTTTGAGTACCTCTTATTCACAAAGAATGGTTCAAGGAAAACAGGGTTCCGCATTATATCCGATGACGGAACGGAACTTCAGTCAGTCAGTTTTAATACGCCTGATATAAATTATTGGGAAGACGATTATGTTGTCCTGAAAATAAATGGGAAGTTCTACCTTATCTTCACTGGGCAATTAGAAAATAGTCAAGGACTTTTCGCGGGATATGGGAGCGCATGTTATCGGATAAATCCCTCATCCACTGAGATAAAGGCTGTAGCAAACGTCCCCATATCATTTGCAGGTCGCTACACCGCCGATGGCCGTCGGCTGACGAGGGCACAGCGGGGCATCAACATTGTGCGTAAGGATGACGGCACTACAAGTAAAGTGCTGGTGAAGTAAGCACCATCTACCTATCAACGGAACAACGGATTTAACGAGGAAACGAGGAGTAGTGGGAAAACTACGCGTCGGAACATTTCTCGGCTTTTGTTTTGTGCGAACGTAAATAAATTGACATCCTTTCTGCTCGTTAATACAGCCTTTTCGCCCACAAAGCGGAAAGGCTTTTTGTTTGCAGCCGTAACATTTTGGGGCTTTTGTTTTCCTCTTTAAAAATAAATTCGTAATTTAGTAGTCAAGTACCGGCTAATCGTCGTAACACGACGCTGACCACAGGTCAAGTTGAGCCTCAGTGGAGGCTCTGGTATAACTTTATTGAAAAACATTAGCGTTGGCTATTATTCAAAACGTTCAGAAACTTGCAGGTGAAAGAACAGATACAGTAATAATGGTAACGCCTACTTGTATAGTGGGCGTTTTCCTGTTTTCTGTATTTAGGTTTCCTGCAAGTACCTTGAACGTTGGACAGCGAGAGCGTCCACGTTTTATGTCTGTACTTGTAGGAACATTTGTTTATTGGCTCGACGCATTATAAAACTATAATGCTATCGTATGGCTAAATCGTTGATTGAGGAACTGCCTCGTATCGTAAGCGAGGGCAGACGTGAGGCTGCACAGATACTGGAGCGGCTGAGTAGTGGTACACAGATTGGTTTGCAGACTAATGAATTGGTGCTACCAAGTAAGGATATAAGTGGGCTGTTCAAGGGCAGTACGCCACAGATACCCAATGCCTTTAATATGGCTGGGGGTGATAGTGGTTGGATGAACCGCCTCATTTATGGAGATAACCTTTTGGCTATGCAGGCACTTCTTGCAGGTGATGCCCAGACGGGCCTCCCCTCGCTTCGAGGTAAGGTTGACCTTATTTATATTGACCCGCCTTTTGATTCCAAAGCCGATTATCGCACAAAGATTTCTTTGCCAGGAACAGACATTCAGCAAAAGCCAACAGTTATTGAACAGTTCGCTTATGCAGATACTTGGGAAGAAGGTACTATATCATATTTGAAAATGATATATCCGAGACTATCTTTGATGAGAGAATTGCTTTCAAGTTCTGGCAGTCTCTTTGTTCATATTGATTGGCATATTGGTCACTATATGAAAATTATCTTGGATGATATATTTGGAAAAGACAAATTCAGAAACGAGATAGTATGGCAATATTCTGGATGGAACAAGAAACTCAAGAATTCATTTGAAAAACGACACGATGTGATTCTTTACTATTCACTTGATGATGAGGGGTATAAATTCAATTCGTATTTTGAAGAATGGGAATCAGTAGAAGAATATATCAAAAGGAGAAAGCAAAAACCATATACAGATGAGAATGGCCGTATTTATGTGATGTCTGATGCAGGAAACGGCAATCGTATCAGGCGTTATGTAGATGAAGCTATAAAAGAAGGAGTTGTCGTTGATGATGTTTGGAATTTGGATAAACTTAACAATTCTGCAAAAGAGAATGTTGGCTATGCAACCCAGAAACCAGAAGCCCTTCTTGAACGAATTATCAAAGCATCATCCAACGAAGGCGACCTCGTCTGTGACTTCTTCGGAGGTAGTGGCACAACGGCTGCAGTAGCAGAACGATTAGGCAGAAGATGGATTACTTGCGATATTGGGAAACCTGCTTCGTTAGTGATGCGCAAACGCTTTATAGACCAAGAAGTGAAACCTTTCCTTTATCAAAGTATTGGCGACTATCAAAAGGAAGCATTCAGGAACAATAAACGCTATAAGCATGTTGGTGACCTGAGCCAAGTGGTTTTGGGACTATATGGTGCTCTACCCTTTACTCCAGAGCAGACAAACGATCGTAACTTCGGATATATAAAAGGTACGCGAACTTTGGTAATGGTTGATTCGCCCAACCGACTGACAACAGCCGCTACTATCCGCAGAGCAGTTGAGGCAAAAGCGAGTCTGCTTGGTGGCGATTGGGAGAAAGTGGTTGTGCTGGGCTGGAACTTTGCCTTCGACATCTCGCAGGCCATTCAGAAGTACGAAGCCTCGAAGGTTGAGGTGTTAGTGATTCCACCAGACCTGCTGGATAAGTTGGCCAAGAAAGGCTACAAGAAACTGATAGATGACAAGTCTGTCCGCTTCTCTTCACTTCAGTACTTGGTTGCAAAGCCTCTTGTTATTAAACCTGCTGGCGAGAATGATGAGATAGATATTGAATTGGAAAACTATGTATTGCTCTCGCCTGATAATATCCCATTGGATGAAAAGGACAAGGATAAACTGCAACAGGTGTTGGAGCAAGACCCGCTCAGCCTGATAGAATACTGGAGCATTGACCCCGACTACGACGGAGTGACCTTCCGCTCTACTTGGCAGGACTATAGGGAGAATATGGAGAACGATAACGACCCGCTTCATTGTGTATATAAGACTCGTTTGAGAGTTCCGCACAAGGAAAGCAGACAAGTCTGCATCAAGGCGGTAGATGTATTTGGTTTTGAAAGTCAAGTAGTTGAGAGCGTATGAGGACGAATGATACAAATGCCTCGCTGGAGTTAGCCAAAAGGCTCAGCGAGATAGTGCATGATGCTTGGGAGAGTGGTGAACTGCTGGAGCATGTAACGCCAACCACTCAGGATTTGCTCAAGTTCTGGTTCTCGGGGGAATACTGCTCGTTGAGAAACCGCAACTTCCATGCAGGTCAGCGTCAGGCCATTCTGAATATCATCTACCTGCACGAGGTGCTTGGAGTAAAGAATGTGCTCGAATACTACGAACAGATTGCTCCCGACATGATGTCGGAGACCAACCTCAGCGTGCTCGCACAACCTAAGTACCAGATGCCGAAGTATGCCGTGAAGATGGCAACCGGAACGGGCAAGACTTGGGTGATGCATGCCTTGCTGCTGTGGCAGATGCTGAATGCGAGACATAGTCTCACCACAGTATCCTCACAGGAGGAAGGGGCGGGAGAGGCCAGTAAACGCTTTACGAAGAACTTCCTCATCGTTGCCCCAGGCCTTATCGTTTATGACCGCTTGCTTGATGCTTTCTGTGGCCGAATAGACCAGACGACTAAGGAAAGGAACTTTGAGACAAATGACTTCTATACGAATCAAGAGGTATTCATTCCGGTTCACTATAGACAGGAGGTTTTCTCGTTCATACAGAATAATGTCGTAACAAAGGAAGAGGGCATAGGGCGCAAGACGACCGGCGATGGACTGATTGCACTAACCAACTGGCATCTGTTTGAGAACCAGATGGAGGATGAAGCTGAGGATGAAGAGAATGATGTGCCTTCCATCATTAATAAGTTATTACCTATCCGTCCTGGTAAGGCGGCTGGCAACGACCTTGGTATGCTGGACCGCAGATATCTGCGTGGTTCGGAATTGGAGTACTTGGCAGACTTGGACGACCTGATGGTCATTAATGATGAGGCTCATCACATTCACGAGCTGAAACGTAACGGCGAGATAGAAGAGGTGGAATGGCAAAAGGGACTGAACATTATCTCAGAGAAGAAGGGTGAACAGTTTTTCCAGATAGACTTCTCTGCAACGCCTTACGACCAGCGTGGGTCAGGACGGAATTTACAAAAGGTGTACTTTCCACACATCGTTGTGGACTTTGACTTGGCTACAGCCATGCGACAAGGATTGGTTAAGACGCTGTTACTAGACCGCCGACAGGAACTTACAGAACTTGGGAACCTTGACTACAGGGCTGTTCGTAACGACCGAAACAAAGTATGCGACCTGAGCGATGGACAGAGGCTTATGCTCAGAGCAGGACTGGCAAAACTGAAAAGATTGGAAACAGAGTTCACGGCAATTGACGATAGCAAGAATCCCAAGATGCTCGTCATCTGCGAAGATACTTCTGTGGCCCCATTCGTCAACCGATTGATGATAGAAGACGGTCTGTCGCAAGACGAAGTGGTGACGATTGACAGTAATGCCAAGGGTGATGTTTCGGAAGAGGAATGGAAGGGGATTAAGGAAAAACTGTTTAACATAGACCGATACAAGAAACCCAAGGTCATAATCTCCGTGCTGATGCTAAGGGAGGGATTTGATGTCAACAATATCTGCGTCATAGTACCCCTGCGCTCCTCAGAAGCTCCAATCCTGCTGGAACAGATTATCGGACGCGGACTGCGTCTGATGTGGCGCGAGGCTGAGTACAATAGCACCAAGGTGGAAGATAGGCATCGGGTATTGGTTTCGCGAACTGCGCCAAAAACCTATATCGATATGCTCAGCATTATTGAGCATCCTGCCTTCCTTCAATTCTATCAAGAGTTGCTAAATGGTGGATTAGCCATTGAGGACACGGGAGAGACAGGCGAGAGTGGTGCAACAGGTGACCTTATAAAGGTGGGGCTGCGTGAAGATTTTGAGCAGTATGACTTTGAGTGGCCCATCATCGTAAGAGATGCCGAAGAAGAAATAGAAGATGCTGAAATAGACATCAACGAACTCACACCATTTTCGGCTTATCCATTGGAACGATTACGCCAATTCCTAGCACAAGACGGCGAGACATTTATATCACAGGAGATTCTGTCACAGACTCAGTTTGGTCGATACAAGGTAACTGCAAACCTATTTAAGCCTGAGAGCTATAATGAGTATCTGCAAAAGCTGCTCAAGGTGATAACCACTCGCTTCGACAGGGTGACTTCACATCGTGAGATACAGGTTCCAAATCTGCAAATCAACGAGGCTCGCATCATCGCGGCAGTAGACCGGTATATACGAACTCGATTGTTTGACCAACCATTCAATCCCTTCAATGGAAGTGAGTGGAAGATTCTTCTATCGAAGGATGGCATCGTCACAAAATACATCATCGAAGTATTTGCTCGAGCCATATTCCATCTACAAGAGAAGGTTTTGACAACAGATGCACAAGTGATACATACGCGATTCTCTTCGGTTAAAGAAATAAAGATGAGAGAATCATATTCTGTGGAGACTCACAAAACAATTTACGAACGACAGGGCTATCCCTCAAATGGAGGAGGCTTTGAGCATGCGTTTATTGACTTTCTTGACAAGGACGGCGATGTGGAACGATTCCTGAAGATAAACGAGAGTGCCCATTCATTTGCCGTCATCTACTACATACGAACAGATGGTCTGATGGCAACCTATCATCCAGACTTCATCGTAGCTACACGAGAGAAAGTATATCTTATTGAGACAAAAGGAAACGACAGAGTCTTCGACCTTAATGTGCGACAAAAGCGGATCGCCGCAACCGAGTGGGTTCGTAAGATAAACGCTTTGAAAGCCGAGGAAAGGATGAAACGCGAATGGGAATTTGTTCTTATTAGCGAAGACAATTTCTATGGTCTTGCATCGAGTAGGGCAATGTTGAAGGATATATGTGAAAGATGTAAAGTTTCTCTCTCTGCTGCTGTCGGCGATTTATTTGCTTAAATCACAGAATTGTCAAACCATTATAAATAAAGAGAAACGAAATATGATTACGATTGAGGGAACAGACCCGAAGATGATAGCAAACAACCTTAAACCGTATAAACCCACACATCCCGGCGAGGTGCTTAAGGACGAACTTGAGTACAGAGGCATTTCTCAGCGTGGTCTGGCTAAGGGTATGGGTATTTCGTATTCGGCCCTCAATGAGGTGCTCAATGGCAAACGTGCTCTTAACACCGAACTTGCCATGATGATGGAGGCCGCTCTTAACGTGGATGCAGCACCATTGCTCGCAATGCAGAATGAATATGATATGCAGATGGCTGAACGGAACGGTTCATTCATGGAGAGACTGAAACACATCCGCCGCATTGCGGCTGTATTTTGACCAATCACCGCCACCTCAAGATTGAAGAGGACAAGCCAAAGTAATAGATACTCAAGCGTCTCCTTACGTCGCCGAGCGGTGAATTTGTGAAGGGTAGCATTCTTCGCATCGGAGTACTATCCCCTACCCTGCCCGTCTTATGGACAAAGCTTTGCCGTCTTATGGGCAAAGCATTACTATTCTTATGGGCGAAGCATTACTAGTCCTGCGAACGTAGCATTACTATTCCTATGGGCGAAGCATTACTATTCCTGCGAACGACGAATTAGACAAGTAAAAGGGCGGAATCTTTGGTCATGTGAGGAAAATAAACTATCTTTGTGGAAATAAACCATAAACTTTTAATATAATACTATGACAGCAAAACAAGTTATTGAATCGGGCAAGGCCATTCTTGGTATTGAGTTTGGTTCGACCCGCATCAAGGCAGTTCTCATCGACCCGGAGAACAAGCCCATTGCACAGGGAAGTCACACGTGGGAAAATCAGTTGGTGGATGGTCTTTGGACCTACTCTACCGAGGCTATTTGGTATGGCTTGCAGGACTGCTATGCCGACCTGCGCAAAAATGTGATGAAACAATACGACTGCGAGATTGAAACGCTGGCCGCCATCGGCTTCTCCGCCATGATGCACGGCTATATGGCCTTCAACGAGAAGCAGGAAATCCTCGTGCCCTTCCGCACTTGGCGCAACACCAACACGGGCAAGGCTGCTGCCGAACTGAGCGAACTGTTTAACTACAACATCCCCCTGCGCTGGAGCATCAGTCATCTCTACGAGGCCATCCTCGACAACGAGGAGCACGTGCCCACTATCAAGTATCTGACCACATTGGCAGGTTACGTTCATTGGCAGGTGACGGGTCAGTTCGTATTGGGCGTGGGCGATGCTTCGGGTATGATTCCCGTTGACCCCAAGACGAAGACCTACGATGCAGAGATGGTGCGCAAGTTCGACGAACTCATTGCCCCCAAGGGCTTCTCTTGGAAGTTGCTCGACATTCTGCCCAAGTCGCTGAACGCTGGTGAGAATGCAGGTTTCCTCACGCCCGAGGGTGCCAACAAGCTCGACGTGAGCGGTCATCTGAAACCCGGCATCCCCGTATGTCCTCCCGAAGGCGACGCTGGCACCGGAATGGTGGCAACGAACGCTGTCCGTCAGCGCACGGGTAACGTCAGTGCCGGAACTTCATCGTTCTCGATGATTGTCTTGGAGAAGGAACTCTCGAAGCCCTACGAGATGATTGACATGGTGACCACACCCGACGGCTCACTCGTGGCTATGGTGCATTGCAACAACTGCACCTCGGACATCAACGCCTGGGTGAACATCTTCAAGGAGTACCAGCAACTGCTGGGTGTGAAGCAGGAAACCAGCGACCTCTACGGTACGCTGTTCAACATCGCAGCCAAGGGCGACCCCGACTGCGGCGGCATTATCTCCTACAACTACTTCTCGGGCGAACCCGTTGCTGGACTGATGGACGGTCGTCCCCTCTTCGTGCGCTCGGCTACCGACAAGTTCAACCTCGCCAACTTCATGCGTGCCCACCTCTATGGTGCCATCGGTGTGCTGAAACTGGGTAACGACATCCTGTTCAACGAGGAGCACATCCGTGTTGACCGCATCATGGGTCACGGTGGCTACTTCACCACTCCGCAAGTGGGTCAGAGCATGTTGGCTGCAGCCCTCAACTCGCCGATTAGTGTAATGTCAACGGCTGGCGAAGGCGGTGCATGGGGTATTGCCCTGTTGGCAGCCTACGTGGTGAACAACCACGACAACCTCTCGCTTGCCGACTATCTCGACCAAGTTGTCTTTGCCGGCAACACAGGTGTGGAGGTTCGTCCTACGGCAGAAGATGTGGCTGGCTTCAACAAGTACATCGAAAACTACAAGCGTTGCCTGCCCGTAGAGCAAAAAGCTACGGAGTGCAAGTAATGAGCTATTGACAAAAAAAATAAGGAATGGTCGCCCATTCCTTATTTTTTTATAGATATATATAATCTTTACCATGTCTCGCAAGGCATACCAAAGACGTCTGCCACAGCCTTATAGACAACTTTCCCCTCCACTATATTCAGGCCTTTAGCAAGAGCAGAATCATCCGTGCATGCCTGTCGCCATCCTTTATCCGCCAAGGCTATAGCATAGCGCAAGGTGGCATTAGTCAGAGCCAACGTAGATGTATTAGGCACAGCCCCAGGGATGTTGGCCACACAATAGTGGACAATACCATCCTCGATGTAGATGGGTTCGCTATGCGTAGTGGGACGTGAGGTCTCGAAGCAACCACCTTGGTCGATGGCCACGTCCACGAGTATGGTACCCGGTTCCATCAACTTCAACATCTCCTTTGTAATCAAGTGCGGTGTCTTGTCGCCAGGCACTAACACACTACCCACCACAATATCCACCGTAGGCAACTGCTTACGGATGTTGTGCGCTGATGAGTATAAAGTATGTACGTTGGCTGGTGTCTCAATGTCCAGTTGACGCAGCCGGGGCAATGAAATGTCTGCTATCGTGACATCAGCCCCAAGACCTGCTGCCATACGTGCCGCAGCCTCTCCCACGACACCACCGCCAAGAACCAGTACGCGAGCAGGACTCACCCCAGGCACACCGCTGATGAGTTTACCCTTTCCCCCCCTCGTCTTCTGCAAGTAATATGCGCCATTCAACGTAGCCATACGTCCTGCCACCTCGCTCATGGGCTGCAACAACGGCAGCGAGCCATTGGGCAGTTGCACCGTCTCGTAAGCCAGACATACAGCTCCGCTCTTGAGCATGGCATCCGTAAGTTCCCGTTCGCAGGCAAAATGGAAATAAGTGAAGAGCAGTTGACCTTTGCGTACCAGCGCATACTCTGGTTCAATGGGTTCCTTCACCTTCACAATCATGTCTGCCTCGCGATAGACATCCTCTATCGAGGGCAAGATACGCGCACCGGCCTTGACGTACTCTTCGTCACCAAACCCACTGCCTTCACCTGCCGTGTGCTGTACACAAACATCATGGCCACGGCGTGTCAGCTCTGCAACTCCCGCAGGGGTCATGCCCACACGGTTCTCGTTGTTCTTAATCTCTTTTGGAATACCGACTTTCATAGCATACTGTGTTTTAAGGTTAGGAATATCTCCGCTACAAACTTACATAAAATTTTCGGAATAAGAATAAGTTAAAGCAAAAGTTTTTATGATATACATTCAACTTTCATTTAAGTCGCAACATTGTTTACAATGTTTCTATGTTTTAGATTTGGAGAAACGGGATATTTCATGTATTTTTGTGCAGAGAGAACTTTAATGAACAAGTATGAGACCCTTACGTTTGATTTATTTCGCAATAATCATATTGATGGGCGGTACGAAGCTTTTTGCAAGCACCGCCACCAGCATGCCAACGGACGAGAACGCCTGCGACTCTACCAAGTACATTAACCTTGTTTTTATCGGCAATAGCATCACCGCAGGGGCAACCTTGTCAAATGCGGCTACCATGGCTCCCCCAATTTGGGTTCGCGCTCTGGTAGAAAAGGACACTGGCATCACCACCCATGTCTTTAATGGTGGGCATTCGGGCATCACCACCTTTGGCTTCCTGCCCGGTCGCAATGACTTTACAAAAGTCGTGAATGCAGCATCCCGCCTTGTCAACTCCCATGGCGGACAGATATACTTCTCCATCATGCTCGGTACAAACGATAGTGCCTGTACCACCACAGAGGGGGCTCCCGTCTCCTGCAATACCTACGAGGAGAACATGAAGACAATCATCGACAGCCTCATCGAAACTTTCCCCACCTGTAAGATTCTCCTCAACTACCCCATCTGGTATAGTCCCAACACACACAACAGTGCCATGTATCTACAGGAAGGACTTGACCGTCTGCACAGCTACTACCCTATTATCGACGGCATTGTGGCTGAATACGACCAAGTTTATGCCGGGAACCGAGATGTGTGGGAATACTTCAAGGACAACAAGGACTTATTTACCAAGGAGAACGGTAAATCCGGACCATTCTTTCTTCACCCTAATGCCGACGGAGCTCACCGTCTGGCCGAGATATGGGCTAAGAGTTTACTGGAAATCATTAAAGCCAAAAACTAACGCAAGAATACACAGTTGACAAAAAAGAAGGGGCTGAGTTCATTGTGAACTCAGCCCCTTTTATTGTCGTTATAAGTAAATGTTTTTAGCGAATAACGCGCTTTACAACACGGCCGTCGGAGAGACGAACCATTACAATGCCATGAGGGCGACCCGAAATACGTTGACCGCTCAGTGAATAATAGGCTACTGGAGTAGCTACAGAAACACTACTGGAACGAACGCTTGCAGGGTCGGAATATACAAAGTTCAAGGTGATGGTTGGTCCGTCATCTATCACCTCATAATTATTGCCTATGGTCTTCACTACCGTTTGCAAACTCAGTTTGGCCGTACATCTTCCGTATTCCATCGGGAACCACTCGGTTGCAATGGAATGGCGTTCACCATTCAGTTTACCGGGATTGGTTGTACCAGACGATACGGAATTGATATTCTTACAAGCCGAGGGGAAGCAAATCTGCATGTCCCCACTCTCCATCGTCTGAACTTCGTAAGCTATACGCAACAGGTCGTCAGCATCCCCATCCACGTTCTTGGCATAAAGGGCAGCGTCCATGAAGATATCGCCCGAACCATCGCCTGCATCTTCAGCCGTTGTGATGGTCACTACACTACCGTCAGGAACAATGGTTCCGTCGGCCTTGGCAAACTCGTATGCGAAGTCCTGGGAATACGAGTGAAGAGCGAAGCATGAAGAAAGAAGAATAAATAATGCTATGCGTTTCATATTACCTTACAACCTTTTTACCGTTAATGATGTAGATTCCTTTCTTAAGTGAGGAGTGGAGAGAGGAGAGAGGAGAGACAATACGTCTGCCACTCAAGTCGAAGACTGTACCATCAGTCGATGATTGCGACTCGTTGACCAACTTAATTCCTGTATAGGGCTTGGCGTAATATATGCCTGTCTCGTGGCGCTCGTCACCTCCGTAGTAGATGCTCTGGATACCCATTCGTTCGAAACCATTCTGGTAGATGTACATTCCCAGACTCTTGGGATAAATGGATTTGCCGTTGGTATAGAGATACGGAATCTCGTCCACTTCATCGAAAGGCAGTCCTTCGTACTCGTCTTGATAGAGCAAATAAGGCTCATCATCATCGACATAGAGGCGATAGTACAGTTTCGAGGGGTCAAGGAAGTTACCATCTTCGTCCATACAGGGAATGCTGATAGCCAGTGTGGACAGGTTGTAACCGTATGCCCAGAAACGGTCGTTCAATTCGAGAACAGCCGGTGCGGCTGGCGTTGCAGCCTTCTCTACATAGGGACGGAACATGGGCTTGGGGAAACGCTCGAAGCGGTCAACCGCATCCTTGGAATTGTTCACAATCAAGGCACGGTCGTTATTCCAGAAGCTACGTGTCTCGGGGTCGTAGTCGAAGACGATGCCCGTGTTGTTGGGGTCTAACGTGTATTCGTACTGACCACCATAGTAGTCGTCAACTTTTGTAATGTCAACACCAATGAAATAGAACAAATAGACCTGATAGGAGCCGGCCAACTGACGTGGGAAGGTTATCTTGTTGGTCTCGGCATCCAAAGTTCCACGAATCCAGGCATTAGGAACATATTCGTCAGAGATGCCACGAATGTAAACCTCGTCGCGGGCAAAAGCGACATCAACGAAATGGCCATAAATGCCATGAGTGATAGAATAGCGTTCGGTTGTGATGCCATCGGGTGGTGTCACAGGAGTCTCCTCAACCTCAGTATAGACGGTTTCATAGTCCATATAGTAACTCCACTCGCCGTCGTATTGATTGGTGTAAACAAGTCCCAATCCAACAATGTTGTCCGTTTCCAGATCTGCACTCGTACCCTCAAGAACAAGACGACTCCAATCATCCTCGATGCGGAAAACGGCGTTACCCGTAGTGTTCACTTCGTAGCTGGTATGAGCCCCCTTCATGGTGATTCCAGCCAACTTCATGCCGTACTCCGGTTCTGGTTCTCCAGCCGTATTCTTCGGATCCTCAAACCAGTAGTACAACTGTCCGTAAGGTACCTGAATTTTATTATTCTTGATGGTGCCCTTCACCCAGGCTCCGGTTGCGGCACGAGAGATGATGTTTTTAAAATAAGCCGTCTTTCCATCTGGGGAAATAACCACCTGAGCAGAAATCCCGTCCTGACTCAGATCGTCGAAAAATCCGCTGTACATAACATCGCAGCAACCACCCGAACGGATGTAGGTGTGCAGCTCTCCCTCGGGTTGGGTCAGAATGATGTCGCTCTTGCCTGCCTTCATCGGGCCGATTTTGCGACTGGGCTGCGCGAAGGCTGTAGTGCCCAACAATAATGTTAATGCAATGAGTAAAAGTTTTTTCATAAGCAACGATTTTATTTATGATATAAAGATTTACGATTTATGATTTACGATTTATCTATAACTTTCTTATTTTAGCAAATTCGCAAAGCACCAGCCTAATCATCAGTCTTCAATTTAGCTGTCTCCACTTGCTCCACACCTTGGTCGGTATAAACGAAGACCACAACATTCATGTCTTCCACTTTCCATGTTTTATCTTCGGGTATTGTGTAAGTGAACGTTTGCTTCAGAGGCTCTGTAGTATCCACGTGAATGTCTGTCCCCCACGTTCCGTTAACGGCATCGCGGAAAACATGATTATGTACATATTCCGGATTGCTCCTTCCCGTTTCTGGAATATACTGGAAATCGACAATATTATCTTCCGTCAGCCATAGTTGAAGCTTAGCATCCATCGTACTTTCCATGGCAGTTGCCGTAACGTCGATTGTGATGGTTCGGGTTGTTTCGTCGTAACTGACGATTGGCTCCAGTTTAACCTTTGCTGTAAGTTGCAAGAGGGAGCGAATCTGCGTTCCCCACTCGGTATAGTCGCTGGGAGATTGTCTGTTAACCATACCTATGGGTTGCGAATCTAATTCCCAATGGGCGAAGTATTCATCGCCTATCTCTGTAGTCAAGGAATAAGGTACACCCCTTCTCGAACGTCCAAAGGAACCCGAATAGATGCCTACTGCAACCACATTGTCGTGACCGTAAGCTTCCTGCAGCTTGCCTATTTCCAAAGTAGCATAGGGACAATTGACACAACTTTGTCCTGTAAAATCCTCTATCAGCACATTCAATCCAACCATTGTCGGGTCATCTTCCACGATTGTTGGCGGTTCTACATTAATAAGACGCTCGCTTTCGGGAACAGGGTCGCAGCACACAAAGAGTGCACTGAGAAGACAGAGAAGCCCCACCCCCCTACCCCTCCCTGCTATGGAGGGGAGTATATTGTTTCGCAGATTAAAAAAATCCATATCCTTCTATTATATTACATCATCTAATAGTACCTCTCCCCTCCCTCACAAGGAAGGTTTGGGGTGTGTCCACCTGTTAGAAATTATAATTATACGATAAGGTTACGCCTTTGCTGGCAGGCACCCGGCGGCAGACGCCTCCCGAGCAGTTGAAACCTGCACGGTTGCGTACGTAGCCCAGCTGAATGCGATGCGACTTGTAGTTATACGTCACACTGCCTTGATAATAATGGGTGTTGGTCTTGCCCACATTGTACATATCGGCCACTGAAATCATCCAGTGGGGAACAATGGAGAGTTCAGCCAATCCATAGAGCCAGTCCCCTTCGTCTTCTGGGGTATGCAGATATTGGAGTTCGGCACGCAAGGTAAACTTTTTGTTGAACTGGTATCGGCCTTCCACCACACCGATGTTGGCATGAATCATCTCGCCGTGCCCCTCCATCACCATCTGATTGTACATCTGGTTCATATACATCAGGTTCAGTTTGAAGTTCTTCGTGAATTTACGTTCCAACTGGATATTGAGGTCCTGATAATACGTCTTGCCGTTGTTACGAACGTGCGAGAAGTTTACTTTCGCCGTCATTCCATACTTGCCACCCACCTTCGACTTCTTCTTAAATGTATAGGCGGCAGAACCCTGCATCGCCCATTCTCCATCGGGTTGCGTGGCGTAGGGATAGAGTGCACAGAGCGCATAGGTATGATCCATGGTGAAAGCTGGCAGATGGTTGATATAAGCCGCACGCGACAAACGCTGAACGCCACGCTGGCTGCGGAAGTCCATCAGTTCTGAGCGTCGTGCCTGCGCCAGAAGGCTCATTCCCTTCTGAGAATATGAGGCTGAGAGCATACCCACCTGTCCGCGGCTATAGTCGTAGCCGTTGATAAGCGTGGGGTCTTGTGTCTTGAATGCATATTCTGCCAGAATGCCTATACCATGGCTTTGCAGATTGGCACGGAAATCAAAGGCATTGACAAACGTGGGGAAGTTGTAGCGATGGGTTGGGTCGGCCATAACGAAGTCCTCCTTTTCGTATTTGTTGACCCACGAACCTCCCAATAAAAGTCGGGTTCCGCCTTCCTGCATCGGACGAATCCACTCGTCGAGGTTCAGTTCCACATCGGCACCTGTGACGGTGTTCTTCTTCAACTTCCAATAGGTGCGTTGCAAACCCGACAGGGCTTTCAGTTGTATGCCTTTGTAGGGGGTATAGACCACGCGGCCACCAAGCAGCGAATTGTCGATACCCAGCGAACGTTCCTCATAGGTACGAAGTATGAATCCCGAACCGAACTGCTCGTAGAACGAGCCGCCAGTTATCTCAACGTTCTTCAGCTTTCCCTTAACATAGATGTTTGGGAATCCCCAGCCTTTGAAGTCATTGGCGTTGTCATTATAGCCAGGCATGGGAAACTCAAGGAACTCAAAGCGCACGCCGGCATCGACGTACTTCGACTGCAGGGCCACATCGGCATAGGTGTTGGTCATGAAGTCGTCTTCGTACCCCCCAGCAGCATTTCCCTTCACGAAGCCCGTCTTGGTGTCCTTGTTGGGCACGAGCATGTCACTCTGTACGCTACCCGTCACGGTCACCTGCGCCATGTTCGGCATGGCAATTAAAAATGAAAAACTAAAAACTAAAAATGCTATGCGCTTCATCATACATTTGTCATTTAACATTTGTCATTGTCAATTGACAAGTTCCCTTACCTTTTCAATCAGCTCCGTCTCGGCTCCGTCGGTGTATCCGTTGTGCTTATAGACTATTTTTCCCGTACCGTCGATGATGAGCGTGAATGGAATCATCTGTATGCCCAAGGCGCGACGGAAGTCGCTGTTGGGGTCGAGAAGCACCTCGTATTCCCATCCGTGTTCGTCCACCAAGGGCTTTACCTTGTTGATGTTCTGGGCTTGGTCGGTGCTGACGGCAATCAGTTTCACTCCTGTTTCTTCCTTCCAGTCATCATAGACCTCCTGAATGGCACTCAGTTCGCGGTTGCAGGGCTTGCACCAAGTGGCAAAGAAGGAGATGATGAACGGTTTTCCCTGATTGTTCAGGGTGTCAGTCTTCACCGTCTGTCCGTCCATGGTCTTCAATGTAATGGCAGGAAGTTGAGCGGCGATGCCGCCAATTTGAAAGTTGAAAGTTGAAAGTTGAAAGTTGACAGCGCCTACGAGCAGGGCAAGTGTCAGTAATGTTCTTTTCATGTCACTTACTATTTATCATTTAACCACCACTTTCTTACCATTATTTATGTATACACCCTTCGGGAGCACTGAGGACACAGAGAAAGCAGAGGGCACAGAGGCGCGACGCCCACTAAGGTCGTAAATTGATTGAGAATTCTTCATTCTTAATTCTTCATTCTTCACTTCCTCAATGCCCGTAGCCTCTGTCACATGTCCCTTGTTGCAGTTCACCACCTCACCTGTTGTGGTATCAATGAGCACAGCAATGACCTCCAGTTTATTTTTGTCGATGGGGAGGGTATTGCCAGCGATGCTGAAGGTGTAGGAATGTTCATAGGGAGTATTGCCCAACTGATCCTTGGGCAGGCTCTCTGCCAATCCGGCTCCGTATTGTGCCGACTGGTCGAGAGCTACTTCGTTGTAATGGAGATCCCAGATGGGGTTGCCAGCCTTGGTGAATTTGTCGAGATAAGCATCACCTGTGGTGCCGCTGCCTGACAAGGCATTCGACTGTTTCCAGCTGGCACTGTGAACGTCGTTGGCAATCAGGATATAACCAACCCGATAAGGGCTGTTGGAAAAGTCTCGGATAAAGGTTGTAGTGCTGGTAGCCTTGATTATTGTCTTAGCCTCATCGGCCCACTCACCAATGACGGAGATGTTGGCCGGTGCGATTATCTTTCCACGTTTTTCCCATTCAGTCTGTCCCGAAATGGGGGCAAAGTCCTTCACTCGGTCGATGAACACCGAAGGCAGTCCACTTGGGTTGGCGGGCAGATAAGTGGAAGCCGTAAACTCCATCTCATCCTGCACATGGTAGGCCACGCCCACAAAGTTGTCACCGTTCTTGTCAGACATTTTTTCCATGCCGGCCAGGGCACGAGGGCAATACTGGCACCAGGTTCCCGTATATTCCTCTACGAGAGGCTTATGAATAGGCACCTCGGACAAATAGACCACTATGGCCTCCGTCTCGGCCATTGGGTCCTCGTTTTTCACACCGTTTATTTGGGTGATGCGGAACTTGGCCGTATAGCTGCCAGCCTCAGCTACAGCGGGAACGGTAACCGACAGCGTGGTACTGCGGCCATAGTAGCCGCCAGCCAACGACTTCGAAACACTTTTTGACGTTGTGTTTCCGGCCAGTTCTATCTCGTAGTCTATCTTTTTGATGGCTGCCGTGCCGTGGTTCACCAGGGTGAGCGTCGTAGAAATCGACTTGCCGATCGTTGTGTAGAGGTTGTCTGGAACGGTAAAGGATGCGGCATTCTCCTTCACTTTTTCTCCACCGATGAGCACCAAAATGGCTGGAGAGCCCAAGTCTGAAAGGCCAACCCACTTGCGATAGGTGCGCGAGGTGTGAATAAGTAACCCCTCGGGATTCTCGGTTGCAACGGTCATGACAGGCGTACGGTTGGGGTCAGGATCCAAACTGGAATCCAGCGACACCGTAAGCGTATATCCGGCATAAACGCCGCCCTCGCCAATCGTGTAGGGTTCGGCCAGCCTTCCCTCAGCCCATTTGCCGTCGGGGGTAACCTCCATGCTCACGATGTCGGGAACATTCTTTCCGCTCTCCAAAGTCAGTTCCTTGGTCAGCCACACCTTAAAGTCCTTGGCATTTGCGGCATTGGGATTCACGGGTATGCGGATGCCCCTGATTTCCATTCCCACCAGCGTGGGGTCGGTCAGGTGCAGGGCTATATCGTAGGTCTCTGCCTTCTTGGTTCCATACTCAGAGAGTGTGCCCGTTCCCTGATAAATGCCATAGTAGATTTCGTTGTCCGCCCAAACGGTCAAAGCAGCCGTCAGAGCCAGAAAAAAAGCCATCATTCGGAGTAAAGTCTTCTTCATAAGCATACATTATTAATAGATGGCACAAAAATAACAAAATCCTTTGAATATCCCAAACTTCTTTTCCAAATCTTTCTATATTCCATTTTATTTCGTATATTTGCGAGGAGAATTCACATTATTTAAACTTTAAAACCTAATAAAAGACAATGAACGACATTAAAGTGCTGAATCACGCAGCCGACAACATCCGCATTCTGGCTGCCAGTGCCGTGGAAAAGGCAAAGAGTGGACACCCCGGTGGCGCCATGGGCGGTGCCGACTTCATCAACGTACTCTACAGCGAGTATCTGCAATACGACCCCGAGTGCCCCACATGGCAGGGTCGCGACCGTTTCTATCTCGATCCCGGTCACATGGCTCCCATGCTTTACAGCCAGTTGTGCCTCATCGGTAAATATAGCCTGGACGAACTGGCCAACCTGCGCCAATGGGGTTCTCCCACAACAGGCCACCCCGAGTTCGACGTAACGCGTGGCGTGGAAAACACCAGCGGTCCCCTCGGACAGGGTCATGCCTTTGCCGTAGGTGCCGCCATCGCTGCCAAGTTCCTGGCCGCCCATACGGGCAACCCCACTTTTGAGAAGGAGACCATCTACACCTACATCTCCGACGGTGGTGTGCAGGAGGAAATCTCCCAGGGTGCCGCTCGCATCGCAGGAACATTGGGACTGGACAACCTCATCATGTTCTACGACTCCAACGACATCCAGCTCTCCACAGAGACCAAAGAGGTGATGAACGAGGATACAGCTGCCAAGTATCGTGCCCTGGGCTGGGACGTGCAGGAAATCAACGGTAACGATGCCGCACAGATTCGCGCAGCCATCGAGAAGGCCAAGGCCGTAAAGGGCAAGCCAGCTCTCATCATCGGTAAGTGCATCATGGGTAAGGGTGCCCTGAAGGACGACGGCTCGAGCTACGAGCGCAACTGCAAGACCCACGGCGCTCCCCTCGGTGGAGACGCCTTTAAGAACACCATTAAGAACCTCGGTGGCGACCCCGAGAATCCCTTCCAGATATTCGACGACGTGAAGGAACTCTATGCCCGTCGTGCTGAGGAACTGCGCAAACTGGCAGCTGAGCGTCATGCCGAGGAAAAGGCATGGGCTACCGAGAATCCCGAAAAGGCCGCACAGCTCGACGACTGGTTCAGCTCCAAGGCTCCCGTCATCGACTGGACAAAGTGCGTGCAGAAGGACAACGACGCCACACGTTCGGCCAGTGCCGCCTGCCTCTCCGTATTGGCAGAGCAAGTGCCCAACATGATTTGTGCCTCGGCTGACCTCTCCAACTCCGACAAGACGGACGGATTCCTGAAGAAGACCCACGCCCTCAAGGCCGGCGATTTCTCCGGAGCCTTCTTCCAGGCTGGTGTGGCCGAGTTGACGATGGCATGCTGCTGCATCGGTATGTCGCTCCATGGCGGTGTCATTACCGCTTGCGGCACCTTCTTCGTATTCAGTGACTACATGAAACCCGCCGTACGTATGGCCGCCCTGATGGAACTGCCCGTGAAGTTCGTCTGGACACACGATGCCTTCCGCGTAGGCGAGGACGGCCCCACCCACGAGCCCGTGGAACAGGAAGCCCAGATTCGCCTGATGGAAAAACTCAAGAACCACCATGGTGAGAACTCCTGCCTCGTCCTACGTCCTGCCGATGCCAAAGAAACCACCACGGCATGGGCCATGGCCATGGAAAATATGAAGACTCCCACAGCCCTCATCCTCAGCCGTCAGAACATCACGAACCTGCCCGAGGGCAACGACTACGAACAGGCTCGCAAGGGCGGTTACATTGTAGCCGGCTCTGACGAGAATCCCGATGTCGTGCTCGTGGCAACAGGTTCTGAGGTATCTACCCTCGTGGCCGGTGCCGAGTTGCTTCGCAAGGATGGCATGAAGGTGCGTATCGTGAGCGTGCCCTCCGAGGGTGTGTTCCGCAACCAGCCGATGGCCTACCAGCAGAGCGTGGTTCCAACAGGTGCCAAGGTATTCGGCATGACCGCTGGTCTGCCCGTCAACCTGCAGGGCTTCCTCATCGGTGCTGCTCCCGAGAGCCGCGTATGGGGTCTCGAAAGCTTCGGCTTCTCCGCTCCCTACAAGGTGCTCGACGAGAAACTGGGCTACACTGCCGAGAATGTGTATAAGCAGGTGAAGGCTATGCTGTAGAAATGCATAATTCATAATGCATAATTATGGACTTGAAAATAGTAGGGTTGGCCAGCGATCATGCTGGCTACCCCTTAAAAGAATTTGTTAAGACCTACCTCGATGCCCGTGATATTGCATGGAAGGATTACGGCACAAACAGCGAAGCTTCGTGTGACTACGCTGACTTCGGCCACGCCCTGGCCCGTGGTATCGAGGAGGGCGAGGTATTCCCCGGCATTGCCATCTGCGGTTCGGGCGAAGGCATAGCCATGACGCTCAACAAACACCAGACCATCCGCGCCGGCCTATGCTGGATACCCGAGATAGCCCATCTCATCCGCCAGCACAACAACGCCAACGTCCTTGTCATGCCCGGCCGTTTCATCGACACCGACATGGCTCGTCGCATCATGGATGAGTTCTTCGACACCCCCTTCGAGGGCGGACGCCACCAAAGAAGAATAGACAAGATGCCATGTAGCGAGAGCAGTGCCAAGCTTGCTTGAGCAATGCCGAGTCACAACGGCATCTCGACAACAGTCAGGATGGCGGTTAAGTGAGCGAAAACCCAAATTACATACAAAAGGCGGTAAGGTTATATGTTGACCTTACCGCCTTTTTGTTCATAGTATATACAGGCATTATACGACGCAATAGCAAGCAATAGCAAACGCTATATACAAGCGTTGGACAACGCAATAGCGAGCAATGACTAACGCTTTATACGAACGTTGGACGACACAATAGCAAGCAATGGCTAACACTATATACGAACGATGGACGACGCAATAGCAAGCAAGGGCTGCTGCCATTAGGAGCTAAGGCTGATGTCTGCCCGTACAAGTGCAAAAGACAGGGCGAGTAAATGGGTGTGATACTGGGTGGGATGCAAAATTTTGTAATAGTTTGATTATTAACAATTTGATGCAATCGGATGTGATAGGGTGGTATCTTTTTCTAAACTTTTCTATACGCATAATAAAAATACTGACAGGGGGACCCCCTGTCAGTATTTTTATTATGCATTATATTTTTTCAAAAAACATCCCACCATATCACACCCTGCACCACCTGCAAGGGACATGATAAGTGATTTTAAAAGTCCAAGGGCGCAAGCGAAAATGCTTGCACCCTTGGATAAAGATTTATTCCGACATGGGCAAAGAATACAGGAGAAAATTGAGAAAAGAGGGATCGCTACAGCGTAACGCCATCCTTAAAGATGGCGATTTCCGCCGTTCCGGATTGTTCGGCTCGTGTCGCCTGTTCACCAGAGGCCACACGAAGGACATGGGCAATGAAGCGGTCGAGCAACTCGGACATGGGCTCGCCGTCCAGTAACGGACCAGCATCGAAGTCTATCCACTGAGGTTTGCGTTGGGCGAGGCTGGTGTTTGTGCTCACCTTCAACGTAGGCACAAAGGTAGAGAACGGCGTACCGCGTCCCGTAGTGAAGAGCACAATATGACAACCGGCTGCTCCAAGGGCCGTGGAAGCCACAAGGTCGTTACCTGGAGCAGAGAGCAAGTGAAGCCCAGAGCCCTGGAGACATTCACCATAGCGAAGAACACCACAAACGGGGGCCGTGCCAGCCTTTTGCGTACAGCCCAAGGCTTTTTCTTCGAGAGTGGAGATGCCACCAGCCTTGTTGCCTGGGGAGGGGTTCTCCCCGACAGGCTGACCATGGCTGAGATAGTATTCCTTGAAATCGTTGATGAGTCGGATGGTCTTCTGCAAGACATCGTCGTTAACGGCCCGGCGCATGAGTATGGTCTCGGCACCAAACATCTCGGGAACTTCCGTAAGCACGGCAGTTCCGCCCTGTCCCAGACAAAGCCAGTCTGTAAACGCCCCTAACAGGGGATTCGCCGTAATGCCCGAGAATCCATCGGAACCGCCACATTTCAGTCCCACCCTCAGTGCCGAAACAGGGATGGGTTGGCGCACGTCGGATTGGGTTTGTCGGAAGAGTTCCCTTACGATGCTGGCTCCTGCTTCCACCTCATCGCCCTCCACTTCCTGACAAACGAGAAAACGAATGCGCGAATGGTCGTAGTCGCCAAGAATAGTCTCGAAATCGTGCGGTTGGTTGTTCTCACATCCCAGCCCGACAACAAGCACACCGCCAGCATTGGGATGGAGCACTACATCGCGAAGTATCTGCCGTGTGCGTTCGTGGTCGTCGCCAAGTTGCGAACAGCCGTAGGGATGGGGAAAGTGACGGCCACAGCCGGCACGCTCCACTATCTGCCGACAGATGTCGTTGACGCAACCGACCGTTGGCACCACCCACACCTCATTGCGAATGCCCACAAATCCATTGCTGCGCCGATAGCCCTGGAATGTGAGAGGGTGTGCTACCGGATGCGGTGCTATGTTTGCGGGGTTGGTACGGGAGAGAGGGCTGATGTCGTCGTAGGAGAGCGTACCTGAGAGGTTGGTGGCAAGGTTGGTATGGTCCACAAGCGCACCCTTGGCAATGTCCGTGAGGGCATGACCTATAAGATAGCCGTACTTGATTACGTCGTCACCGGCATGGATGTCGCATAGTGCCACCTTGTGACCCGCTGAAATACCAGGCAGGTTGCTTAGGGCGACTGCCACGTTGTCAAGAGGATGTATCTGGAGAGAAACGGTCATGGGAATGGAAAATGTTCAATGTTCAATGCTCAATGTTCAATGGCAAATGTGAGAGTTTTCAACATACCCCGCGACAGAATGCTCTCAATGTCTTTAGCAAGAGCGTCGGTCAGCCCTGGTATGAGGTTCAGATTGCCGTGCTCGTGCCATATGAGTTCCTGGGCCGCCAACACACCTTCTGCTACCTGACGAACGTTGCCCGTCTGCCATAGACGAGAAAGGAGGGCGGTGATTTGCGGGTCGTCGTTGGGCTGAATGGGCACGCCATCGGCTCGTTGTCCACCACGATAATAGACACAGATGGCAGCCAGTCCGAATACCAAGCCACGCGGCAAGGTGCCAAAATGTTCCAAGTAGGTCTTCATGCCCGGCAAGTCGCGAGTCTGGAACTTCGGGAACGAGTTGAGCATAATGCTCGTCAACTGATGGTGGACAAAAGGATTCTGGAAACGTTCCATAACACTGTCGGCAAAGCATAGCAGTTCTTCCTTTGGAAGTTTCTGCGTAGGCAGCAGTTCATCGTACATGACCTGTCGGACATACTTTCCGACCACTTCGTGCTGACAAGCTTCACGGACAATATCCAGTCCCGAAAGGAATGCGACTGGCGCAAGAACGGTATGGGGGCCGTTGAGCAACGCCACCTTTCGTTCGTGGTAGGGCGATTCGTCGTTTGTCACCACGACATTGAGTCCAGCTTTTTCCGCTGGAAATTCACGTCCGAACTGCTCTATCGAAAGCGTTTTTGGGGGCTCTATAACCCAAAGATGGTAAGGCTCGGCTTTTACCACCAGTCCTTCTGAGCCCGTAACTATTCTATCCACTAAAGTAGTACAAAAGAAACAGGCTGTATCTATCCACGAACGAAACTCATCAGCCTCCGCTCCAAGAGATTCTCGCCAATGGTCAACGTAGCGCATGACACATTCGTACAGGCGTTCACCATTGCGGGCAATCAGTTCACAGGGCATAATAATCAATCCCTTCTCCGAATCGCCATGAAAAGCACGAAAACGATGCCACAGCAATTGGGTGAGTTTAGCCGGGAAAGAGGCCGGTGGGGTATCTTCGAGACGGCAGGAGGGGTCAAAGGCAATACCGGCCTCAGTGGTGTTGGAGATGCAGAAACGCAAACCGGGTTTAGCGGCCAGAGCCACATAATCGGCAAATTCCTCATAGGGGTTGATAATACGACTCACACAGTCTATATCCTCAATCGAATCGAGAATCTTCCCTTCCACAAGTCCCTGCAGATTAAGCTGATAGCGGCAATGGTTAGCACGGAGCAAGGCGATAATATCTTGCGTTTCGGGTGCAGAAATAGAAGCCTTATGTGAAGGACGTGGTTTCACGATAACCACCGACCCATCAAAACAACTTCGAACATTCATGCGGTTTATCATCCAATCCGCAAAACCGCGAAGAAAGTTGCCTTCACCAAACTGAACAATACGCTCCGGACGCAACATAGATTTACAATTTACTATTTACCATTTAGCCATTTACCATTTCTTGCTCCGCGATGCTACGCAAGCGGCAAAGCCGAGCGACCATTTGACATTTACCATTTGACCAATATACGGAACACGCGAGCGGGAGCCTCGTGCCAACACTGCATGACCGAAGCAGCCTCATCGGGAGTTACAATATCGGAAACAAGATGGTCTGTAGGACACTGCCCACGACGCAAATAGCGGATAACAGCACGGAAGTCGTCTGGAAGTGCATTGCGCGAACCGCGGATATCGAGTTCCTTCTGCACAAAAAATTTGGTAGTGAGACTCACATCCGTGGGCGAATAGCCAATGCAAACAACGCGACCCGTGAAAGCGACCTCATTGACTGCAGTCTGGTATGTTACTGGCGAACCGACGGCCTCGATTACCACATCCGGACCATTACCACCGGTCAGACGAGAGAGTGCGTCATGGACATCCACCTTCCCAGAGTTAATGGCGGCCGAAGCTCCGAGTTGAAGGGCAAGGAAAAGTTTGTCGTCATCAAGATCCATTGCAATCACCGTGGCACCTCGCAAAGAGGCACGGACGATGGCTCCCACACCAATCATGCCACAACCGATAACCAGTACGGTGTCTGTATCAGTTACCTGACCGCGGTCAACGGCATGAAAGCCCACACTCATAGGCTCTATCAGTGCCACATCGCGCAGTTCAAGTCCGTCGGCAGCAATAACCTTCTGCCAAGGAACACAAATATATTCACGCATGGCACCATGGCGCTGCACTCCCAACGTCTCGTTGTGCTGACAGGCATTCACACGACGACGACGACAACTGGGGCATTTGCCACATGCCGTATATGGGTCCACAGTAACGGTCTGTCCCACCAGAATGGAGTTAGGAACGCCCTCCCCCACTCTTTCCACAGTAGCCGAAATCTCATGACCTGGAATTACGGGTTTCAAAGCCATTGCGTTTCGGCCACGATAGGTATTGAGGTCTGAACCACAGAATCCCACATAACGCAGTCGTAGCAACACCTCGCCAGCCTTGGGTTCAGGCATTGGCAAATCAATAACTTCTAACTTGTAAGTATCAGTAATCTGTAAGGCTTTCATTTTATTAAGAGGAGTTAAAGAGGAGTAAAAAGGGAGTTAAAGGGACGATTCTAATCATATAGATAGAACATTCTTTCCATCATTTGCCACTTCTCGTTGCTGGTGGCACCCTCGGCACATTTCTGGAACATCGCCATATAGTCTTCCCACTCTTGTTGGCGTGGCAAGGTAGCCAAGCGAGCCATCGCCGAATCCCAGTCGAAGTCCAAAGGTGTATCAACAATCATCACAATACGTGAACCGAGAATGTAAAGTTCCATCTCTAAAATTCCAACCTCCCGAATACCGTCACGAATCTCCTTCCACGCCTCTTCACGACTATGGCGACGACGATACTCGGCAATCAGTTCCGGATTGTCCTTCAGGTCCATTGTCTGCACATAGCGCTTTACAGGACCAGAATAAATCTTTTGCTTATATCCTTCCATTTTTCATCCTTAATTCTTAATTCTCACTTTATACGTCCAGAAGCCATAAATTGTTATCATCACAAAACAAATGAATGGCAGGACAAACGAGACGTTGACGGCAGGCCATCCCATGATAAGCTTTTGGTCAATGATGAATCCTTGCAAGGGAGGCATGAGCGCACCACCCACAATGGCCATCACAAGGAAAGCAGCCCCGAGAGAGGTATCCTCTGAACGTACATTCTCCAAGGCAATGCCATAGATACTGGGGAACATGATGGACATGAACAGGCTAATGAGCACTAAGCTATAGAGCCCCATCATACCTTCAATGCAAATGGCACCAAGCGTACACGCTGTTGCCCCAATGCCAAAGATGGCCAATAGACGGCGTTGGTTGATGTATTTCATGATATAGGTTCCGACGAAACGTCCCGTCAGCGACAACGACATGGCCAGGATGTTGTAACGTTGTGCCGTAGCCTTGTCAATACCCAAGTGGTCGGCATACTGGATGATGAACGTCCAAACCATAATCTGGGCGGCCACATACATCACTTGCGCGAAGACACCGTTCCTGTATATGCGGTTGCTCCACAGGCGCGACAGCGTGGCAGAAGCTGTTTTGTCCGTCGCGATTGAATCGCGACTTACGGAACCCTTGAGCGAAGGCATCTTCGTCAAGGCAATGATGATGAACATCACCAACACCACCAAACCGATAGCCACATAAGGGTTACGGATGACGGCCAGGTCATGGAGTCGGATGTTTGCCTTTTCTGCCTCGCTAAGACCATGATAGATAATTCGTCCTGCAGCATCGCGATGGTCGCTGATAAGGTTCGGCAGAACAATAAACGAAGCCACAGCCATACCCGAAAGCGAGCCAACGGGATTAAATGCCTGTGCCAGATTGAGACGGCGCGTGGAATTTTCCTTCGACCCTAACGAAAGGATGAAGGGGTTGGCACTGGTCTCCAGAAAGGCGAGGCCAAAGGTGAGAATGTAGAGCGAGATACAGAAGTAGGTGAACTCCTGAAACTGAGCTGCGGGAATGAACAGAAAAGCTCCTACGGCATATAGGCCAAGACCGATGAGTACACCCACCTTGTACGAATACTTGCGAATGAACAATGCCGCAGGGATGGCCATCGTAGCGTAACCGCCATAGAATGCGAATTGTACCATCGAAGCCTTGGCTGCCGACAGTTCCATCAATGTCTGGAAAGCGGCCACCATCGGGTTCGTGATATCGTTGGCAAAGCCCCACAGCGCAAACAGAGTAGTGATGAGAATGAAAGTAACAAGGTACTTCCTTTCTATCAAAGGAGAAGCCCCTACAGACTCACCCCCCTGCCCCTCCCGAGGGAGGGGGGCTGTTTGACTTGAAAGTTGATCAGTATTCTTATCTTTTATAACTATATCTTTTTCCACTGCTTATTATTTTTTCTTTATGTTTTGTATCCACTCCCTTCCCTCGGGTAATCGGCTCTGCCGCTTGCATAGCGAATGCGGAGCAAGAAGGGTAAGGGGATGGGGTTTCTATTTGTACATCGGTCCAAAGTTCTGACAAGCCCTATAGTCGGCTCCTTCCTTATCCATGCCAAAAGCGTTCCATGACGAAGGACGGAAGATATCACAGTCGGCAATGTTGTGCATCGAAACGGGGATTCGCAGGATGGAGCACAAGGTAATGATGTCAGCACCGATATGACCATAAGCTATAGCACCGTGGTTGGCACCCCAGCAGTTCATTACGGAATAGACATCCTTGAAGCAATCTTTCGAGGCATCGAGGCGAGGCACGAACCAAGTCGTCGGCCACGTGGGATCGGTACGACGGTCGAGGATATCGTTGACTTCAGGGTCAAGTTCTACAGTCCAACCTTCTGCCAATTGCAGCACAGGGCCAAGTCCCTTCACCATATTCATGCGCATCATGGTCATGGGCATTCCACCTTTTGTCAGGAAGTGGCTGGAATAGCCTCCACCACGGAAGTAGTCGCGGTCGGCAGGCATCCAGTTCGTGGCCTTCAGACACGCCTCCTGGTCAGCCTCGGTCAGTTCCCAATGGGGTTTCATGGTGGGTTTTCCGTCCTTGTCCGTCATGGCTCCCGTGGCATCAAGTGTAGTGGCACCAGAGTTGATAAGGTGGATGAAGCCACCTGCGGCCATACCTTCGGGTTTCTTGCCCGTTACACGTTCTACAGCGTCTGGACTCCAATAGGTGCGAATGTCCGAGAACATCACGCCACGGTTCGTTATGAGATGACCCAGCAACATCGACATGCCGTTGAGGAAGTCGTTCTCTGTGGCCAGCACATCTGCCTCACGGGCACCATTCCAGTCGAACGAAGTGCAAAGCATCGATTCGGGGAAGTCGAAGTTAGGCTTATAGTCAGTCCATTGGCGCTGTCCCTGTACGCCACCAAAGATGGCATTGTGGCCGAGAGCTTCTTCCTTGTAGCCCATTTCCAGCAGTCGCGGATTACCGTGCATCAAGTCACGGATTATCATCATTGTCTTCACGGTGAACTCCCAGTCGGCATCCTTTTCCTCGCGTGTTTTACCCTTGCCTTTACCATTGAATGTCGTCATGGGTGTGCCAGGGAACAAGGGGCGGTCTTCGTTATAGTCGTGACCTTCCTGGGGTTTGCAATATTTCTCCACCCAAGCCATGGCCTTCTTGAACTCCTCGGGGTCGTAGATTCCAAAATCAACACGACGGAGTATTTCAACCAACGACACATATTCCGTACGCATTCCAAGATAGTTTTGCAGGAAGTCGGCATCGACAATACTACCAGCGATACCCATACAAGTATTGCCCATTGACAGGTAACTCTTTCCGCGCATCGTAGCAACGGCCTGTGCAGCACGAGCAAAACGAAGTATCTTTTCGGCCACATCCTCGGGGATGGTGTTATCGTCGAGATCCTGTACATCGTGGCCGTAGATGCCAAAAGCAGGCAGACCCTTTTGGGCATGAGCAGCAAGTACGGCAGCCAGATAAACGGCACCCGGACGCTCTGTCCCGTTGAAGCCCCAAACAGCCTTGGGATAATAGGGATTCATATCCATTGTTTCCGAACCATAGCACCAACAGGAAGTGACGGTGATGGTGGAACCAACCCCCTCACGCTCAAACTTCTCGGCACACTGGGCACTCTCGGCCACACGTCCAATGGTTCCATCTGCGATGACGCATTCCACAGGCGAACCGTCTCCATTCCGCAAGTTCGTGGAAATGAGGTTTGCAACTGCCTTGGCCAACGCCATGGTTTTCTCTTCCAAACTCTCGCGCACTCCACCCTGACGACCGTCGATGGTGGGACGAATACCAATTTTAGGATAAAGACCCCCTCCCTGCTCCCCCTTAATGGGGAGTGTTGAATGGTTTTGACTAGATGCTTTCATACTCATGATATTAGTTATCGTTAAGGTTTTCGTTATCGTTAAGTTTCTATTCACTCATATTTTTAATATACGGCAACTCAGGCAAGTCCTTGAGGTCATAGAAGCGACGAGCATTTTCACCAAGGAAAAGACCTTTCTCATGCCAAGTCAGTTCCCTGGATTTTGTTATGAAATCATACGACATACGATAAGTGATAGCCGTTATCGTACGCGGATAGTCACTCCCCCACATCAGTTTCTCCATACCGACAAGTTCGGCAGCTTCCCGAATGGTCCGAATGGCAGAGGGGAATGGATAAAACTCACTATTATAAAGCCACGTGATTCCCCCGGCCTCAACATAAACCTTGTCGTGTTGTGCCAATTGTATCTGCCTACGCCAACTCTCATTCTCCCAAGGGGGAGTTAGAGGGGGATTTGCCATACCCAAATGGCCTATGGCTATGCGCAACCGGGGACATTCTTCTATAACCTCACGCAACTCCCCAACCTGCTGGTCGCCGTCGGCAAGCGTAATGGAAAGGAACACATCATGTTGTTCCATCAACCGGAACATACGTATCATCTCGTCGTCAGTCAGATGGCGATTCAGCAAACGATGGCCAGGAATAGCAATACCACGGAAACCTTGCTGAATAAGTGAAGATATCTGCTCACAGAAGCCATCGTGAAGATAGTCGGCCATGGCACAGGTGACAAAACGATTAGAATACTTGCTTTGCACCTCAGAGAGGTATTCATTTTGCATACCATCGATAAACTCCTGAACCACAACAGAAGCAGCCACTTGAGCATAGTCCATATTGGACAGAAAGACCTCTGCCGTATTTCGGCCGTCAAGCATGAACGGGGGAAGCATTTGGCGAAGCTCGCCCAAGAAATCAGAACGACTTCCATTATCATCCCGCGTAGATACCGTCAGCCCGTTCCACGTTGTATGCTGACGGAGCCATAAATGCGAATGTGCGTCAATGATTAGCATGACCATTCAACTGTTTTTCCAACGTGCACCCATCTGGTCGCCGATGATAGCCTGCACCTCAGCAACAAGCTGTGAGTCGGCCGGAGTGTCAAGATAAGCAATATTCTTACGTACATTTTCCGGGTTGGCACTACTGAACAGAGTCGTTGCAATACGCGGACTCAGTCCCGTAGCGAACTGCATGGCCAATTGTTCTATGGGATAGCCATGTCCCTTGCAATATTCAGCGGCACGGGCACAAGCCTGCCTCAGCTCCAACGGAGCCGGATGCCAGTCGGGTGCGCCACGAGAAGACAGCAACCCCATTGAGAGCGGCGAAGCATTGATTACCCCAACATTATGCGCCTCAAAGAAATCAAGGTAGTCCAACAACAACGTATCGCAAAGGCAATAATGACAAAAGCAGAGTACACTCTCCACGGTTCCTTCGGGGGAATGTTCTATAACCCATCGTAGGTTCTCTGGTTGAAGGTCAGTAATCCCGACATGACCAACTGCCCCCTTCTCACGTAGTCTGACAAGGGCTGGCAGCGTTTCATCTACCACCTTCTGTAGTCCCCCGGGAAGATCGCCTTGAAACTCTATGTCGTGGACGTTGATAAGGTCAATATAGTCTATCCCCAAACGCTCCATGCTTTCATATACACTGTCCGTGACACGCTCGGCACTATAATCCCAGATGTTCTTCCCATCCCGACCATAGCGTCCCACCTTTGTGGATAAATAATAACGGTCACGCGGAATCTCACGCAGAGCCTTTCCTAAGACTGTTTCTGCTTTTAAATGACCATAATAAGGGGAGACGTCAATAAAGTTCATGCCCAAATCTATCGCCTCATGGACAGCACGAATAGCATCTGCCTCGCTTACACCGTGAAACACACCGCCAAGCGAAGAGGCACCAAAACTCAGTGCAGAGACCTTCATGCCCGTCTTTCCGATTTCATTGTAAAACATAGCCGAGAATGTTTTATCTGTTAGTATTTGAGTTGGAAAGCATTCCGAACAAGCGTTTGTTGCTTACCAGTCACAAATATATTGAAAAAAAATGGTAAGGCCAAACATTACAGCAAAATCACGCACCGATTTTGTAAGAATCTATCTCCCGGCACAAAGGTTTCGGTCGAGTTGAGTGGTGCTGCTGGCTCCCACAATGACACTGGTAACCCCTTTCTGGCGTAGCACCCATGAAAGGGCATACTCGGCCAGAGACTTACCTTCGGCCTCTGCCTCAACATTATATTGACAAATACGTTGGAGAACCTCTTCGGTGAGCATGTCGGGACGCAAGAACTTACCACGAGACATGCGTGAACCCTCTGGAATGCCATGTAGGTATCGGTCGGTGAGCAAGCCTTGTGCAAGCGGTGAGAAGGAAATGAAGCCCACTCCTTCCTTACGACAAAGTTCGAGAATGCCCTCCTCTATCGGAGCATGGTCTAACAGATTGATACGACCCTGATAAATGAGACAAGGAACGTCACGCTCACGCAGATACTGGAACGCGGTACGCGTTGCCTCCAACGGCCATCGACTGATTCCGACGTAAAGAGCCTTTCCGCTACGAACAATATCGACAAGAGCCTGAAGCGTTTCTTCCAATGGTGTTTCGGGGTCGTAACGATGACTATAAAAAAGGTCAACGTATTCCAGATGCATTCGAGAAAGACTTTGATTGAGCGATGCCATAAGGTATTTACGACTGCCCCAGTTCCCGTATGGGCCAGGCCACATGTCATAACCTGCCTTTGTGGCGACAAACATTTCATCCCGATAGGGGCGGAAGTCCTCATCCATCAATCGCCCAAAAGTAATTTCTGCGCTACCATATGGAGGACCATAGTTGTTGGCAAGGTCAAAGTGTGTAATACCGTTATCAAATGCGTAGCGCATTATCTGCCGACTACGCTCAAAATCATCTACTGCGCCAAAATTATGCCACATTCCCAGCGATACACTGGGGAGCAAGACACCAGATTGGCCACATCGCCGATATTGCATAGCATCATATCGACGCTCATCTGCTACGTAATATGCCATCATTCTACGGATATGAGATAGGTTGAAACACTTTGGGGATTCAATGTCACAGACAGAACATTGTCAGACATCTGTTGGGTATCTGCAGCGAGTGACTGCGTACGACTGGTCGTATATACCTGAACAGAAGACGACAGTCTCTTCAATAGAGAAAAATCGTATGTTACAGTTTGGGGTTGTCGAGTGTTATTGAGCCGGACAAGTACAATTTCACGTTCGTCGGGCGAAATGGCACATAAAGTCTGTGCATCATCAACATCAAGAAAGGTATAGCCCTGACGAATAAAACGGGTAACCTGCTGACGAACAAAATAGTTCTTAAGTTTCCAATATTTCTGTTCCGCCCAACGAGTACCAACAAGAGCCCACTGATCGGTGTATTCCTCGGCGTATTGCCAATCGACCCATGCTACGGGCTGCATCAAACGCATGTCATCAAACAGGCGTTGAAGCATACGAAGATTACCGTGTATGCCTCGGCCTCCATCACCGCTCTCACTCATCCACAGACGGAGACCATGCCGGCGAACACTATCACGCAGTGCCTCTCGTTCCTCATTTGTCGCCTTATAGGTATGGACATTCCACTGTCCGAGCATACGGGTGGCAGAACCATATACCTGAATATCACGCAAGGACGCGCCAACTGCAGTTTCATCAGAAGAAGAAAGGACAGTAGGCAGTCCCGATTCCTGAAGCATGGGGTAAAGCACCTTTAGCAGTTTCACCTGTGACTCCGGGTCAAAATGGCATCCCTCCTGACTTCCACTACGGTTCCAGTAATTGGTATAGGGTTCATTAAATGGTTCGAGTGTACGAAACTCTATTCCACAAGTATCACGGAAGTACTGACATACATCTATAAGATATTGAGAGAAGGCCTCATAGTTTTCGGGAGCGAGATTGTCCTTATTGGGATTATCATGACCAGCACAACATCCGCTCACAGTCATCCACCAAGGAGCACTATTGCTGAACGCCTCAAAGATAGCATCGGGGCGCGCTTGCTTAATTTTCAGCAAAACCTTTATCTGGGCACTATCGGCCTGCCAATCGTAGGGTGAATCTGGATAGACTTTAAAACCTGGCATTTCGGCACGCAAGCCCTTACCCGTACCAGGTTTTCCCATATGGTGTTCTTCGCAATTTCGCCATTGTGGGTCATCGCCCCCGGGAATATTATAACGGAAAATGTTATAGTTAAGCCCTTCCGGCGAAGTAAGCCAATGAACAAGGGTATCTATCTTTTCCTCCGTCCATCTACCCGACATATTCCCCCACCAACAAAGGCTCACGCCCCACCCTTCGAGCGTCTGATTCCGAAGCGAAGGGTCTATCTTAATGGACAATGGATATTGAACATTGGACAATGAGGAATAAGTCATGCCCATTAAAAAAAAAAGTAAAAACAGAATGCGTCGCATAATCAATCGTCAATTATTTATTACGAACGTCCCACCAATCCACTCTACCATGGCCTCCTCGTCAAAAGAGACGAAAGAGCCACATTCCTCTCTGTGAAGGGGATGGTGAGATATATAACGACCATGTTCGTCAATCTTCACCACTACCATATCCTCACATCGACCATCGGGGAACACAAGATGGTGATATCCTAATTGACGGCATTTCATCGAGATGGTTTAACGCGCTGAGGTTGATTAGGCAACTTAACCCGACGTTTCTCCACCACATTTATCTTTCGTTCTACGGGCTGACTCTCACGAAGCTCGTCAGGCGACATACGGGTACTTCGCGACATGCTATCAGTAAAATTCGTAGTGGTATCGGTTTGCAAGGAATCAATCTTCAAACTATCTTTCGGCAAAGAATCCTCGTCTGCTTGCTGGTCGTTGAGGTCGTGATAACGCAAGAGTACGGGTTTCGTTACGGCCCATAATCGGAACTTATCATCCTCCGACTCATCAAACGCATAATAGAAAGTGCAGACAATTGACTTAATATCGCAAGTGTCCGTAACCATTTCTTTTGTAATATTCAGGGTCACATTGCTGTTTGCTCCTACCATTGAGGTTGAAGCGACCACAGAATCATTGGCATAACGAACCTGCATAAGTACAAACGACTCCTGTTGACGCTCCTGAGCGATGAAACTATTTCCAAACCTTAACATAAAATAGTCCCCCCGACGGTATGTGCTATCCGCAGGAATGAAAACCGTATAGATATTCTCTCCACGATTGCCATGCAAAAAGAAGATATCACGACCAGACCATATATTGGCCGTATCACCTTCAGTCGTGAAACGAGCATATCGGTCTTCATCGGGAATATTGAGACCTGCGGCTTGCGATTCACGTTCCAGACGTTTCCCTATTCTGTCGTATATCTGAGTAAGGTGGGAAGCATGCCCTGAATACCATACCATAGAAGAATCAAACTCCTCCTCCGTAATATCGTACTTTTCGAAGACCTTCTGCACATAAATGTAGCGATTGGCTTCCACATCCTCCCCTTTGGCATCAGCTATTCCCTGGGCTATATGATAATCATATAGAATATCCTCCATTTTGCCCTCCGGAATGACATACGAGGGAAGATCCACGCTGCACGAAACACAGAGAAGACAAAGAAGACAGAGCACACAGATACATTTACCCTTCATTTCACTCTGGACTTTCGTTTACAGGTACGTCTGCTGTTGTCAAGTTCCTGCGGTAGAACAGTAGCAGGGCTATGATGCCGCAAGATATGGCAGCATCGGCAAAATTGAAGATTGGACTAAAAAAGATAAAATGCTCACCGCCCAGCCAAGGAAACCATAAGGGCCAGTCCCATTCTACAAGAGGAAAGTAGAACATGTCCACAACACGGCCATGGAACAACGTACCATAGCCCGTGCCAAAAGGAACGAACTCGGCCACCATCGGAGTAGGCGGATTATTGAAAACCAGACCATAAAAAACACAATCAATGATATTTCCCGCAGCTCCGGCAATGATGAGGGAGATACATACGAGATATCCCCATGAGATACCCCGCCGTATGGATTTATAGAGATAAAAGGCAATGAGTATAACGAAAATGATGCGGAACGAGGTCAGCAGGAACTTATCGAAGAACTGCCACCCAAAGGCCATGCCATTGTTTTCTGTAAAAAGCAGATAGAACCAATCCGTCACATGGATGCTCTGGTGAAGATACATACCAGTCTTTACCAGTATCTTTATGATTTGGTCAATGGCTATGATTACCAGAATGAGCAATAGAGCCACTACCCCTTGCCTTCCCCAAGGCGAGGGAGTAGTTAGGCTTTTTTCTTGCTCCTTACACATTGTCGTCTTTCCTCTTATATTTTAGGATGGGCCTTACCTCCTGTTATTCTTTGCTTCAATACTCAACGTGGCATGGGGCACGGCGCGGAGACGCTCTTTCGGGATCAATCGGCCCGTCTCACGACAAATACCATAAGTTTTATTGTCGATACGTACAAGGGCAGCCTGCAATCCCTGGATGAATTTTTGCGCACGAACAGCCAACTGCATCAACTGGGCCTTACTCTGTGCCTCACTGCCTTCTTCCAAAGCATGGAAAGTGGGTGACGTATCATCGACGCCATTTTCGTTACCTTTCGACAACTCGTCCATTACTTTCTTGTAATCACGCTTTGTCACATCAAGTTTCTCCAAGATTATCTGACGAAACTCTTCCAGTTCCTCGTCACTATATCTTGTTTTCTCTTCCATAGTTTTAATTAATTGTTAGGAGTTTTAAGGGAGTTAAGGAGGTATTATCTTTTAATATTTATGTTCACCTTATAATCCTCGAAATCAAGTTCTGTGGGTTCTGCCACCTCGTCCACAAGTGTCAGGCTGTTGGCCAGCACCTGGCTGGAGATATATTCCCCGAATTGTTGAACAGCCTTGTCGGTCTCGGGGTGATGTTGAAGTTGGATGGCAATACGGTCCGTAATCTCGAAACCACTCTCCTTGCGCAGGTTTTGAATACGCTTCACCAGTTCGCGGGCTACGCCCTCGTTCTTCAGCTCATCAGTAACCGTAATATCAAGAGCCACCGTCAACGAACCTTCGTTTGCCACAGTCCAGCCTGGAATATCCTCACTGAATATCTCCACATCCTCGGCTTCAATGAGTGCCGTATCACCCGTAGCCAATGTGAGTGTCAGACTACCCTGACGTTCCAATTCAGTAATCTGTTCCTGGGACATACCCGTCACTGCGACATTAACGTCCTTCATCAGTTTGCCGAACTTTTTACCCATGGTACGGAAGTTACACTTCACCTTCTTCACCAGTATGCCACTGCCTTCCACAAACTCAAGTTCCTTCACGTTAACTTCATCAAGGATGAGCTGCTTCATGGCCTCAATACGCAATTGCTGGTCTGAATCAACAGCAGGGATAGCAATCTTCTGCAAAGGCTGACGCACGATAATCTGCTCTTTCTTGCGGAGCGAGAGAACCATAGAGGTTATCTGTTGAGCAAGTTCCATTCGTTTCTCCTGCTCCTTATCAATCTTACTATCATCAGCCACAGGGAAGTATGACAGATGCACACTCTCCGTGTCACGGCCAGTGGCTACGGTAAGATCACGATAAAGTCTGTCGGCATAATAGGGAGCAATAGGAGCCATCAGTTTAGCTACAGTCTCCAGACAAGTATAAAGTGTCTGGTAGGCCGAAAGTTTATCAATACTCATAGCTGAGCCCCAGAAACGCTTACGACTAAGACGAACGAACCAGTTTGACACATTGTCCACAACAAACGATTGTATGAGACGGCCAGCACGAGTTGGTTCATAATCCTCATAACACTGTGTTACATCAAGGATAAGAGAGTTCAATTCAGAAAGAATCCAACGGTCCATTTCCGGGCGTTGCACCATGGGCACATCGGGCTCCTCGTATTGCCAACCATCCACATTGGCATACATCGTCAAGAAAGAATAAGTCTGGAATAATTTGCCAAAGAAGGAACGGGAAACTTCCTTTACGCCCTCTTCATCAAACTTCAGGTTATCCCATGGCTGCGAGTTGGTAATCATGTACCAACGTACGGCATCCGAGCCATAATTCTCAATGGCCTGGAATGGGTCAACAGCATTGCCCAGTCGTTTCGACATCTTCAGACCATTCTTGTCCAACACAAGACCATTGGAGATAACAGCCTTGTAGGCAACCGAGTCGAAGACCATTGTGGCGATAGCATGAAGTGTAAAGAACCAGCCACGTGTCTGGTCAACGCCCTCGGCTATGAAGTCGGCAGGGAAGGACAAGGGGCAAGGAGCAGGGAGCAAGGAGCAAGAGGATGCGCTTGCATGCTGCTCATCTTGGCGTACACAATTCTCTTGCACCTTGTTCCTTGCGCCTTGCTCCTCAAAAGGATAGTGCACCTGAGCGTATGGCATGGCACCCGAATCGAACCAAACGTCAATAAGGTCAAGTTCACGCTTCAACGTAGCACCACTTTCGCCTACGAGCCATATTTGGTCAACATAGGGGCGATGAAGGTCGATGCGGTCATAGTTCTCCTGTGACATATCGCCAGGAACGAAGCCACGCTCCTTGAGGGGGTTACTGGGCATGATACCAGCCTCAACAGCCTTCTCAATCTCGTTATACAGTTCTTCTACAGAACCTATGCATATTTCTTCCTTTGTCTCGCGGTTACGCCAAATAGGTAATGGTGTACCCCAATAGCGGCTACGGGAAAGGTTCCAGTCATTCAAGTTCTCCAACCACTTACCGAAACGTCCCGTACCTGTGGACTCGGGTTTCCAGTTGATGGTCTTATTCAATTCTATCATGCGCTCCTTAACTGCCGTAGAACGAATGAACCATGAATCCAGCGGATAGTAAAGTACAGGTTTGTCGGTACGCCAGCAGTGAGGATAGTTGTGGACATGCTTCTCTATTTTAAAGGCCGAACCCTCCTGCTTCATCTCCATGCAGAGTACGATGTTCAGGTCTTCGGTCTTGGAGAGAGCCTTCTCGTCAAGGTCTGCATACTTCGGGTCATAGGCATTCTTCACGAAGTCACCAGCATGTTTCCAATAACTATCACGCACACAGACTTCTGTAAAGGCAGCATCCATATCTTCGCGAACGAAGTACTTACCCGTGAAATCAACCATAGGACGCGTATCACCAGCCTTGTCGATAACAAACAAAGAGGGAATGCCAGCATCCTTGGCCACCTTGGCATCGTCGGCACCAAATGTGGGAGCAATGTGTACAATACCCGTACCATCCTCGGTGGTCACATAGTCACCTGGAATTACGCGGAAAGCCTCGGCCTCCTTGTCAACGACCTTGCCGTTCTCCAATGCACAGGGCTTTACCCATGGGAAAAGTTGTTCGTATTGGATGCCTATGAGGTCTTCACCCTTTCCTTTCCAAAGTACAGGACAGCCCCCCTCCTGCTCCCCCGAGGGAGAGGGAAAGTACACGTCCTTACGAGCTTCGGCGAGAATATAGATGGCCTCCTCCTTGGTGTAAGGGTTCTGTCCCTTCACGGCCACGTAATCAATCTTCGGACCTACGCAAAGCGCGGTGTTCGAGGGCAATGTCCAAGGAGTCGTGGTCCACGCCAAGAAATAAACAGGAAGGCCCCCTTCAATTCCCCCGAGGGGGAAAGATTCTCCTCCCCTCGGGGAGGCTGGGAGGGGGCTGACCTTAAACTGTGCCGTCACCGTCGTGTCCTTCACGTCACGATAACAACCGGGCTGGTTCAGTTCGTGACTGCTAAGTCCCGTACCTGCGGCTGGAGAGTACGGCTGAATTGTGTACCCCTTGTAGAGCAAGCCTTTCTGATAGAGTTGTTTCAGCAGCCACCAAAGAGACTCGATGTATTTGTTGTCGTAAGTAATATATGGGTGTTCCATATCCACCCAGTAGCCCATTCGGTGGCTCAGGTCGGTCCATTCGCCCGTGAACATCATCACGTTCTGTCGGCACTTCTGGTTATAGTCCTCTATCGAGATGGTCTTGCCAATATCTTCCTTCGTGATACCAAGCTCCTTCTCCACGCCTAATTCCACAGGCAGTCCATGCGTGTCCCATCCGGCCTTACGGTGTACCTGATAGCCCTTCATGGTCTTAAAACGGCAGAAAGTGTCCTTCAATGAACGAGCCAGCACATGATGAATACCAGGATGTCCATTGGCCGATGGAGGCCCTTCAAAGAATATAAACGAGGGACATCCCTCACGTTCCGATATGCTACGGTGGAAGAGGTCTTCCCCATCCCATCTCTTGAGTTCTTCCTTATTAATCTCTGAAAGATTCAGTTTCGTGCGTTCTGCGAATCTACCCATTTGTATATTTATCTTTTTACTGTTTTCAAAAAGCATTTTCTAAAGCGGTTGCAAAGATACAAAAAATCCCCGTGACTATCAACAAGTCACGGGGAATAATTATGCAAAGAAATCTTAATTTCAATATCCAATCTTACCCTTCCATTTGAGATACCAGTTCTGACGGCTCATCAGGCTGGCTCCGACAGCAGCATCACGCTTGCTTACGGCATTAGCCAAGGTGTTATCACCCCACCATAGAGAACGACGCATAAGGTCGTAGTAGCGATTGCCTTCGAATGAGAGTTCCAATGCCTGTTCGTCAAGAATAGCCTTATCCACTGTGACTTGTTCCTTGGCAATCAGAGCCTTATATGCCTCATCGTGTGCCTTCTTTAGTTTAGAGCGATATACCTTATAGGAAGCCAAGTCGGCCAAATATGCCACATAATCATCCACGCTATCCTTCAAGGCTGTCTTCAGTCCATCAAAGTCTGCCGTTTCACGACCATCTCCCACGGTAGTTGACCACCAGAGCTTCAGGTCATCGTCTGATTTTGCATAAAACTCATCAGAAGTCATTTGAGAAAGCGTCCAAGGTTCATCCATAGGAGTCGGTGCCACAACCACAGGAATAGCATCAAGGGCAGAATAGTCTGGCTCTTCCAGCTTCACATAGTCGAGGTCATAGTAAGACAAGCCCGAACCCATGCTATGTACACCTTCCATATTTACAGAAGACTGATAACTGGGAACCGCGCTCTTGGTGAAGCCATATTCATCTGGCACTTCGGTATAAGATCCTGCAATTGGCAAGAACACACCACTGTTAAAGTCAAACTGGTCGATAAAGAGAGAATCTTCTTTCTCTGGATAATATGGCCGAACCTCTGCATTGATTACATTATTGCTCAAGCCCATCGTCAAAATCTGACGAGCAAAACGTGGATAACCAGCATAGTTCAAGGCTTCGGCTAAACGAAGATAGATTTGAGACGTATGATAGATTATAACATGTTGTCCACGATGCTTAGCAACAGTCTGATAGTTAACGAGCTGCAAACCATCCTTGTAATCACTTTGTTTCCAGCATGCAGCCAAGCGCAGGTCACCCAGGTAGCCCTTGCTAATCTCCTCATCTGTCAATTTATCTGCTGTCACCTTAACCGTATCTGTAGTGGTTTCACCCACGCCATAATAGATTTGTTGCTTACTCAAATCACGCAACACCTGAGAAGGTGAAATACATGCCTCTTCCCATTCTGTGGCTTTTGATGTATTATAGAAACGACGTAGCTCGTTATAGAAGCCATCTGCTGCAGCAGAGTCCATGGGAATTACAGTTGATATTTCCATGGAGGAAGAGCCCCAAGTAAGTTTATAATCATAGAACTTGGAAGAATAAGTATCAAGAGGTCCTCCACTGTAACGATTGTTCTTCAACTGGGTCGACGACCACGTAACATCCTTGTAACCCGTCATCTTGTTCGACTTCAACTGGCGACCATTCTCGTCATAGAGTCTCCATACGATATAGTTATAATACGACTTGGCTGCTTTCTTGGCATCTTCCTTGTTCTGATTGGCAACTGCCCTCCACAAATACAGGTCGCCCAATACCAATTGAGTGGGGAACATACATGTCAGAGGATCGAAGCCTGTATCAAGTGTCAGGAAGTTGGGGTAGTCCGTAGGATTACCGCCATTGTCATATCGTTCCAAATCCCTGATAAAATAATCACAGATTTGAGCTAAATCCCAGACAGGATATTGTGCCTCTGACTCCAATTTGGTCACAATAGGTTTATCCACAAACGGCACCCTACCATAGACCAAAACCAGTTGAAGATAAGTCCAGGCCCGGATGCTATGTACTTGTGCTATCTCTGCCTTAAAGTACTTTCTACCCGTACGGGGATTACCCACTGTAGAGTCGGCATGGGCAAGGAAATAATTACAGTTGTTAATAACAGCATAGTAGTCACGGGGAGCGTTGTACTTGTTGTCATCCGTAATATTCAAAGCCGCAATGTCCTTTAAGTCTGTCGTTGCATTGTCACGCAGACTCACCATGTCGGCACGCAAATCACCAAAGAGATTGGTACGTACGGCAATAGCCTGCAACTTATTCAGTATTCCCAGCAACGAGTTTACGGTGTCCGCAGGATTCACCAATTCGCGTCCTTCATCATATATGACATATTCATTCCCCTTGTCAAGCATGTCCTCACAGGAGGATGTTACACCAAGAGCACAGAGAAGACAGAGAGCACAGAGAAGGGCACATGCTTTACTATATAAATACTTAAAAGTCTTCATAAGTCTTTAATCTTTATTATGAATTATGAATTATGCATTATGCATTGAATTAGAGGTTAATCTTCACACCAACATGGAAACTACGTCCCTGCGAGAGCAGACCACGGTCGATACCCTGCATGAGTACGCTGTTCCCCATTGAGAATTCAGGATCGGCTCCCAAGTACTTTGTTACGGTAAACAGGTTGTTGCACTGTCCCCATACCGTGATGCCCTGAATGTAGGTACTGCTGATAGGAAGTTTGTAGCTAAGGGTCAAAGTCTTCAGACGCAGATAGCTGGCATCCTCTATCCAGCGGTCACTGAAACGGCTGTTGCCCATGGGGTCATTGTATGTTGCCTTGGGCATGTCGGTCTGCTGTCCTTCCATCGACCAGCGGCTAAGCATAGCTGTTGTCTGGTTCATGAATCGACTGCCGCTCTCCAACTGTTGACGCATGTAATTATAAACCTCGCCACCCAACGAATAGTTGAAGTTAACATCGAGGGTCAGTTTCTTCCACGACAGGGAGGTAAAGAGATTACCATAGATATCAGGCGTCACATCACCGATGATGGTGCGGTCGTCTTTATTAATCTTTCCATCTCCGTTAATATCCTCAAAACGTACATCACCAGCCTGGAAGTATGTCTTGGCACCCGTTTCATCCTCTATATAGAGATTGGCTGCATTTGCCTCTTCGCTGGTAGCAAATACCCCATTGGTACGATAGCCATAGAAACTGTTTACCGAACCGCCAATCTGGCTACGCATTGTGGCACCAAGTACCTCGGTGTCCAAATACGCCTGATTGTCTGGAAGGGCAGTCAATTCATTAACGTAATGTCCCATGCTGGCTCCGACACTCCAGTTCCAGTCCTTACGTGAGAGTAAATGGGCATTCACCGTTACGTCAAAACCTTGGTTCTTCAGCGAACCGCCATTGCTCCAATTATACTGCAAACCACTCACGAAGCCCAGTTCCTGGAAGGTCAACAGATTGTCTGTCCAAGAGTGGAAATAGTTGAAGTTTACCCCCAAACGATTATTGACACCCTTGAACTCAATACCGGCATTGAATCGCTTCGTGGTTTCCCACTGCAATTCAGTATTACCGATATTAGCCAAAGAGAGGGCACCTACCTTGTTCAACAGCAAAGAACTGGCGAAATAGGTACGGGATGCATCATACGACAGGTTGTCATTTCCGCTTACGCTATAGCCTGTTACAAATTTCAGATAGTCAACGCCCTTCACATCAAAGAACTTCTCATTGCTGACAACCCATCCAGCCTGCACACTGGGGAAGACACCCCAAGCAACGCCACCGCACTTGAAGCCACTCTTCACGTCACGTCCAAACTGTGAGTTCGATTCTATGGCAAGGTCGCCTTGAATATAGTAACGATTGGCGTAGTTGTACTGAGCCTGACCATACCATGTCAGCGTAGCCCAGTTATCCTTGACTCCAGTTGACTGCTTTGAGGTAGTCATGTTGATAAATGGAGTCTTATCATTACCCGTGTTATAGCCATGTTGGGTATCAATGGAATAACTTTCGTTGATGTAGCGGAATCCACCCAACAAATGGATATTATGTCCCTTATAAGAATTATTCCAGTCAATACGCGAATCGCTGTTCACCGTATTTTGCTTAGCATACTGTGACCCGATTTCATTCTCCATAGTGGCCTGTAACGTCTTCACATAATAACTGGGCACACCATTCAAGGGCACATAATACTTCTCGTTGGTGTTAATCTGCGTATAACTAAACATCGAACTGAGTGACAAGTGCTTGTTGAACTGATACTTCGGAGTTACAGCCAGATTCACATAGCTGTTTTCGAAGTAGTTCTTACTCTCGTCAGTACCATATTCGTTGATGGCCAAAGGATTGGCCAATTTATAGGTGATGTTCTTCGACATGGTAGCTTCGTAGAGATAGTCCTCATCATCAATGTCCAGATGATTGGTATTAATCTGGCGATTAGCAAACGTATAAGGACTCAACATGGGACTCTTTACCAATCCTAAGAACGAAGTACTGGTAATGGTCTTTTCGTCATAGCCGTCAGGGGCTCCCGTATCTTGAAGTTTCCGGGTCTGGTTGGTATAAGCTGCGTCAAACTTCAAAGAAAGTCCCTTCGTAATCTGGATGTCAGTATTGAAACGGACGTTCAGGCGATTGAAGTTATTCTCCTTCAAGACACTATTGTCTTTCGTATAACCTAAAGAGAGCATATAGTTGGCAATGTCGCCACCACCAGATACACTCAGCGCATAGTTCTGTGTCAGAGCCTCCTTATAGAGTTCGTCGTTCCAGTTCGTATTGTTATTAAACTTGTTATAATAATAATAGTCTGGCTCTGTGCGCAAGAAACGGAACGATGTAGCCGTAGTTCCCGTACTCTGCAACAAACCTGCGGCATAGTTCTTGTACTGCGAGCCGTTCATCATAGAGTAGTTCTTGGGAACCAGTTCCACACCCATATTCACACTGGCCTCAATACGAGTTGCCTGTGACGTATTGCGCTTTGTCTTTACAAGAATCACACCATTGGCTCCCTTGGCACCATATAGGGCAGTACCGTTACTCAGTACCTCCACACTGGCCACATCATTCGGGTTGATATTCGTGAGAATGTCATTGTAATAGCCAGAATGCAACATCTGACGACCATACTGCTGATCCATAATCACTCCATCTACCACCACCAAGGGCTGGGCATTACTCTGCAAGGAGTTAACACCACCAATACTCATGTAACTACCCGTTGACAATGCGCCACTACGTGCAACAGTATGTACGTTGGCTCCTAACTGGCTGCCAATTTCCGAACTTACATTTCGTGCAGCCGTAAACTCCATAGAGCCTGTCTTGGCCACATTCAGGATGTTATCGTCTTTGTCATACAAGACACGGGATGCATCACTCTGAAGAACGATGTCACGAAGTTCTCCACTCTTGTTCAGACCGACACGGGTGCTATTATACCCAGGGATAGTAACGTTAACAGCACTGCTGTACAGAGGCACTTGCAGCGTGAACGTACCGTCTTCCTCGGTCAGTGTGGAGTACCCCTCCCCTGCTATCGACTGCACCAGCACACCACCCAATGGTTCATGCCCAGCCTGACTTAACACACGTCCCTTGATAGTACGTGTCTTTTCCTGTTTCTTGGCCTTTCTAACCCTCACCACCGATGGGGTTTCCTCTTGTTCCATATCTTCCTCCGACTGAGCATAAAGGCTCAATGGAGCGAGCATCAAAAGGGAAAAGCAAAATATATTGAACTTATTCATAGCTTATTAGTTTTCGTCGTTAGTAGTACCTTCGTTTTTGCCTTCCAGATAGTCGTCGTTGAAAAGGTATGTATCGTTAGCCACACTCTTGGCCTCATCTTCATCCTCGAAAGGTACCAATATTAACTCAACAATACATAATGTGGAAGCATACTTCTTATTTCTGCCAGTTGTTGTTCCATCTGTTTCAAACTTCAACTTTACAATTTCCTTTCCATCATAAGAAGCAAAATCAAATTTCACTGCCGATTGTATAAGCATCGTATCCACACGCTCCGTACTTGCCTTGAAGAATTCTCCAGCTTTTTGCGTGCTAGATATGGTCAATTCACTTGAAGAAAGAGGATTCGGATTTAAGAATTTAGTAAATACAGGCACGCTGTTACCATCCAAGCGATATTCGCCATCAGCATCCGTCAGAGAATAACTTACACAGAATTGGGATGGTAAGTCAGAGTCTGGTATAGGATGCATGACAGCATATATGTTATAATATACATTCGACAAGGTTGAAGGAAGATTAAAATGTATGGAGGCTTGTGTTATCGTTCTATTATTAAAGCCGGTTGCACCTGGTTTCGGATTTACCTGCAAGATGCGATAAGATTTCTCCTTCAATACATTTCCTTCAAGATCTTTTTCTTCCCAATACACGGTACTTGATGTGAGGTCCGCAGCATCTTGTTGGCCTTTTGCCTTTGGAATCTCAAAAATACTCAAAGCCGAATAATCGCTTTTGGTAAAGAATGTTTTTCTCTCCTTGATTACACCAGGGGTTTGATTGTCAATATAGACAATACCATTAGAGCAATCCACCTTTTCCAAACCGTTCAAAAGTGTCTCGTTCGGTTTATAGAAAACATTCCTACGCGGATTATGCTGCTGATTTACATAATAAGATGTATTGGTCAGTGAATCCTCAGGATGACGATTATAGATATTCGTATAACTCGTGTTGAAGAAGCGGCCACCTATGATATTCATTCTGGCGTTAAGCATCTGTATGGAATCACGATTATTTACATTCTGAGGATAGTTGAAATACTTCATGTATTTCGGGAAAAGTTCATCCCACACCTGATTGGTGGGGGCAATAAACATATATGTACTATCCTCACTGGCAATTCTTCCATAAGCATTCAGCAACCTGTTGGTATTTGCCGTCACGGAGTCCAGATAATGAACCTTACCGTCAATGATTTCTCCTGGAACAGAAGCGTCCTCATCCAGTTTCACTTCATCGAAAGAGGCAATAAATTTTACTACGCTGTCCATTCCCTCACTACGAGTCAGGTATTCCCGAATGTTGGGTAAGAAGGACTGCATGGACTCCGTCTTATACAAGATACCATTGTTACTGTATATCACCTCTGAGAAAGGAGTACCGCCAATGGTGCCAGAGTGATCGCTGGAACCCTTCAGATGCATATACTTCTTGTTCATCATTGAGATGGTTTCATCTGTCAGGGATGATACTGGATGAGCATACAGAGCCATCTGGTTATGGAGGAACTGAGCAATCGCCTTGTTATCCTCCCAGTTCAATTTCTGTCCCTTGGCCAAAGCCTCTGCCTCATCGGCCTGATACACAGCAATCACACTATCTGCCTGCTCCTCCGTCAATCCCAGAGGAGCCCACACGGTGTACTGCTGTTCTGCATTCAGCCTATTGTCAGCCCCCGTAGCCTGAAGAACCTTAAAGAAGGGAGCCAGTTTGGGATCGGCCTTAATATTCTCCATAAGGCTAAGTTCACCCACTTTTCCACCTTCGGACACATCATAATGGTCGTCCCAGGCATCTGAACACGCCGACCAGAAAAGTGGTGTTCCAGCCAGCAATGCAGCAGTTATAATCTTAGAAAATCTATTTGTATTCATAATTGTCAATTTTCAATTATTCATTGTCAATTAATTAGTAGTCGTCTTCGGCTTTACCTTCGCCTTCTACTCCATATACACTCTTCGGTACAAGTTCGAAGTAATCCATCATCACCAAGGCATTACCTACGGCCCAGACACTCTTAATGCGTATCTTATGACGAATATTTTCATCCAAGTCAGCCGTACACAATACGTAACGGACCGTGCGAGGATTATCGCAGAACTTTGTTCCGCCCTGCATCAAAGCCTCACGTCCATCCTTATGTCCTGTACCAGAGACGCTGAATGCAGCCTTTGGTCCATGATACCAACCTAAGTTATGCATGTTCTTCTTGGTAGCCTCGCGACGTTCCTCATCGTAGGATTCGAGTGTATTCAAAGAAACGTAACCTGTACGTCTTTCGAAGTTGTTACTACGTTCATCAAAGGGGATTCCTTGTGAGACATCATCGAGATAGAACTGACAGATACCACGGGTATCCATATCGGCAAATCCGAGACGAATCTGGTAAGTGCCCGAGGGAACACTGGGCAAGTAGAACTCAATGTCATACGTATTCTTATCCGAACAGAGGTTAAACTCGTCACCCTCATAACTCCAGTATGAGTTGCGGGCTCCCTGATAGAGGAAGAAACCGTCAGAATTTACCTTCACGTCATCCAAATAACCATTAGGCAGGATGTAGTTGCGGGCTGGTGAATCGGGATCTTCCGAGGAAGTCGTTGTATGCGTTTCCTCATAGTTGCGAAGGTCATTGCTCAGCATTTCGGGGAAACAGTCAATCATATCAAAACGTATGCGAGTGTTGAAGATTTCGTTCTTTGTATCTTCGCCATAATCGATTAATCCGTCAACAATAAAGAAGGTACCATTACGAGCCTCTTTCGACTGACGATTTACGTGTACACCAGTCCAATGAGCATTAGAACGATTGTTGTCCGAACGATTCAAATAGAGGTCACCCGATACGCCGCCGTATGTTGCAATCTCCTTGGCAGACATCAGACGCGTCATCTTTACGGTTGTCAGGGTATCAAGTGTAGAATACCACTCCGTAGGATTCACAAACGAAGCCGTCTCGTTGGTACGTATCGTACAAATGGACGTATAGTGGTCGTATGTAACCGCAAACGGCAGACAGTGATAAGCTACAAGGCGATGCAAGGGATTATCCTTAGCCTTGAAATCAAGAGTTGACGAATAAGCAGGTCCACCATAAATGCTGCGTGCATAATTGTACATCGACTCAAGATCTGTGATGCTATATTTCTCAGCCAGTATATCATCAGGACATGCGAATACCGTAAACTTGAATTTACGGGATTGTGGTACATAACAATAGTTCCATTGTGCACCCGAATAAATACGCTTTCCATTATACTCCTCGTAGATATCGGCATCCGGGTTCCATGTGTCATCCTGAATCTTCGTAGCAATCAGGTTGTTCAGTCCTGTCACCTCCAAAGCTGCAGCAAACAGTTTCAGATTTTCCTCTTCTGCCAACAAAGCAGCTACAGTCTTGTTCGAGGAAATCAATACACCGTTAATGGGATGAACATATCCATTTTCTACAGTATCGTTAGCCAGTTCCTTCAAGACGATTCCGCTCTCGTTCAGTTGAATTGTCGGCTCGTTGTCAACAACCTTTCCATCACGATCTACATAAGAATAGGGAACCTCTATCAGACTCAGATAACGATCGTTCATGTTTGCTTTAGGAATATCACCGCGCCTCGACTCCGAGGGATCATCAGGATCCGACATGAAGTCTTCTATGTCAGCCAAGATGTATGCCAAACTTGTACCATTATTTATTAAATGCGTGCGCGCGATGGTATCACAGAGGTCTGCAGGAATTTGCTCCACACTCTGAAAACCATTGGCAGCCAGATAAGCATCTACGGCAGCATTTGTGGGGGCAAAGCAGGTGAACTGTCCACGAGTGGAAAGCAAGTCCATCAGATTCGTTCCTCGTGTACTCTGTGCAGCCTTCTCCACAATGGCCTTAAATTGGCTGAAGTTTTCGTGATTCGACAAATAATCACTCATCATCTGCCCTTTCTTCACATAGTATGTGCCGGCAGGAATATCATCACTACAGCCTGTCAGGTTCACCAGAATGATACCGGACAAGGCTATGACAAGCCAAGTGTATATTTTATTACAGTGTTTCATAATCATGCTGTATTAATTCGTTTTACCGTATTTCTCATCATCACTCGAATTGGCGTAATAAGCCTTCTGATCCAACAGTGAGTTGACTTTCACCTCGTTCTTATTGTAAGGCCAGTATAGGGCATCAAACTGAGAGATACGTGCTGCCCCTGATTTTGCCTCTATATTGAGCTTATTCTCGCGGCGACAATAGCGAATGACATCAAAGAAATGCTTGCCTTCAAACATCAATTCACGACGACGTTCTTCCTTACACAATTGGCGTAAATCAACACGTGTGTTTCTTTCCTTCAATTCATAAGTCTTACCTACAATAGAAGTAGAGGGAGCTTCCATAACACTTCTTCGATTTACACACCAAATAAGACCAAAGGCCCGGCGCAGGTCATCGTCATACGTAACGGTTCCAGCACCGTCTGTCGTAGATAGGTTATCGCTGGCAGCGCGTTCAATCAAGGCCTCAGCCTGCATCAGCATGACATCGGTCAATCGATAGAATATCCAGTTCGTATTGATGTAGTCGCCCGTAGTGCTTCTCATGGTCTTATTCACCTTCCAGGCCATATTGTTTGATTCTGGTGTCAAGCTTTCAATATATATATTGGTGGCAACATACTTCGTTGGATAGGCCGTTGCATAGGTTCCTTCTTCGTCATACAGGTTCTCATAGAAACGTGCATCGTAGTTATGCTCAAATACCTTTCCACTCTTGTTAACTACATCCGGAGCCACTTTGTCCGAAGCTGCAAGTAAGCCTTTTCCAGCATTTCCATCCTTCGAATAATAATTGCCATACAAGACACCTACAGCATAGTTTTTCTCGTTGTTATCCGAGGTTCCTCTTGGATTGAATGCCAACTCGAAAATACTTTCAAAACTATTTCCTGTTGCATAAGTGCTACCTCCAAAAATGGCATTAAAGGAGGCACCGCCATAGCCAACCATAGAACCCTGATAAGTAGGAATAAGGGGATAAGTACGTTTTGAATCATCACCCGACCACGAGTAGTTGTAAAGGTTGTTGGCACTGCCCTCCTTTAACAATTCTTCATACTCACGACGCTTGGCAGAAATAACCGAATCGGAATATTCTACACACTTATCGTACTGGTTGTCCCATAAGCAGAGATCTGCCAACAAAGCATAGATAGACGTCTGCGTCACACGATTGCAGTCGCTTTCCACACCAGACTCGTTATCATCGGGATAAACCTTGATGGCATTGGGAAGCACCGTCTCTAACTCGGTAATCATCTTTCTGACAATTTCATCACCGTTCGTGGGAGCGATTGGCTTAACCTGTTCGTCCGCCTGAATGGCATTTGTATAATACGGTACATCCTTGAAGGCACGCACCAAATAGAAGTAACACAGGTCGCGCAGGAATGTCATCTCTGCTTGGGTAGCCAACATCTCGGAATAGGTATATGAAGGTGCTTTCTCATGTACCTCAGCCGAACGTTCGATGATGGTATTGCACTGATTGATGACGGCATAGAAACTGGTCCACGACGTGTAAGCATTGGTTGGCGTAAGATTCTCACGCAAGACATTATAGACATCCAAGTTTGTCTTGTAGTTATTACCTCCACCAATATTATTACTACGGGCCTCACCCCATATAATGCATCGCTGTATAATGTCTTGATTTTGCAATTTCACGTATGTTCCTGTCACCATCTGCTCGATGTCCTTTTCCTCGTTCCAGAAATTGTCTTCTGAAACACGGTCCTTGGGTTCGATAGCCAGGAAATCACCACAACTGGAGAGGGTCAGCGATGCAACCGTTGCCAGTAAGAAATATTTCGCTATATGTTTTTTCATGTCGATACTCTCCTTTCTATTAGAATTCGATATTCACGCCAAAGGTATATGAACGAGCATGTCCTGGAGTTTTGGCATTATCCGTAGAGATGCTCATACCACCATAGCTGACCTCGGGGTCAAGACCTGTGTACTTGGTCAGACAGAAGAGGTTACGCGCACTGGCATAGAGTTTCAACTGATTGAGGTGCCACTTCTTGATGAGTTTGCTGTCGAAAGCATAGCTCAACTGTAGATAGTTCAGTCGGAGGAATGAAGCATCCTCTATGAAACGGTCACTAATCAATGTATTGTAGTTGGTACCCAAATCATCAATGAAGGCACGCGGAATTGTCGTGATGTCACCCTCCTTGCGCCAACGGTAGTTGGCAGCCTCGCTCTGGTTAAGCACCGTGTTCATGGACTCTACATCCAGACGTGCCAGATTGTAAACATCGTAATCATAACGATAGTTGAACTGGGTGGCCAGACGCCAGTGCCCATAGTTCAAGGTGAAACCGAAACCACCCGTCAATTTGGGCAGTGAGTTACCCAGATAGACAATATCGAGTTCATCAATCTGTCCGTCATGGTTTACATCCTCGTACATGGCATCACCACCATTGAACTGGGTCAGTCCCTTACCTGTCTCTGAATTGTAGCAGAAGTACATGGGAATGGGCATTCCCTTGTCGTCATAGATAACCTTACCATCGGCATTCAGGGCAATGGGGAAGGTCATACCGGCATCCACCATGTCTTGCAGGTTGCTGAAACCTCCCAGCTGAATCTTACCCTTGGCAATCTTCTGAGCCGTGCTATAGTTGTATTGATATACGCCCTTGCTACGGAAACCATAGATAGAACCGAAGGGATGGTTGAGCTGTACACGCTGGAGCGTCTCACGGTTCTTTCGTGAGAAGTCACGTTGGTAGCGTGTTTCCAGCAGCAACTCGTCCATGGCCACGATTTCGTTGTGGTTGTTGGCAAAGTTGATATAGAAGTCGAGCGAGAACTTGCCCTTCTTCAGCAAACGGTCACCATTGATGTTGAACTCCCAACCCTTGTTGCGCATATCGCCGACATTGCGATAGCTAAGAGCTCCGTAACCCGTACTGCTGGGAATGGGAGAAGAGTCGAGCAGCATGTTGGTCGTAAGTGCATTATATACATCGAGGCGCAACTTGATGCGGTCATCGAAGAAGCCTACGTTGAAACCGATGTTCCACTGTGTCTTATGCTCAGGACCAATCTCATTAAGTTTCAAACCATTTGAGCGCATGGAAGACTGACCGATATAGTTCAGTCCCGTACTATAGGTATTCATATAGAGATAGTCGGCCATACGGGCGTTACCTACTCTACCCCAGCCACCGCTGATACCTAACATACTCATCTTGGCCTTTTCACGAGCCCATTCCATAAAGCTTTCGTCAATGACATTCCAACGTCCTGATACGGAGTAAGAGGCCAGCCAACGCTTGCTGGGACCGAACTTGGTAGTACCATCCATACGGAGGTTGCCATCGAGAGAGTATTTACTCTTATACGAATAGTGACCACTGTACATGTACATCAATCCACGCCATTGGCTATAAGTAGAAGACATACTTTGGATGTAACCACCTGCCGAGGGCGAAGTAATTCCATTAGGCAGACGGTTGGCAGCCGTGTACTGTGTGCTACCATTACCACTGGTCAACTCGAAACGACCCAGCATCGTCATGTAGTGATCCTTGTTCTTGAAGTGAGGCAGGTAGTTGAGGGTATGGCGGGTCGTGAACGAGAACGTCTTTCCACTCGAAGCCGATGCCGAATTCAAGTTAAGGTAGTTAATGGTATAGAGATCACGTGGGTCATCACTATCGGTATAGTTGTTATTGACATTAACGTAGAATACACCATTGTAGTTCAACTGGTGTCCCTCGTCATTCATACTCAACAACTTATACTCTAATTCCAATTTGGGCAGGAGGTTGTAGGAACGCTCCTTCAACATACCCAGATTAACCTGCGCCAGGGGATTGACCAAACTTTTCTGGGCAGAAAGGGGATCCTTCACCTTACGGCTGGCATCGTAACCTGCATCAGAGAGCATGTAATAATAGTCTCCTGAGGGTACACCATTTTCGTACTCGTAATAAGGCGAGAGGTTAGGCATCTTCACCAATGCATTACCCCAAGTGTTGCCATAAATTTGGTTACGCGTAGTGTAGGTCATGGAGAAGTCAGACTTAATCTTAATGCGCTCACTGACAATATAGTCAAGATTCATACGCGTTGAGAAACGGTCCATGGTCTGCTTGATGACCATACCCTTCTCATGGACATAACCACCACTGACACGGAAGGTAGTTTTCTCGTCACCACCCGTCACACCGATGTAGTGGTCCTGATTGACATGATACTGCGAAACAAGGTCGGACCAGTCGGTATTGTTGTCGTACATATAACCCTCGTTGTAGGGACGACCTCCCTGGTAGCCACCATACTTATAACTAATTTCAGCAATGTCAGCATCAGCATAGTTCAGACGAGGATTGAGGAAAGCTTCCTTCACCATCATGGTATATTGGTCACCATTCAGCATCTTCACGGGACGATACTTGTCGCCAATAGTCACCTTACCCGTGTAAGACACGCGGGCAGGACCGCGCTTACCACGCTTGGTGGTAATCTCTATGACACCATTGGCACCATCCTTACCCCAGATGGCCGTGGCAGAGGCATCCTTGAGGACTTTGATTTCCTGGATGTCCTCTACGTTCACCTTCAACAGGTCGGCAAAACTTTCATCCGTAGCCGTGGCTGGGTCGAAGGTATCCATATCCACATCCGTCAGCACGTCGCCATTGACCACAATCAGAGGCTCGTTGCTGGTAAGTTCGGAAATGGTGGAGATACCACGTAGACGCATCTGCGTTCCCGAACCTAAGTTACCCGAATTGGCCACAATGTCCAAACCGGCGATACGGCCTTGCAGAGCCTCATCGACAGAGGTGATGCCCAGTCCTTCAAACTCCTTGGCATCCAAACCCTGAGAAGCGTAGCTGACCTCACGTTCGGGAATGGCCAGACCTGTGCTCTTAGCCATCTTCTTGGCCGTAACCACAGCTTCCTTCATGACCTTTACATCGGCACCCATCGTAATCTTATAAACCTGTTTGGTAATAGGCTTGATAACTTGGGGTTTCATACCTACACAGGAGAAGACCAGTTTGTTCTTCTTGCTGTCCTTCAAGGTCATGGTGAAGTTACCGTTACCGTCGGTGACGGTGGCACTGATGGTACGGTTGGCCGCATCAATCTCCTTTACCGCTACGCCAGGCAATTCTCCAAATTCGTCGGAGACCGTACCACTGACGCGCGTAATCTGTGCACTGACAAGCGTAGATGTCAGACACATCAGTATAAATAAAGAATATTTTAGTGTTTTCATCTCTTACGCTTGATTGAGTTATATTTTTTTACTTCCTCCAAACCGTAATATCCCTTTTCGTCAATCAGATTCATGACCTTGGTATATTCTGCGGGGTCGTAGTAATAGTCCTTACCCTTGTTGGCCATCAAGACGCCATCGATTTGGTGGATGACAGCGTATGCCGAAGAATAAATCTGCGAGCAGGAGGTTCCACGAAGATTGTTTCCGTTGAAGTAGTACTGACGGGCAAGTACATTGTAATAGGCAGGATATTCGGCATCATCGCCAGCTGTAACAACGTAGTGCATATTTCCGGCATTATCTTCAATCTGCAACGTGCTACCGTCTTGAGTGACACGAAGTTTCACAAAACGATTGGTCAGTGTATCAAGGCAAGAAGTCTCAAACGCCTTATTCATGTATGTCGGACCATTCACAAACACGGAATTATCCTGAATGTGATAGTTCACAAAGTTAGCAATAGCGTTTTGCATGTATTGCATTTGAGTCGTCAGATATTCTACATCTTCATAGATACGATCGGCTTCTGTCTCATCCACGTCCTTGACTTCATCATATTTTTTATTTGCAAAAAGTATGGCATCCTCCAACTTCGAAACATCCTCCCACGTGGGAAGTTTATGAGCTGCCGTCATGGCATCAACCGCCTCATTGGTGGGGATGTAGATGGTATAGTGATAGTTGTTGAGGTTGGTAAGACAGGTGTCCATGGTAACGTGGCTTGCACCATCGTTAAGAGCCACCGTGTTAATCTTCGACAGCAATTCACCGTAAGAACCGAAATGGTCAGCCTTGTCCACATCGCGAATAGCAGCGTATGGGCTGAGGAAAGTTGTCATCAGAGGTTCTTCATCAATAACAAGTGCCTGACCATTTCCCTGCAAACGCTTGTCGTAGCTCTCCACCACGGGAACGTAATACTGACGCTCGTACTGGAATGAGCCGGCGACACCTGCAATGTCAGTGCCGTTCCAATCGACAACGACAGGACTACCCCCCTTCGACATATAGAAACGCTGACCGGGAACAAAGCCCATGCCCTTCAGCGAATCAACACAAAGTGAGGTGTTCAGAATGTCCTTGAAGTGGTTGAATACATCACCCTCAGAACTGGTGGATGTAGAAAGATTTACAGTAGTGGTTGGTACATCAGCGATGGTACCACGTCCCTTTTCGTCAAGTGTAGTCCAGTCAACGAGATAGGGGTCAGCAGCAATGTAACCGGCATCGTTCTTCCTAAACTTATAGGCCACAGCCGTGGAGACATTACGTGTATTCTTACGTTTGTAAGATACGGGGTCGAAATAAGTCTGCAAAGCGTTGTCCGTGGGAATGATGAAGGTGTACTTCGAACCCATGTTGCTCAGGTAAGCCTTGAAACCCTCACCACCAACAACCTGATTGTCGTTCTCCACAACAAGATGGGTCAGTGAAAGGTCACCAGCCTCCTCACCCACTCCGTCGGCACGGATGACGCAAGGATAATAAACGCTGACATATTCCGGGGCAACATATACCTTATTAGTTTTATATATAACACCATTGTTGGCCCAGAGAGTTTCGTCAATGTCCGACTTCTTAACGCCCATGCGCTCGCCCGCCGTATTGTTAATGGTAGCAAAGCTACTGGGCATAGCGGCCTTGAGGCTGGTAAGCATGGTATTGTTAAGCAAAGGAATGACCACATTGTCGGGAGCATTGTCCCATGCTGTTGCACCAGGTCCGGCATTGCCATAACGTTCCTTCAGGTCGGCGCCATCGTTCTCCAGATAGTCGAGCATGGCTTGGTCGGTGGGAACAAGCATGACGGCAGCGTCATACTTGAAGTCCATACCACTGGTATTGGGCAACTGGTATTGGTTCCATCCTGGATCAAACTTCAGCAGCAAACCATCGGGCACCTTTGTTCCATCATCGAGCACCTTGAATTCATGGTTCTGATGCTGAGAGAAATAGCGACGCACATAGATGGAATCGACACCGCCCTCTGCATTATTTACACGAGTATAATAAGAGGGATAGCAGAAACGATTGAGAATGCGCTTATAGATGCTGAACTCGGGATGCTGGGCAATGACATTCGCCATATTGTCCAAAGGCATGCCCACCTCACCCAAACGGTCGATGTAACCATTTTGGCAGACGACATCTCCCTCAACAACAGTCTGACCATTGACGATTGAGGATTCGTTGGAATTCAGGTTTCCGTTGGTCAGGAACGCCACATCGTCACTCGTGATATTGTTGTTCTGCATAAACTTGGGCATGAAATGCATCATCGTAGGAACGGTGTTGTCCTGCATGACGTAAGCCTGTTCCTTGTCGCGGAGACGCGCCCAATAGTCTGTGGTACGGATGGGATTGACCTCGGGATAGACCTGATTACGGTCATTCACCCAAACGCGCGTCATCACTGGGATAGTGTCCGTAAGGGACAGACCCGTAACGTGGCGCATACAAGCACCCTCGGTCGGGACATCCGTATTGGCATCCTCGGCAGGCAAGTTGCTCAACTGGTCAATCAGATAAGCACTGTTGAGTGTGTTACACTGGAAGAGCAAAGCGCGTTGCGCTGCACTCATCTCCTCGATGCTACTAACTCCCCATGAATTACTCTTGAAGAAGCGATTCCAAGCCTCGTCGTCAGCCACAAACAGCGTGCGGCTACCCGTCTTGTCCAGAATCGTCTTGAAGTCCTCGGTCTGGGAGTCGATAAGCTTCAAGGTTTGTGTGAAATTACCGCGCTCCTGCAACGTACTGTATATACTTCCGTTCAGCCAAGAGGGTTGCCCTTCAAGACGCTCATTATCAGTGTCTGTACAGGACGCAAAACCACCGGCTAACAGAAATGCAGTACAGGCAGGAATCACCATGCGGGTCATTCTTTTCCTTAAAATACTGTTTTCCATTTTATTAGTTAATTTTACTTTGTTTTTTATGCAAATTCGGCAAAATTGAGCCTAAAATCCCTCAAATTTAAGAAACTTTCACGAGACGACAAAAAATATGTTAATTTATTTTGTCAAGAACCCACAACATGACTATATGATTGCTATATAATTGCAGAAACTGACTCTCCGGGAAGGGGGACTGAAGGCAAGACTTGCTGCAATCAGCATACATTGGTTGTAGCAATCAAAGGATAATGGTTAAGCAACCGATGCCCGTTGATTGCATGAATCAACGGGCATCGGCTAACTAAATTTTAACGGCGAATGGTACAAATCATACGAAATCGGACGCCCATAGGGCTACGCTTACCGTGCAAGAAACCGGACGGCCCGAAGGGGCTACGCTTGGCTCGTCCAAGAATTTCTCACTCAAATATCATAATATAGACGTAGTCTATTCGAATAATTCGAATGATTCTTGCTCCGTTGCCCTACGCAAGCGGCAAGCCGATTACGCCGACACAAATCGTTTTCGTCGGGATCACGTTAATCTACCAATCAGTATTTTTCGTTTTCGTTGGGGAAATCCCCGGACTTCACGTCCGTTACGTACTGACCGATGGCATCGGTCATGACACCATGCAAGTCGGCATAGCGACGGAGGAACTTGGGAGAGAAACCATTGTTCATACCCAACATGTCGTGAAGTACCAAGACCTGACCGTCAGCCGGTCCACCCCCGATACCTATCACGGGAATCTTCAGTTCACGGCACACGCGTTCTGTCAGCTTTGCAGGAATCTTCTCCAGTACAATGGCAAAGCAACCAGCCTCTTCCAACAGATGGGCATCGCGGACAAGTTTCTCAGCCTCGGCCTCCCCGCGGGCGCGCACTGCGTACGTACCAAATTTATTTATGCTCTGCGGTGTCAGTCCCAGATGACCGCAAACAGGAATGCCTGCAGCCAGGATGGTACGGACGGTCTGAATGATTTCCTCGCCACCTTCTAACTTCAGAGCATCGCAATGTGCTTCCTTCATAATACGGATGGCATTGGTAATACCTTCCGAGGCATTTACCTGATACGAGCCAAAAGGCATGTCGCAAACCACAAGAGCACGTTTCACACCACGCACAACACTCTTGGCATGGTAAATCATCTGATCGACCGTTATGGGGAGTGTCGTCAAATTACCTGCCATCACGTTTGAGGCAGAGTCGCCCACAAGAATGACATCAACCCCTGCCCCATCCACAATCTGGGCCATCGTATAATCATAAGCGGTTAGCATGGCTATCTTCTTGCCCTGCTGTTTCATCTCCGTAAGGCGGTGAGTGGTTACCTTACGTGCGTCTTCTACTAAATATCCAGCCATTGTATAATGTCAAATGTTAAATGTAAAATGTTATAATGGCAAATGTCAAAAGCGACTGCAAAGTTACGAAAAGTCGAGAGCAGAACAAAACAAATACGTTTGTTTTTTATGCCGAGACGGAGTATCTTCGCGACTTTTTGTCGCAGAGTTATAAAAAAATACATTTGACATTTAACATTTGACATTAAAATACTATCTTTGCCCTTATGAATTCACGTTTTCTACTTCTCAAGGCATCGGCAGGTAGCGGAAAGACGTTCAACCTGGCCTTACAATACATCGCCCTGCTATTGGTGCATGGCGAAAGTGCTGTACGAAGGACACTGGCCGTCACCTTCACCAACAAGGCGACGGCAGAGATGAAAGACCGCATACTCGCTTTCCTGTTTAACTTTTGGACGGGGAATGGCGACGAGGATGCGTTTGAGGCATGTAAGGAACTCCTGTGCAATGCCTACAACATAAGGCTTAGCGACGAGGAAATGCGGGAACGAAGTCGGCGTGCCCTACATGCCATCATCCACGACTATAGCCGTTTCTACGTGTCCACCATCGATACCTTCTTCCAAGGCATACTCCGCAATATGGCTCATGAGTTGGGACTGAATGCCCGCTTGCAGGTGGACTTGGACGACAAAGATGTCATAGAACTGGCCGTAGAGAACCTTGTCAACAACTTACGGCATGACGACCGCGAAGTATTGCCTTGGCTACGGAACTATATAGAGCAGCAACTGGAAGAGGGAAAATCCTGGGACGTGCGCCGCGAACTGAAGCGCATGGCTGGCCTTCTTTTCCAGGAGGAGTACCTGAAACGCTCGCTCGATAGCAGGAACAAACCATTCCATATAGAGAGCATCAGCCAATTCAAGTCGGCATTGGAAGCGGAACGGAAGGCGGCCATCGAACCTGTCTGCCAACTGGCCACACAATTCGAGGAAATCATGCAGCACGGGGGAATGGACTACGAAAGCCATTTCAGTTACCAAGGCGACATCAGACGATACATCGACAACATGAAGGCCGGAAACCTGGAAGCCACCTTTGGGAAAAGACTGATTGAGATGGTTGACGATTCCCAGAAAATGCTCAAGGCCGCCCTGCGAAAGGATGTTTCCATGAGCACCGTTGCCAACGCCCTTTCCGAACAACTGAGCAGAATACACGATGCCCACGAAAACGCTTTAAGGAAAACAGCAAGCATCGAACTTGCCCTGGCAAACCTTACCCCCATGGGATTGATTGGTGCCATCGACGAAGAGGTGACACGCCTGTCGAACGAGCGCAACCGCTTCATGCTGGCACGTACCCCCATCATGCTCAAAAAGATGATTGGCAATGACGATGCCTCCTTCGTTTTTGAAAAAACCGGCACGCAGTTCCACAACATCATGATAGACGAGTTCCAGGACACCAGTCAACTGCAATGGGAAAACTTCCGTGTGCTGTTGCTGGACAATCTCGCTTCTGGCGGACTGAGCATGATTGTGGGCGACATCAAACAAAGTATCTACCGATGGCGCAACGGCGACTGGCACATTCTGTACGGACTGGGCAAGTATGGCTATAACGGCGTTCCCCTCACCGAGGAGCCTCTGGATGTGAACTACCGAAGTCTCGGAAAAATCGTCACCTTCAACAACCGCTTCTTCCCCATCGCTGCCACAAAGTTGGACAGTCTGGTTGAGAAGAGCCAACAGACGCTTGGAAGTCTCTATGCCGATGTGGAGCAGAAAATCTCACCTCAGAAAGACAAGGATGGCGGCTACGTACACATCCAAATCTGCCATAGCAACGATAAAGACATCATCGAGGCATGGCCCGAAACCATGCTGGCCGACCTGTGTCAACAAGTGAGACGGCTACACCAGCAGGGACTTCCCTACGAGGAAATGACCATCCTACTTCGCAAGAACCGATACATAGAACCCGTTATCGCGTATTTCTCCGAACACATGCCAGAGGTTCGCCTCGTCAGCAACGAAGCCTTCTTATTAGGAGCCTCCGTTGCCGTCTGCATGTTGGTGAATGCCCTGCAAGTCGTAGATGACCCCAAACGCGACCCCGTGACCATACGATACGTGGCCAAGCACTATTGCCAGGATGTCCTTCACCGGGAGCTGTCGGAGAACGACATCATGCTCTCCGATATCGAGGACGTGCTGCCCGAAGCCTTCGTCAACCATCTTGACGAACTTCGCCATCTGCCTCTCTACGAACTTTGCGAAACCCTGTACCGACTGCTCGACCTTCAGAAAATTGAACATCAGGATGCCTATCTGTTCTGCTTCTTTGACGAGTTGACCAGTTACCTACGTGACAATCCTTCGGATATACCCACCTTCCTCCAATACTGGAACGACCGCATGCAACGCATCGCCATTCCAAACGGAGAGTCACAGGGCATACGCATCTATACCATTCACAAGTCGAAGGGACTGGCCTTCCACACCGTACTGATGCCTTTTGCCGAATGGGACATGGAAAAGGACATGCTGAGCGACCTCTATTGGTGCACGCCCGAAGAAGCCCCTCTCGACACGATGGGCTCGATCCCCATCAAGTTCACGGCAAAAAAAATACAGGGAAGCGTTTTCGAAACAGACTATAACGAAGAACATGCCAACCGCCGGGCTGATGAACTGAATACGCTATACGTTGCCTTCACACGTGCCAAGGAGAACCTGTTTGTGTGGGGACTGAGCAAAGGGGAAACGACTGAAAAGGAGGGTAAGAAAGAACTGGGCAGGAAACTGGACGAAACCGTGGCCGACCTCATGCACGTTTCCCTCAGCGAGATAGAGGGTATCAGGATGGAAAGGGAGAGTGAAGACTCGCCTTATACGACGTATGTGTATGGGGATGTTTGTGGAGAGCCCGTCGAAGAACGCTCGATTCCCGAAAAAGACTCCTTCAGCATCAGGATGCAGTCCTACGAGGGAGGTTTTACATTCCGCCAAAGCGGACAGGCCGAGAAGTTTGTACGTCAGGCTGGAGACGAGACTCCCGTTGACGAGGAAAGGCTGGGTTATATAGAACAAGGAAAACTGTTGCACTATATCTTCAGCCAGATACAGACAAGCAACGACATAGACCGCGTGATGCGGCAGTTTGCCCAACAGGGCATTCTGAAAACAGAGGAACAGGAAAGGCAGGTTCGCAATCTCGCCTTGCGCGGACTCCGTCACGAACAGGTTCAGGACTGGTTCTCGGGACGCTATCGCCTCTTCAACGAGTGTAACATCCTCATCCCCGCCCCCGACCATCCAGGCAAATTGCTGAAAAGGAGACCCGACCGTGTAATGATGTCAGACGAACGAATCATTGTCGTTGACTTCAAATTCGGTAAGCCCGATGAGGAATACAAGAAACAAGTGGGGACATATATGGAAATCCTGCATAGCATGTATCCCGACAAGCAAGTGGAGGGTTGGCTGTGGTATGTGTACAAGAATGTTGTGGAGGGGGTGAGAGGTGAGAAGTGAGAAGAGAGAAGAGAGTAATCGGACGCCCAAAGGGCTACGCTTGCAGAGCGAAGCGGGGCAAGAAGTTTAGAGGTTTAGAGGTTTAGAGGTAACTCAATGCTCAATGTTCAATGGCAAGGGCATAGCCCTATTATGCATTAAAAATTATGAGAAGTTTTTTATATTACGTAGCCAAAGACCTTATTGGAAGATATGGTAACAACCTGTCTGACGTGACCATTGTCTTTCCAGGCAAGCGAGCCGAGTTGTACATGAACTCTTTCCTGTCACATTTTGCACAAGGTCCTGTATGGGCTCCGCGTTTTCTGACCATCGACGAACTCTTCCAACGCTTCTCCGACCTCACTCCCTGCGACACCATCGTCAGCGTATGCCGACTCTATAAGATATATGCCTCATTAGTGACCTCACCGCTATCCCTCGACGATTTCTATGGTTGGGGGGAAATCCTGATGAACGATTTTAACGACATCGACAAGCACATGGTGGATGCCGAGAAATTGTTCACCAACGGAGCCGACCTTGCCGCCCTGGATAATGTGGACTTTCTTAGCGAGGAGCAGACAGAAGCGTTGCGCCAGTTCTTTGCCAACTTTGACCCCCAGCACCAGAGTCTCATCAAGAAACGCTTCCTGGAGATGTGGCAAGCCATGCCCCAAATGTACAAACAGCTAAAGGAGGATCTCAGGAAGGACAATCTCATGTACAAGGGAGCACTCTACAGAGAGGTTGTAGAAAAAATGAAGAATAACCCTTACCCCTTAACCCTTAACCCGTCATCCTTCACCCTTCACCCTTCTTGCACGGCAAGCGTAGCCCCTTCGGGGCGTCCGATTACACCCATATTCTGTTTTGTCGGTTTCAACGTGCTTGATGAAGTCGAAGAAGTACTCTTCCAAACCCTTCGTGACAGTGGAAACGCACTCTTCTACTGGGACTACGATGTATATTACGCTGCCAAGGAAAGCACCCACGAAGCAGGTCTGTTCTTACGCCACAACCTTGCCCACTACCCCTGCGCACTTCCCGACGACATCTACGACAACCTGATAAGCCCCGACAAGAAGATATGCATTCTCTCCACAACCACGGACAATGCCCAGGTACGCTATCTGCCCCAATGGTTGGAGGAAGACAACAGCCGAAACGGCAACAGTACGGCCATCGTATTGTGCGACGAAGCACTGATTCACCCTGCCATGCACACCTTCCCCAGCGAAACAAGGATTAGCCCTCAGAACAGCGAGGGCAAAGACGGACTTGCAGAGGCTATGCCAAGTCGTGAGGAGTGTAAACTGAAAGTGAACATTACCATGGGCTTTCCGCTCACCGACACTGCTATCTACGGCTACTTCTCGGCCCTCTTCGACCTTCAGACCGAGGGTTTCGACCCCGAACTAAAGCGTTTCCGCAATACGGCACTCGAACGGGTAGAAAAAAATCCGTTCTTCACCTCCTTCCCCGCCGACCAACTTCCGCTACAGCATCCCACCGACAATCTGGGACTCCTCGACTGGCTCGCCATGGCCATAGAATCCCTTGGGAAACAACTATCCCAAAGCCTGACCCCGACACCCTACGACCAAGTCTATGCCGAGACTGCCTTCCAACTATACCGCACACTGGGACAATTCCGCAGACTCGTTGCCAACGGAACACTTCAAGTCCAACAAGGGACGCTGCGCCGCCTCGTCCGTCAGGCACTGGCAACAGCCAGCATCCCCTTCCACGGCGAGATGGACGAAGGCTTACAGGTGATGGGACTGCTCGAAGCCCGAAATCTGGACTTCCAACATCTCATCCTGCTATCCGTAGGCGAAGGAATCATCCCCCGTCGCAGCAACGAATCGTCCATGATTCCCTACATCCTACGTGCCCATTTCGGTCTCGACACCACAGAACGGCAGGATGCCGTATATGCCTACTCCTTCTACCGCCTGCTGCAACGTGCCGAGGACATCACACTGGTCTATAACAGCAACAGCAGCGGAACTGCACAACGCGAGCAAAGTCGTTTCCTGCGACAGTTGGAAATGGAAACCGCCCTCCACATCGAACATCTGTCAGACAGCCAACTCTCCGCATTCAGCCTCCAATCCCCCATTACGGTGGAGAAAGACGAACGCATCATGCAACGCCTGCTACGGAAACGAGCCCTCTCCCCCACTGCCATCAACCAGTACATCGAGTGTCCCCTGAGTTTCTACTACCAACAGGTGGCCAACCTGCGTATCCCCGACCGCCCACAAGACGGCATCGACGCCCGACACTTCGGCACCATCTTCCACGACACCTGCGAAACTTTCTACACCCATCTCTGTCACCTGACAGGCAGAAAGGAAGTGCTGCGCTCCGACCTCGCCCCCTTCACCATGCACAACCCTCCGCTCGGCTCTGCCGCCTCACCCGTCGAAAATCTTTCAACCTACCTCGACCTCATGTTCTGGGCAGACTTCTTCCATGCTTCGGAATACGACAGCCACGAACATCCTCAGGAGCGAGAAGAATTCCTCGCCCCATTCCTGCACGCCAACAGCCGGGAAGAGTTGAGCGAGATGGTTGACAATCTCTACACAGAAGGAAAATCCAACTACTTCATGGGCATTAACATAATTATCCATGACGTACTCATGCAACTCGTGCGACAACTCCTACGCTGGGACATGGAACATACCCCCTTCACCATCTACGGCATGGAAGTGGACAAATACACCACCCTGACCATACCCTCCGGCGACAAGGAAATCACCCTGACCGTAGGAGGACGCATCGACCGCATGGACATCATGAACGTCAACGGACAACCCACCCTGCGCGTCGTCGATTACAAAACAGGAAAGGCAAAGAAAGGACCGGTAAACATCGAGGGAATCTTTGACAGCTCCGTTGCCAATGCCCACGGCTACTATCTGCAAACCTTCCTCTATTCCCTCATCATGAGCCGCAACAATGCCGTCTCCTCGCCTATGGAGAAGACCGAGACCGACCTACCCGTAGCCCCATGTCTCTTCTATGTGCTTGATGCCACGGACTCCCAGCAATACGACCCCATATTAAAGTTGGGAAAAGACGCGATAACCGACATCCGCGATGTTGCCGACGAGTACATCGAGGGACTGCGTCGTGTGCTTTCAGAAATATACGACCCCACGCGCCCCTTCGTGCAGGCCGAAGACACCCAGAAACACTGCGAATACTGCGACTTCCGCCGTCTTTGTGGCCGATAAATCATAATGCCATTTACCATTTGACATTTACCATTTGACATTTACCATTTACGATTTATGTACAATTTAATTATTTAGCTATTTAACTTGGTGAAATTGTAAATAAACATCAGAAACACGGTCGTTTGGCTCGTCCAAGAAACCGGACGTTAATTTTTTCGTAATTCGTAACTCCTAATTCGTAATTATTTACTATCTTTGCACCCAATAACAAGGATGGTTCGGTAGCTCAGTTGGATTAGAGCAGCAGCCTTCTAAGCTGCGGGTCAAGGGTTCGAGCCCCTTCCGAATCACCAAAAGCAGTCGGCAAGTAATTTATTCCCAATTACTTGCCGATTTTATTTGTTACAAAGCAAAACAAGTTTCTTTTGGCCTTTCGCTCCTTTTGCACTATCCTTAACGTGAATTTTTGCACAGCAAGCGGCAAGCCGATTACGACGAATTAGACAAACATAAAATTTCATATGATTATATCAATTGTACTACCAAAGCCCGAAGGGCTAATAAGATTACAGGCAGGGGTAAAACCCCTGATAAGATGTATGCACTAGGCAAACCCCGAAGGGGTGGCAGAACTGTCTATCGCCCTTTCTTGCACGGCAAGCGTAGCCCCTTCGGGTCGTCCGATTACTGGGCTAACGTTACGACTCCTTTTAGCAGGGGTTTTACCCCTGCCTGTAATCTGTTGCCCATTCTGGGCCGGGGTGGGCAACCTTATGAGAACCATGTCGTGGGTTGCCCAACCATAGCTTGCCCCGTCGCGATGGTTCAATTGAACCGTCACGACGGTTCAAGCCAAACGTCTAATTGAATAAGGAAAGAGACTTTTAGCAACTCTGTCATTGGTATTCATAGCGAATCTTGTTTATTTAGGCACTGCCTCATGCTCGCGCTGGCTACGCTGACCTCAACAGGAAAAGAAAATATGACCAAAATTGATACTTTTTTCGGGGAAATTAACTTAATTATCGAAAAAAAATTGTTAGTTTTGAAACAGTTTCATACATCCCAATGCTGACGGGCGAGGTTGTAGAACGCATCATCGAACAATGCGAGTAATTAATAAAACGATATCGATATGACAAGAGAAGAAAAAGTACGATACTGGCTCGACATAGCTGATTATGACCTCGACACTGCCGAGGCGATGCATCAGACTGGCCGCTGGCTCTACGTTGCCTTCATGTGCCATCAAGTTATCGAGAAGTCTTTGAAGGCATACTGGTGCGGCACGCAAGAGACAGATCCGCCCTACACCCACAGTCACCAGCGACTGGCCACGGGCTGCGGAATTACGACGCGATGAACGACGACCAGCGCGACTTCCTCGACACCATCACCAATTATAACATCGAGGCTCGCTATCCTGATGATAAGGAAGAATTGTCGCGGACACTTACTTGCGACTTCTGCAGACAAATGATTGACGAAACCAAACAGCTACAGCAATGGATAAAAGACAAGCTCTGACACGCGACGAGGCTCTTGCGCTCGTCCGCAGATACAAAGAAGTTATCAGACCTCGGTTCGAGGTCGAGCCGAAGGTGATGATGTTTGGCTCATACAGCAAGGGCTATGCCAATCCTGACAGCGACATCGACGTGGCAGTCATCGTTCCCACCTACGGCGGTAGCAAGTTCGAACTCTCCAAGAAACTCTGGCGCGATGTCCGCGAGGTCAGTTTCCTCATCGAGCCGGTGCTCATGGCCGAAGACCGCCAGTCGCCGCTCTTCCACGACGTGATGAAAACGGGCGTGGCGGTGTGACTAAAAGTTTTACCAACAATTTCACTACCCCCCGAATAACTTCTACGCTTAAATGATACTGACCGCAAAGTGCTTGGCCGACACGCCAACGCCCTGACTCTGCACGCCACGAATGTAGGCAGCCCCCATCTTTCCCGTCAGCAAGGGGTCCTCAGAATAATACTCGAAGTTACGTCCGCAGAGGGGATTACGATGAAGGTTCATGCCTGGTCCCAGAATGACATCGCAGCCGTACTCCATCGTCTCGTTGCCGACGGCCTCCCCTACTTTCTCCACAAGTTCCAGGTTCCACGTAGCGGCCAAACACGAACTGACAGGAAATCCCGTGGCAAAATACGTCTGCTCGCTACCCTTCCTGTGTGCATCGATGCGCACACCAGCAGGTCCGTCGGTGAGCACAGTGGCAGGTATGCCAAAACGAGGGAGCGCGATTGTAGAACCGGCTGCGCCGGGCACTTGTTTGGCCTGAGCCCCCACGACATCACCCTGAGCCTGGAATCCCGAAGCTCCCCCCACCAGCAACTGGGCTTTCTCCTCCAGCGTCATGGCCTGTAAAACCTCGTCAATGTTGTCGGAACGGAGTGTGATTGTCTGCGCCATACCCGATATGGCCATTAAACATGAAAAACTAAAAAATAAAAATGCAATGCGCTTCATAACTTCTCTTTTTTCAGGTCTATCTTGTCTTTCGCTGGTAATCGGCCAACTTCACTTGATACCCAGCCAATGCCTCGGACAACAGGCTACGTGCCTGACGGTTGAGGGTCTCAGCATCCAAGAGGTCGGAAAGAGTCTGGGTTCCAGCCTTATACTGGTCGGTACTCATGCGCAGGTTTTCCTCGGCAGAGGCCACGCTGGCACGCGCAATGTCTATCTGCTTGTAGGCCTCGGTAAGATTGCTCCATGCCGACTCTACATCCACGGCCAGCTGCTCGCGGACATCGTCGGCTTCGTTCTTGGCTTGTTGCAGTTTCAGTTGGGTGCGGCGTATGGCATGCCGACCACCCCACCACGACATGAGGGGCACACTCAGCGTTCCGAAGACAAGGCCGTTGGTCATGTTGGTGTCCATGTATTTCCTTACATTGCCTGACAGTCCCCCAAGACCGGCATTATAGCCCAGAGCTCCGACGGCCACGGAGGGCAGATGCTTGCCACGTTCCAACTTCACTTGCCATTCGCCGGCCTCTATCTGCTTTTGCAGAAGTGCCATCTCTTCGCGACTGGCCACGGCCTCATCGGTGGAAACAAGTACCGTGGAGGGTTCCTGGGCCTCCATTGAGGTGGCATCAATGTCTATCTGCTGGCCGGCCATACCTATTTGCTGGGCCAAAAGCAACAGCAACACATGCTCGGCATTCTCCAGTTTCAGGCGGTTCGAAGCCAGTTCCTGCTGGCGAAGCTTCACCTTCAGGAGGTCGTTTCGCGTCGTCACGCCCGCATTCACGTAGTTCGTCACTAAATCGGAAACTACAGAAAGTTGCTTCTCAGCGGCCTCAATGGTTTGTAGGTTGTACTTCACCGATGCTATCTGCCAATAGCATTCCGTCACCTTCTGCAGGACGTCTTTTTCCTTCAACTGAAGTTGAAGGCACACAACGTCCTGCCCTATCTTGGCCAGCTTGTTGCCAGCCACGATGCGTCCGCCGGCATAGAGCGGCTGCGTGAGCGTGATGGTGGCCGAATAAGCGCGGTTGAACTCACTGTAGGAGAATGGGGCACCTATGTAAGTGGCAAAAGCGGGATTGATGGCAGCTATCTCCTGGGGTATGGTTCCATCCCCCTTCACCATGTCGTCGAAAGCCATAAAGGCCATGACGTTGGCTTGGATGTCAGGGAAATATTTCGTGAAGGCTTCCTTACGCTGTTCCGTGGCCATATCTATCTCCAGCGCCGCATTCTGCAACGTGCGGTTGTGCTGACGGGCAAGGTCCAAACATTCAGGCAGCGTGAGGAGAAGCCCCCCCTCATTCCCCCCGAGTGGGGATGCTGACAATGAAGCCGGCAACATCAATAAGAAAGCAAGGGCGATTGCCTTCCCCTCCCCTCGGGGAGGACGGGAGGGGGCTTTATCTCTTAGTTTCCAATACACCACAGGAAGTACGGTGACGACGAGGATGAGCGTACCAATACCGCCTGCAAAGATGGTGATGCCCACAGGCATCCAGAACGAGGAACCTGCGATTATCATCGGGATGACACCAACTGCCGTAGTGGCAGTAGTCAGGAATATGGGCACCATACGGCGGCACCCCGCATCGAAGGCGGCATCCTTTGCCGACCAACCTTGCTTCATCCGCTCGTCGGCATGTTCGAAAATGAGGATTTCGTTGCGCATGATAATACCCATGAGGGTGATGAATCCGAAGAGGGAGGTTAGGCCCAGCGTGCGGTTGGCAATCCAAAGGCCAATCATGGCTCCTGGCATACTCAACGCAATGGCTGCCATGCAGATAATGGTGATGCCGAATCGCTTGAAGTTGAAAAGGATGAAGAAGAAGATTATGACTAGAGCAATGCCGATGCCGGCTGCTATCTGGGGAAGCATCTCGCCGTTCAGTTCCACTTCGCCGCCCACTTCGCTACGCACGCCCTGCGGCAGACGCATCTTCTTCATAATCTCTTGTATCTGGCTTTGGATGGGGGCAGCAAGGATGTTGCGTTTGCCTTCGGCGGTAACACTGATGCAACGCTCGCCGTTGCGGTGTACAATCTTCGACTGCGTCCACTTCGGACTGACTTCAGCCACCTGGCGCAGGGTCACACTCTGTCCCGTCTGGGTGGTCAGGTAGGTGTTGGCTACCTCACCGAGTTTCATGTGCTGCGTGGAGGCATCCTTCACGATGATGGGCACTTCGTAGTCGCCCTCCCAGATACTTCCAACTTGCATCTCGCCCGTCTGCAACATCAACTGCAACTGGGCTGTAGTGCGGTTGATGCCAAGCTGAGCCGAGGTGACGGGGTCGAGGTTCACCTCCATGATGGGATGCGGCTGGTCGTAGTCGGTGTGCACCCACTCGATGCCAGGAATGCGACGCATCTCTGCCATCAGCATCTCGGCGGCACGATTCAGACTGTCGAGGTTCTCGCCATAGAAGCGATACTCGTGCGTCGGCACATAGAGGAAGTCCATTTGCTTGAAACGCACGTAGGCATCGGGCCAATGATTGCTCCACTCGGGGGCATAGTCGTTGAGCATCCCAAAGGTGGTCTCGATGTCGGGCGTGTTCACGATAAGTTGGGCGAAGTTCCGTCCACCCATCTGCGGCGCGTAAGACACCTGGAAGCGAGGGCTGCTGCATCCGATGAACGAGGTCACACTGACGACGCGCTCATCGCGCTGCAAGACGTTGCGCATCGAGTCGGCTATCTCTCGCGTGCGGTCAAGTCCCTCGCCCTCGGGCAGGAATATCTCGACGGCAAACTGGTTGCGGTCGGCGTACGGGAACTGACGCATCTTCAGTTGCGGGAAGATGAGACTGGTCACAACCACCAATACCACAGCCCCCTCCATCGTCAGCGTAGGATGCTTGAAGGTCCACTTCAATGCCTTGTCGTATATCAGTTGCACGCGGTCGGTAATGGACCCTCCCCCTTTCCCCTCCCTTGTAGAGCGGGGAGCGGGTGCTTTTTTAATCAATGCCGCATTCAGCACGGGAATGACCGCTACAGCCACCGCCAGCGACACCATAAGGTTGATGGTCATCGTGATGGGGAATGACTGGATGACATCGTGCGCCTCACCACGCATGGTCATAATCAAGGGGAAGAAGATGGCACAGATGCAGACGGTGGCCAGCATCATGGGCGCAAAGTATTGCTGGACGGCCAACACTGCCGACTCGCGACGGCCATGACCCTTTCCCAGATACTCCAGATAGCCATCGATGACCACAATGGAGTTGTCCACAATCATACCCAAGACGACGATAAGGCAAGCCAGTGTGATGGTGTTTAGGGGAATGCCCAAGGCATACATGATGCCCGTAGAGGTGAAGGTGCTCAAAGGAATCGTAATCGCCGCCACGATGGCCGAACGAACGGGGAACAATATCATCATCACCAGTACGATGATGGCCATAGAGATGAAGAGGTCGCGCAGGAAGTCGTGAACCGAATCGCCCACCACCTTGGGTTGGTCGGTGATGCGTCGGATCTCCACATCCTGTGGCAGATACTCCTTCTTGAACTGATTGATAACCTCGTCCACCTGTTCGCCGTATGCCACAATGTTGTTGCCCGAGTTCATCTCCAACGAAAGCAACACACAACGGTTGCCATTATTTTCCACATAACTCTCGCTGGTGTCGTACTCACGCTTCACGGTGGCGATGTCGCGCACGCGCACCACCTTGTTATTAGAAGAGAAGATGATTTGGTTCATCAGTTCCTCCTCGCTGCTCTGCGTGGGTGCTACGTGAAGTTGGATGTTCTGCTCGCCACCCGTCACGCTGCCGGCCATTGTGGTCAGTCCCTGCCCATTGATGGCTTGCATCAGGGCTGCCTGACCGATGCCGTAGGCGGCCAGCCGTTCGCGGTCGATGTAGAGGGTCAGTTGTTCCTTTATCTCGCCGTACTGCCGCACGTTGCTCACCGACTTCACCCGTCTGAGGCGGTCGGCCAGTTCATCGCTGTACTGCTTCAGTTCGCGGTAGCTACGCTGCTGACTCTCAACGGTTATCAACAGGGCGCAGGCATCGCCGAAGTCGTCGTTCACAACGAGAGCCACTACCCCACTGGGCAACTGACTCTTGAAGGTGTTCAAGCCGTGCTTCAGTTTACTCCACACCTCGTCCTTGTTGTTCACGTTGTCTTGCAGCTGCACCATCACCAGACACATTCCGTTCTGGCTCGTTGTGGTGGTCTTCTCACGCTTCACCTCTTTGTAGGTAAAGAGGTAACGCTCCAAAGGCCGCGCCACCTGTGATTCTATCTCCTCACTCGTGGCTCCCGGCATCACAGCCACCACCAATCCCTGTCGGACGGTGTAGGCGGGGAACTCGTCCTTCGGCATCATGTACATGCCGTAAAGCCCGAACAGCAGCAGCAACGCCGTAATGACAATCGTGATGCGGTAGTTATTGACTGGCCATGCGGCCCAAGAACCTCGCCACTTACCAACGACCCCACTCCCTTGCCCCTCCCGAGGGAGGGGAGTAGTCACATTCGAGGTCTGCTTGTTTTCTTCTATATTATGCGTATGCATTATTATCTGTCTTTATGTACGTATATACTCCCTCCCCTCGGGGAGGGCTGAGGGGTGGGGGTCAGTATGTCACTGGCGTTCCTTCACCCACTTTCTGGTAGCCTTCCACAATCACTTGTTCGCCCTCGGCAAGTCCACTCTCTATCACGATACGGTTGCCCACCGTCTGCCCGATGGTTACGGGCCGACGGTGCGCCTTTCCGTCCTTTGCAACCCAAACAAACAGTGACCTATCGCTGGATTGCTGCACAGCAGTCACAGGCAACGTCAATGCTGAATAATTCTTAATTCTTAATTCTTCACTCTTAATTTGAGTTCTTGCCACCATCCCCGGCAACAACTTGTGTCCGGGATTAGGCACCGTGATGCGGATGTCGTAGGTGTGCGTCAGAGGGTCGGCTGTGACACCCTTCTCGATGCGTCCGCCCTGAAAGGTTTCGTCACCGAGAGCATCCACCGTGATGGTTGTGGCGGTGCCTGGGGTAATGCTGGCAATCTCACGCTCGGGGATGGCCACACGCACCTTCACGCGGTCTATCGAGAGGATGGTCAGGACGGGTTCCGTAGGCAATACCGTTTCACCCACCCCCATAATCTTCGTGCCTACCACACCGCTCACGGGAGCGTAGATACGGCAGTCGTCGAGATTTTTCTTCGCCATGTCGTAGGCGGACTGTGCCTGAGCCACCTTGCTCTCCACCTCCACCCACTTCATGTCGGGCAGTGACTGGTTTTCATGCAAAAGTTTCATACGTTCGTAGGCATCCTTGGCCTGATCGAGTGCAGCCTTCGTCGTGGCTAAGGCGTTGGCAGCCTGTGTCTCGTCGATGACGGCCAGCAGCTGTCCTTTCTTGACAGGCTGACCTTCGCTCACGGTCATAGTCTTCAGCATGGCCATGCCCGTGAAACTCACACTTGTGGAACTCTCTTCCTCCACCACACCCACGTATGGCATCTGGGCATAGTCGTTCGTCGGGGCAACCTTCTCCACGACAACGGCAATCGTCTCTTCTTCACCTTGTTCCTGCTTCGTACCACAAGCCGTGAAAAGAATTAGGAACAGGAGAACTAAAGAATAGGGATAATATATACCCCTGATTGTTTTCTCCATATTATACATTATCAATTATCAATTTGTACGTTAATGAATTGCAAAGTTACTGCTTTCGCGTCACAAAACAAAGTCCAATGAGGAATAAGTATTGTCCTAAAGGTCGGAATAAAAAGAAAGGATGATGGATATTTGGATAAAAAAACGTAATTTTATGACCGAAAATACTTTTCTATATGAAAAAGACAGACAACATCTCCACATACCCTATCCTGCGAATGCTCCGAGAAGGAATAATCATCCCAGAACAAGGCCATTTCTATCAAGGAGACTGTCTCATTGTCTCCGATACGAGTTACGTAAGTTCGGAGAAAAACAAAGAACTCTTCCGCTCCCCCACTCGCATGGATGGACTAATCCTCTTACTCTGTGCCGAGGGCGAAATGTCCATCACCTGCAATTTGCATCAAATCCACCTCACCCCAGGCATGGTTTTCTTTGCTCGCTCGGGCACCATCATCCAAGTCGAGGACGTTAAGGACAGTCGCGTCAGTGTAGTCATTTGCAACGAAGACTTCCTCGAGAAAATCAACATCTCGTTTCAGAACCTATTGCCACACATCGCCTCATTGAACAATCTCTACTGTTTTTCACTCACCGACGAACAGTTTAACCTGCTACAAAGGCAGATTTCCCTTTTGGGCGATTTCATCAGCCAACCGTCAGACCTTCTCCATTACCACGAAATAGTACGCTCTACAGGCCGCACTTTGTTCTACCATTTCTGTTCGTTGCTTATCAATTATCTCAAAAGCATCCGACAACAGGGTATCGAAATAAAAACACCCCACGAGGAAATCATCTTCCGCCATTTCATACAACTTGTTGGCCAGCACTACCGCAAGGAGCGACGTGTTTCTTTCTATGCCGAACAAATGCATCTCACCCCCAAATACATGAGTATCGTCATTCGCCGTGCATCTGGTCACGGACCTACGGAATGGATAAACCAAAACGTATTGCTCGAAGCTAAGAATCTGCTCCGATATACCAACATGAGCATACAGGAGGTTACCTACAATCTATCCTTCCCCAACCAGAGCTTCTTCGGCCGATGGTTCAAGAACCAAACTGGAATATCCCCAAAGAAATATCGCCAAGCCCGATAACGGGAAAACCATTTGGGTTTAAACAAAAAAGGAGGCTGTGTCGAAATCGACACAGCCTCCTTGTATATAATGAGTTAACGTGAATCCTGGGAAACATTATTTCAGATTTCCCTGCGCCTTCAGCAGTTTGGTGTAGGCAACTTGAAGCTGGCACTTCGCATTAACGTAGTTGGCAGAACTTTGTTGCCACATGGCTTGTGCATCAAGAAGTTGCGAGAGGGGTTCCATCCCCACATCGTACTGATGTCGGGCAAGTCGCATGTTTTCGTCAGCCTGTTTCATATTTCGCTCGGTGATGTCAACCTCAGTCTGGGCCTCAGTATAGTTGTTCTGAGCCTGAGCCAATTCCAACTGCATCTGCTCGGTAAGGTCTTGTTGGTCGGTCTGAGCTATCTGCTGACGGGCCTTGGCAGAACGGACTTTGTAGATGCGTTCGCCAAAGCTGACAATAGGTACCTTAAGGGTTGCTCCCACGGCGGCACCACCTCCGTCGAGAAGTTTACTGCCCGCCAACTTGACTCCGTTGACATAAGAATAACCGGCAAACAAGGCAACCTGTGGCAGGTAGTCGCTACGGGTAAGACGAACTTGCTGGGCAGCAATATCGGTCTTGGCCTGCAATATAGCCGATTCGGGACGGTTTGCGAGCGTTGAAAGTTCTGAGTCCTGAGTCCCGAGCTCTGAGTTTTGAGCCGGGAGTTGCTCGGCATCGAGTTGAAGGGGTGTGGTCAAAGGCAGGCCGATAACGTGGCAGAGATTCATCGTAGCCAGACGCGTGGCATTGTCAGCACGCTGGATGGAAAGCTCGGCTTCGTTGAGCTTCACCTGAACCTTCATCATATCGTTGCGGGTTTTCAAGCCATGACGCACGGCACTCTCCACGTTTTTCATGAGTTCGTCGAGCAACTGCTTGTAGGCACGGGCCACATCGGCCAACTGGCGTGCCCGGATGGCCTGCATGTAGGCTTCATCGGTACGGAGCAATACCTGACTTTCAGTGAGACGAAGGTTTTCAACGGCCATGTCAGCTCCGCGCAGGGCCATACGATGAGCCGACCTTATCTTTCCACCCGTGTAAAGAGGCTGGGTGAGCGAAACACTGCCGAAGAAGACGTTGTTCATCTTGTATTCCATACTCTGCGACGGAAAATCAGCATACTGGTTGAGTGTGTAACTTCCGTCTGGATTGACTGTTACGTTAGGAATATAAGTACCAGTGGCTGGGTTCAGCGTGTAGATGGGCAGGTGTCCCCCACTGATGGTAAATTCACCGCTATGCGTGGAATACAAATCACCTGCAAGGGCGTTTATACGCGGGAAATAGTTGGTTTTATATGCCTTTGCGTCGTTTTTGGTCTGTTCTATGGTGAGTTGGGACTTTGTAATGTCCTTGTTGTTCTGCAGAGCCAGTTCGCGTGCCTGTTCGAGCGTAAGTTGACGCGGAGCATCCTGAGCCACGGCGTGGCTGAGTTGAAAATTGAAAAATGAAAGTTGAAAGTTAATTACGCCAACAAGTAGGGCGAACGATAGATATATACGTTTCATCTTGCTTATTTTATCTTGAAGAACATTGCGTAGAGTATAGGAATGAAGATGAGCGTAATGAGCGTACCCACGAACAGACCTCCCATGATGGTGACAGCAAGGCTGCCGAACATGGAATCGGGAACGAGGGGTATCATACCGAGAATGGTGGTAAGCGAGGCCATCATCACGGGACGCAGACGACTCTTCGAACTGTTGACGAGGGCCGCATGCGGCTCAACGCCTTCAGCAATCTGGAGATTGATTTCGTCCATAAGTACAATGCCGTTCTTAATCATCATACCAATAAGTCCGAGTACACCCACAATGGCCACGAAACCGAAGGGTTTACCTGTGAGTAGCACCGTGGGAATTACACCCACCAAGATGAGTGGAATGCAACAGAAGATGATGGCGGGCTTCTTGTAATCCTTGAAAAGCATGATAAGAATCATTATCATGAGGATGATAGCCAAGGGGAAACCTTTGAATAGGTATTGCATAGAGCGGTCGCTTGCCATTTTCTCACCCTGCCAAGAGAGTTCATAACCAGAGGGAAGCTTTATCTTTTCTATCTCCTTCGCAATAGCCACACGAGCGGCTTCAGTACCTACACCCGGACGCGGAGAACACTGAACACGCTGTTGACGTTGACCATTATAGCGCATGACAACGGGTTCCTCCCACTTCAAGTCAACGGACTTGGCCACCTGCTTGAGCGGAGTCGTTTGAGTAACCATTTCAATGAGTTGCTCCTTTTTGACGGCACCAGACACGAATTTCTGTATCGTGGAACGATTGAGCAGGTTGTTGAGGTTGGGCAACATACCAAAGACGGGAACATTGTCTATGCGGTCAATATCGTTACCATGGGCATCGGTACACTTGAGAACAATTCCCTCGCTATGAATGCCATCATAGAAGGTAGCTATGGGGATGCCACCTGCGTATGCCAGAATGGAGGTAGCCACATCGGCACGACTCAAACCCGTAGTTCGGGCTGCAGGCTGATCGTATTCCACAGAGAGTACAGGCACCTGCGGTTCCCAGTCCGACGTGGGCAGGTACACCTTGTCTGAAGCTGCGATGATGGCCATGGCAGAATCGGAAAGATGGTGCAGGACGGCAGGGTCTGGTCCACTGAAACATACCTCGATGGGATATTTCTTGAACATGAGGTTGTAACGCTTGAGCTTGATGTAAGCATCAGGGAAGCGTTTGTTCAACTCACTTTGTATGTCATTGACATTGTCCACCAGTGCCTTGGGACTCTCGAAGTCAATAATAAGTTCACCGTATGACAGCGACGGGGTAGCTATACTTCTCACCAGATTGTATCGACTCGGCGTGGCGCCAATAGAGGTTGTAATGTGTGTTATCTCCTTGCGTCCCTTGAGGTATTCATTGATTTCTGCCAAGTCTTGTGCCACCTGAGTGTGGTTGGTTCCCTCGGGCAATTTGTATTCCATGTATAGTTGGTCGTACTCCATGTCAGGGAAGAAAGCCTGATTGAGGAACTTATAACCCCATGCACAGAGTGCCACCAAGGCAACGGCTAGAACAATCATCACACCACGGAAGCGAAATCCGAAGTTCATAATCTTTTCGAGTACGACATAGCTCCAACCCTTATAGGGGTCATCACCGTCGGCCGTCTTCTCCGGAGCCTTGAGCATACGGTCGGCCATGATGGGAACGTGCACAAGGGCAAGAATCCACGACAGAAGGAGCGATACGGCAATGACGATAAAGAGGTCGCGCACGTAAACGCCAGCCGTGTCCGGGCTAAGGAAGATGGGCCAGAAGGCCAGGATGGCTATGAGTGTGGCACCAAGCAATGGCATGGCCGTCCGGCGACCAATGGTCGTAAGTGCCTCCATGCGCGAAGCCCCCTGCTTCAACTCAACAAGGATACCATCGACGATAACAATGGCATTGTCCACCAGCATACCCATGGCTAAGATGAAGGATGCAAGACTCACTCGTTGCAGAGTACCATCGAAGCCTCCAAGCACGAGCAGCGAACCGAGGACGATGGTAAACAGACTGATACCGATAATCAAACCCGACTTGAAACCCATCGTAAAGATGAGTACCACAACCACGATGAGAACGGACTCAAGCAAGTTGACGAGGAACGTGTTGAGGGCGTTCTCCACACGTTCAGGCTGGTTGAAAACCTTCTCGAACTTCACACCGACGGGCATGGTTTTGCTAAGTTCGCTGAATGTCTTCTCCACCTCCTTACCAACTTTTACGATGTCCTTTTCAGGCACACCTGCAATGGAGATTCCGAGAGCACGCTCTCCGTCACGCTTCATTTCGTTGCGCGTCGGGTCGGCATATCCCTTGTACACTCGTGCCACGTCGCTGATGCGGAGTTGCTCGTCGTCATGTCCCTGAATAATCATGTTAGCAATGTCCTCCACCTTCTTGAAACGGTCGTTGACAGTAACACGTACACGATGGGTGCCGTTGTCATAATAACCGGAATAGGTGGTTTTGTTCTGATTATTGAGAGTCATTATCACCTCCATGGGCATAACCCCAAGGTTGGCCATCTTGTCCTGACGCATCTCGATGTAAATACATTCCTGTCGCTGGCCATAGATTTCAACTCGTGACACACCATCTATGTCTGCTACGTTGCGTTTCACCAACTCGGCATAGTCTGACATCTCGCGGTCACTGAGTCCGTCGGCCATGAGGGCATAGAACATGCCGTACACATCACCAAAGTCGTCTCGTACCATAGGAGTCGATGCAGAACTGGGAAGCGACGAGGCCACATTGTTCACCTTTCGGCGCAACATGTCCCATTGCTGTTCCACATCCTCGTCCTTCACGGTTGTCTTCAGTTCCACAGTAATGATACTCAGGTCATTCAGCGACTGGCTCTGCACATTGTCGAGAGACGACATTTCGCGAATCGACTTCTCCAGTTTGTCCGTCACTTCAAGTTCCACCTCATGAGCCGAAGCACCAGGATAGGTGGTCACCACCATGGCCTGTTTCACCTTAATGGCGGGGTCTTCCAGTTTGGGCATGGAATCGTAACTGATTATACCACCCAATACCAATATAATAACAAAAAAGGAGACGAGCTTTCGATTGTTCAACCCCCATCGGGAAAAATCAAGTTCCATAACAATATTTCAATGGCAAATGTAAAATGGCAAATTATAATGTAAAATGGCAAATGGCAAATGTAGCCTGCGGGACGTTAAATGGTAAATGGTAAATGTAAATTACAACAGTCCTCCAACATTTGCCTTTGAGGTCTTTTCCATCTCCTTCACGTGCTGACCGTCGGTAAGATAACGAACTCCGGCACATACCACAGTTTCCTGAGCCTCCAGACCATTCAGAACTTGAATGTTACCATCCAAATCGATACGTCCCACTTCCACCTTACGTTCTTTTACCACACTCTGTTTCTTGTCAAACACAAATACTGAGGAAACCTCGCCTTGGTGTTTAATTGCAGTAACAGGGATGACAACTCCATCATCTTCGTTCGATGCATGGTAGGTTACATACACCATGGTGGACATACCCGGAGTTATCTTTTGGTGGTCGTAACCGCCCTTGATGCGCAGACGGGCAGCATAGAGCTGACTGGCGTTTGCCTCCTTGCTCACTCGCACAATCTCCAACGGATATACCTTACCGGGAGTCACCTCGAACGAGCATGTGGCACTGAGGAGGTCATTTTGACGAGCATAGTCGGATGCAGGAACAAAGACCTCAATCTCAACATCTCCAGCATTGAACATCGATACCACAGGCATTCCGGCTGCAACCGTTTCGCCCGACTTATGCATTTTGTTCTGTATGTAGCCACTCATAGGGGCATAGAGACGTGTGTCGGCAAGCTGATTCTTGTGGTTTGTCAGTTTTTCCGTAATTTGTTTCAATCCATATCGGGCACGGTCGTAGTTCGATGCCGTGGTGCCGTCTTCCTCATATAAGGCCATCACCCTCTCGGCATCGGCCTTAATCTGTTCGTATTCGGCCTGGGTTGCAGCCAGCTGAACTTCGTAGTCCCGAGGATCCATCTCAGCGATAAGTTGTCCCTTTTTCACAAACTGTCCCTCATCCACCAACACACGCAGAATGGTACCACTCACGCGGAAAGCCACATTCACCTCCTCTGAACTCTTCGTCCGACCAGGATAGTTAAGTTCGGCATCATCGCCAATGCGCTTTGCCTCCACGGTTTTTACATACTGTACTTCTTCAGTTTGAGCCTGTTTATTACCACAAGCCGTCATTGCCATGCTGGCAGCAATCACTATGGTTGTTTTCAACCAAGATGTTATTCTTTTCATAAAATGCTATTTTTACGTATTTTTCCGTGCAAAGTTACGAAATCACCCCCCAACGGCCAAATAAATATCTAACATATTCCTATACATAATTCCCTCTATTCTGTCAACAACATCCTATTGTTGTTACTGGGCAAGGAGATATGCTTTGAAATCGGCAAAGTTCTTGGTCATAGAAACGCTTTGCTTCTGTCCCTTCATGAAGGCGGCAAGTTTGTCGGGGATGGCTACGGGCTGTCCCGTGATACGTTCTACAGTGTCCTTGAACTTGGCAGGATGAGCGGTTTCGAGGAAGAAACCAACCTCGCCCGGACGAAGATTCTCCTTCAATGCACGATAGCCACAGGCTCCGTGGGGATCGAGCAGATATCCCGTATCCTTTAAGCACTGACGGATGGTCTCGGCAATTTGTTCGTCGGTGTAAGTGGCTCCACTAATGTCCTTGCTGATAGCCTCATGACTACGGCCATAAAGGTCATAGATACGGGCGAAGTTGCTGGGGGCGCCCACATCCATGGCATTGGCCAGGGTCTGTACGCTAGGACGCGGATGGTACTCGCCCGTCTGCAGGTATTCGTAGAACACGTCGTTGGCATTGTTGGCAGCGATGAATCGACTGATAGGCAGCCCCATACGCTTGCCAAACAAGGCAGAACAGATGTTTCCGAAGTTACCTGAGGGAACACAGCAAACAAGGGGAGTTGAAAGTTCAAAGTTCAAAGTTGAAAGTTTTTGGGCTGCACCTTGATTTCTTCCCGTCTCAGACTCGCCGGAGGCATAACTCTCAACTTTGAACTTTAAACTTTCAACTTTCATAAATTGAGCCACCGCCCAGAAGTAGTAGAACGACTGGGGCAGGAAGCGGGCGACGTTGATGCTGTTGGCTGAGGTCAGTTGCATGTGAGCGTTCAGTTCGGCATCCATGAAGGCCGACTTCACCAGAGCCTGACAATCGTCGAACACACCATCCACCTCAATGGCCGTGATGTTCTGGCCAAGGGTGGTGAACTGGCATTCCTGAATGGGGCTGACCTTTCCCTTGGGGTAGAGCACATAAACGTGGATTCCCTCTACACCAAGGAAACCATTGGCCACAGCCGAACCCGTGTCACCCGAAGTGGCCACGAGAACATTGACGGAAGACCCTCTCCCTAAATCCCTCTCCCGTAATGGCGAGGGACTTTGGTTTCCCACCAACTCGGCTCCTCCCCCATTACGGGGGGAGGCTGGGAGGAGGATCTGCAGCATACGCGCCATGAAACGGGCACCGACATCCTTGAAGGCCAGCGTGGGACCATGGAAAAGTTCGAGGGAGTAGATGTTCTCCTCCACCTTCACCAAGGGGCAGTCAAAGGAGAGCGTATCATATACGATTCGTTTCAGGTCTTCAGCAGGGATGTCCTCGCCAAAGAAACGGTCAGCCACGCGATAAGCCACTTCCTGAAATGTCATCTGCGACATTTCGTCAAAGAACTCCTTGGGCAGGGGATTGATACGTTCGGGCATATAGAGTCCCTTGTCTTCGGCCAGTCCCTTTACGACGGCCTTCTCAAGTGTGGCAAGCGGTGCCTTGCCGTTGGTGCTATAGTAAGCGACCCCATCCCCTTGCCCTTCTTGCTCCGCATTCGCTATGCAAGCGGCAGAGCCGATTACCCGAGGGAAGGGAGTAACTACGTTTGCTGATTGTGTTATTTTGTTATCCATATTTTTCTAATCATTATCTTAATTATTTTACCATCTTCCCCTATATACGCCCCTCCCTCGGGAGGGGATTGGGGGTGGGATCATCTCATAAACTCCTCAATAAACTCATCTCCTTCGAGGTTACCGTAGGCTCCTTGCTTACAGGCCACCTCGTCGAAGGTCTGCACCTCGTCGGGCTCGATGCTAGGATAGTAGATGCAGAATGGAATGGGTTCGTTGGTATGTGTGCGATGTGCCACAGGTGTGGGATGGTCGGGCAAGAGGGCAATAGAAAGGCCAGTCCCCTGCTCGGACTCTCCCCCCGCCCTCTCTTGTAGAGAGGGAACTGTTGCACCTGTCCCCATCATACTCCCCTCCCTCGGGAGGGGATTGGGGGTGGGGTCGAAGGCATTGAGTATAGGAGCCACCAATCTCTTATCAAGATTCTCTATGCACTTGAGTTTCAACTCAAGGTCACCGTCATGGCCGGCTTCATCGCAAGCTTCAACGTGGAGATAGACAAAGTCGTCGGTCTTCAGGGCATCTATGGCAGTCTGTGCCTTACCCTCATAGTTGGTATCCCAAAGTCCTGTAGCACCAGGAACGTCGATGACACGTAAGCCAGCATAGCGACCGATACCACGGATGAGATCAACGGCCGTAATAACAGCCCCACTCTTGATTTCGGAGAATCGTTCGGTCAGGGGTACCATCTTGGGCTTATATCCCCCACCCCACGGCCAGATGCTGTTGGCCGGGTCCATACCCCGTGCCATGCGCTCCTTGTTTAGGGGATGCTCCTTGAGCAGTTCCTGACTCTTCATTATCAAATTACAAAGCAAGGATGCAGTCTCACATCCCCCGCCTTCGGAGGTGGCTTGGGGGAGGTAGCTTCGCCAAGGCTTTAAGGGAATATCGTGAGGTGGTGTACACTGGATATGCTTATTGCCCCCCTTGATAACGAGGAGATTGCGGTATTGCACACCCGTGTAGAAGTGGATGCGGTCGTTATTGAGATGTTCACCAAGATACTTTATCAGTATGTCGGATTCCTCCGTCTCCAAGCGTCCGCAGGAATGATTCTTCAGGAGATCGCCTTCGAGGCAGACGAAATTACAACGAAGGGCAAGGTCATCGTCAGCCAACTCCACACCGATGCTGGCGGCCTCCAACGGTCCACGACCTTCATAAACCTTATGCTGGTCGTAACCCAGTATGCTGCTGTTGGCCACCTCGCTGCCCGGATGGAACCCGTCGGGCACGGTCTTCAACATACCGCAACGCCCGTTGCGAGCCAGGAAGTCAAAGTGTGGCGTGTCGGCATATTGCAGGAGGGTCTTTCCTCCCAGAGCCTCAACAGGCCAGTCGGCCATGCCGTCAGCTAATATGATTAGATGCTTGACCCCATCCCCTCGCCCTTCCCGAGGGAAGGGAGTAGATAGTTCTGCCAATTGTCCTTTTACTTTTTTTTCCATAACTAATACCCTATTATGTAACTACGCCCCTCCCTCGGGAGGGGATTGGGGGTGGGGTCGCTCGTCTTAAGCCAAACTCATTATATCCGCAAACACACCAGCTGCCGTCACCGAGGCACCGGCACCGTAGCCCTGAATGAGCATGGGGTACTCGTTGTAACGCTCTGTGGTGAGCAGGACAATATTGTTGGAACCCTTCAGGCCATAGAAAGCATGACTTTGGTCGAACTCCTGCAGGGACACACTACCCTTGCCATCGGCATACCGAGCCACGAAACGCCATACACGATGGTTACGTTCCAGTTCCTCACGCCGACGTTCAAACTCTGCATCCAACGTGGGCAGATTCTTCCAGAAGTCGTCCTGAGTACCCTCGAACATCGATTGGGGAATGAAGAGATTCTTCTCCACATCCTCCTGTTCAATCTCATAACCTGCCTCACGGGAAAGAATGACCAGTTTGCGAATCACATCCTTTCCACTGAGGTCGATGCGTGGGTCGGGCTCGCTGTAGCCCTCCTCCTTCGCCATACGTACGGTCTGACTGAGAGGAATATCCTTGCTGAGGGTATTGAAAATGAAGTTCAAGGTGCCCGAAAGAACAGCTTCGATGCGCAGTATCTTGTCACCGGAGTTCACCAGGTCGTTGATGGTACGTATGATGGGCAACCCTGCACCCACATTGGTCTCGAAGAGGAATTTCACACCCCTCTGCTGGGCTATCTGCTTCAGTTCGCGGTAGTCATGATAGGGACCGCTGGCAGCCACCTTGTTGGCAGCCACCACATTGATGTTGTGGTTGAGTAAGTCCTTGTAGAGGCTGGCCACCTCAGCCGATGCCGTACAATCGACAAAGACGGAGTTGAAGATGTTCATGCCGATAACCTCCTCGCGAAGCCGATGGATGTTGCTCTCGGGAGCCTGTTTCAACTGTTCGCGGAAACCGTTGAGACTAAGTCCCTCACGACGGAACATGGCACGCTGACTGCTGGCAATGCCCACGACATTGAGTTTGATGCGAAGCTCGCGCATCAGCTTTTCCTGCTGCTGACAAATCTGTTCGAGCAGAGAGCCGCCCACCGTGCCCACTCCGCAGACGAAGAGGTTCACCTCCTTGTATTCCGACAGGAAGAAGGAGTCGTGGATGGAGTTCAAAGCCTTACGCAGGAATGTCTCATTGATGACAAACGAGATGTTCGTCTCGCTCGCACCCTGGGCACAGGCGATGACAGAAATACCGCTTCTACCCAACGTGCCAAACAGCTTACCGGCAATGCCCGGGGTGTGCTTCATGTTCTCGCCCACCACAGCCACCGTGGCCAGTCCGCTCTCAGCCTGCATGGGGAACATGCGGCCGTCGGCAATTTCCTTCTCAAACTCCTCGTTCAGCACACGGCAGGCTTCCTCACAGTCTTCGGCACGGACACCAATACTGGTGCTGTTCTCCGACGATGCCTGACTGACCATGAACACCGATATACCGTTCTCGGCCAGACGGGAGAAGATGCGACGGTTCACACCGATGACACCCACCATCGAAAGACCGGCCACCGTAATCAGACTCGTGCCCTTGATGCTCGATATACCCTTGATGCTTCGGGTATCGTCCTTCACCTCGCTCTTGATGATGGTACCGTCACCATCGGGGTTGAAGGTATTCTTTATCAGTATGGGAATATTCTTGACACAAACAGGATAGATAGTTGGCGGATATACCACCTTGGCACCGAAGTTACACAACTCCATGGCCTCTACGTAGGTCAGTTCGGGAATGGTGTAGGCCGTCTGGATAACCTTCGGGTCGGCCGTCATGAAGCCATCCACGTCGGTCCATATCTCCAGTGCCTCGGCATTGAGGGCAGCAGCCAGAATGCTGGCCGTGTAGTCGCTACCGCCACGTCCCAGGTTGGTCACCTCGCCCGTGTCCTTGTCCGTGGAGATGAAGCCCCCGCAAACGACAACAAAAGACCCTCTCCCTAAATCCCTCTCCCATAATGGCGAGGGACTTTGGATACTATTGTCTGCCACCTTGGCTCCTCCCCCATTACGGGGGGAGGCTGGGAGGAGGGTCTTGAATTTGGCCTTGACCAATTCATTCGTCAGCTCCGTAGCCAGAACGTTCTTCTTTCCCTGACGCTCGGTCTTGATAAACTCACGACTGTCGTACCACTTGGCTTCCGAGATGAGCGTACCCACTATGCGGCTCGACATTCGTTCTCCGTAACTGACAATGGCTGCCAGCGTCTTCGGAGAGAGGTCTCGAATGAGGAATACACCCTGGTAGATACTCCGCAACTCCTCCAGGAGCGAACGGATAATTACCAACAATGTCTCACGTCGGTCTCCCTCGGGGATGACGGACGTTATCATCATCTCATGTCTTTGGGCAATTTCGGAGAACAACTGGCTGTACTGGCTGTCGCCATCCACTGCCATCTGCGCCGTGCGAATAAGTTTATCGGTTATCCCTCCGAGTGCCGATACTACAACGATTACAGGCTCCTCCTGGGACTCTACTATCTTCTTAACACTTAAAATACTTTCTACGGAACCTACGGATGTTCCGCCGAATTTCAATACCTTCATACCATGTCTTATCTAAGTCGGGTACAAAGATACAACAAAAAAAATTAATATCGTATCTTTATGGGTATAAACTCCATAAACAACGGCTTTATTTTATGATTCCCATCGATTGAGACAATCAATATGCGTTGATTGCCCGAGCAGAAGGATTACACTGTATAACAAGCAAAAGGGAGCAATCTGATGAGATGCTCCCTTCTGCCAATATGGTTCCTTGAAGTTTTCCTTAAGATATGCGATTTCAAAGTTTTATTAGACATGTAATAAGTATCCTTGTTTATTTCACCAATACCTTGAACCTCGTTCGAGCTGCTTCAGGTTGGATTTTATCCGACCTTTTCTCGCCATGGCAATGCTCAAGCGAACTTGGCATTGCTCATCTGGCTTATCGAAAACGTTCGGCATAGCTGATTCAAGCATCGATTTGCGCTCACTTAACCAGCACCTTTCTTGTGGTGCCGTCGCTCATGCGCAAGAGATTCATACCCCGTTGCATCTTCCTCTGCTGACGTCCGCTGAGGTCATGGACATTTTGATTTTTGAATCTTGTAATCGGCTCTTCCGCTTCGCTCATCGGAGAATTTTGAATTGTCTTTATTCCCACTTCTTCGTCTGTTAAGGCCACGATTGTGCCAAATTTGCTCCAAGGGTCGGTTGTCATATAGGCTTCGAGGGAAGAGGCTGGAACATGGAGCGTACGAGAAACTGGAGATGGGAAACTACTGGAATATGCTTTGGGTACATCCGTAGCATAACAATACATATCAATCAGGCCATTGCAACTCTCGAACGCACATTCGCCGATGCTTGTTACGCTGTTGCCAATAGCAACGAAGGTCAGGCCACGGCAACCAGAGAACGCATATTCGTAGATGCTTGTCACACTGTTGGGAATGGAGATTGATGTCAGACCACTACAGCCATAGAACGCATTATTTCCGATGCTTGTTACGCTGTTGGGGATGATGGTATTCTTGCATCCTGCAATTAATGTATTGGAAACCATCTCAATAATGGCATTACATCCTTCGCGAGAATCATAGACCGTGTTACCACTGTTTACAGCAATTGTCTCTAAACTGCTGCAATAGCGGAACGCAGAACCGTCGATTCTTGTCACGCTATAGGTAATGTTGTTGTACGTAACTGATTCTGGGATGGTGACACTGCCTGTGTATTCGTTGTCATACGTAGCACGACCATTACCCCGATAGGTTACCGCAACAGTGTAGGAGAGGGGATAATATGATGTTGTGTTGCGGTAATAGATGCCATCCACCTCGAAGTCGTGGGCCGAAGCCACACTGGCAGCCATGCTCATAAGCACGGTCATCAAAAAAAAGAAGTACTTGTGTTTCATATATCTTATTTTTATGTTGTAAAACCTTGTTTCTTATAAGTAGATGTTCACAATTAGCTTACATAATCATTGTCATACTCAGTAGGGACGCGACGTGTCACGTCCCTACAAAATGGCCATAAATTAACCATAAATTTTGGCATATAAATTATTGGTTGAATGCAACAAAAATAATTAACTTTTATTGGTGCCCGCAAAAAGATGAAAAAAGACGTATTATGAATCCGCATTGTCGATAAACAGGCATTGAGGATTCAATTTTCAAGAAGTAAGCCCCTCAATATTTTATATCCTTCATTTTTTAGCGGGCTCCAATACTTTTATACCAAGTTTTAACCACAAATTCACAATAATATCCAAGAACACATGAGGAGGGAACGGACAACCAACATAACATTAGTGTTTTGTAGAAGTATATCTTGAATCATCTTGAAGTTCAGGATCATCTTGGGGCATTTTTAGTTTTCCATCCTCGTAAATCAAGACAGAAGGGATACTTCCATCTGAAGAACTGGAATTGACCAGCTTATTGCCGTTCATTACATACTTTAGGCGAGCTGTGCGATTTTCCGTATCAAAGTAATGGTACACTGTTATAGATGTCCTTTTTGCACCATTCATTACTGTGAAAGTTTTAGTCCAATCTGTATAAGTTCCCTTCTCTTTTGGCTTTTTCGTGGAGAAGTACTCCCATACAACGTCAATGGTGTTCTCGTCTATGATATGATAGGCATGATATCCCAAACCGGAATAGCTTCGACATGTTCTTTCCCAGTTATCTAATTTTGAATCACCTATTGCTATTCTATCATTTATTTCTACAAGCCAAAACTTATATAGTCCATCATAAGCATAATAGCCAAACATATCCGCTGTGCCAGGCTTGGCATCAAAAGAGTCATGCGAAAGGATACGCTTGCTTTGAGTCCAACTCCGTTCCTCCCACCCTTCTGGTTTTCCATTGACCATAGTGAGAACCCAATTTTCGGAATAACCATCATCCTTTTCTAAGTATACAACAACCTTATTACCAGTAACGGTATACAAACAATCTAAATCACCCCAATTCCAAGTCCCAATATCATAATCCTTACCCCATTTACGAGCGACCGCGAAATATGGGCTAATAAACAGAACCTGTTTATTCCACTTATATAGAAGATCGTCTTCATATAAATAAAACGACTTTCCGACCAAATCTGTTGCAGCAATACCTCCACCAGCGTTCTCGATATCATCATCACTGCTGCACGACACGAAGGTTGCACTCATCATTGTTATGACCATCAATATTGTCATTAATCTCAAACATGTCTTTTTCATATCTAAAGTGCATCAATTCTATTATGGAAAGATTTGAAGAAAAGAGGATGTATTCAAAATTTGAATCACCCTCCATTCTTTAACTACTATTATGTAATACTTAGAATTCCATATCAATCAACTTCTCCACCCACCTTTACCATCACAAACATGACATTTTCCTGAGCCATCGCAACGATTACATGGTTGTCCTGATGTCGTAGGAGATTTTCCTGACCCATGACAACGTGAACATTTTCCACTTCCGTAGCATTCCCTACACTCAACCCAATCATCGTCGTCATCATCATTTGAACTTGAAGAAGAAGAGGAAGACGAGGAACCTGAGCTTGTTTTTTCTTTAGTTTTTTGCTCTGTCTGTGGTACATTTTCTTCCTCATCCCCACAGGATACGAGGCAAACACTCGTGAATACAACTAGCAGCATGGCCAGAAGACTCAAATAATACTTTTTCATAACAAATTTTAAAATAATATGGATAAATACTATAACAGTTTTAAGGAACAAACACTAGGCTAAAGGCAAATCTATGGCCTACATTTTTGAACTCCCATAAATCGCACTCATAACCAACATTGATGCCGAAATTCTTTGACAACAAAAAACCTACCCGTGGCGAAAAAGCCAAATAGCCATAATTGTTCTTCACCTCCGACCATTTTGGACTTCCATAAGATGAATAGCCACTAACCACATCCATTGACTCATGGCCAAAACCTATCATCGCGCGTCCCTCTAAATAGACACGATTAACAAGAAAATATCGGTAGTTTCCACCAACATAAGCATGAATACCAAAAAACGACTTCATGTAATCATTCTTTTTAGCCCATGAGTAATCTACACCCATGAGAACATGGCTAAACATATAATCAAACCCTGCAGCACCTCCGCCACCACCTTTGGGATGATAATAAGTAAAGGCGACCTCAGACTGCCGTTTTTGGAGTTCTTTCTTATCCTCCCTTTCTGTTTCTATACTCTGATTGCCAGTGATTGAGGAGTTAAATCCATCGGTACGGCTGTAATTATTACTAATAACAGTCTGTGCATTCACATTTGTACAGGTCATTGTGGCAATGATGACCATAAAGATAATTTTTTTCATAATTTCTTTTATTTAATATGGTTAATAAGATATTCGGACGTTATTTTAATTCTAATTTATTCAGATAAGCGACGAAAGGTTCTTTTGTCTTACTCTTATCGTTAATAGTTTCATATTGTACCATTCCTACTCCCCTTGCCATCCAGCAGGTTATAGACTCACTTACCAATATTTTCCCTGTCTTTTGCACAAGCCTACCAATTATCTTCACACAATCGAACGTCCCTGCGGGTACAGTAATCTTGTCTTCACCAACTACCTGCCAGTCGGAATATATGGTCTCAACCTCAACCTTACCTCCAAACAGATTCTTTGCACTATCATAAAGTGTGCTACACTGAAGTTTCATTCCAGGTTTCATCACTCCAGGGAAAAGAACACCATAACCATTTCTCTTGCTGAGGAAAAAAACATCCTGTAGGAAGTTATGGGTATAATGGTAAGTCCCAGCTGTGTCTATCTCCGTTGGGAAGGTATATTCTTTGAACGAGGCTGGGATACCTTTAGTGGGTTCATGCTTCTTGTTGAGGTATGCCGACTGTACATAAGCCACCAGCAACCCGTTCTCTATTTTCTCATCAAAGACAATTTGCTGTATATAGGTAGGACGTCCCATAAACTGTACCTGCTTACCATTGTACTGGAATGCATACTCCGCAACAGAACCTTTACGATACAGAATGTAAGGGTTTACTGCATTTACAGCTTTCTCTATTTCCACAGGGGACAAGTCCTTTGCAGGATAAAAACCTGTATCAACTACCCCACTAGCAAGTAACGTCATTGTTGAGTCATTTTTTTCAGAGGCCTGGAGTTTGCCATCTACACCAAGGAAACAAAGTATTCCCAAAAGCAAAAACGGGGAGAAAAATTTAGTTTTCATATTTATATTCACATTTTATTTTCGTTTAGTAACATTATTAAAAATTACGAACAGGGCGAACGGAATAACCATGATAGCGGAACATATCGGCACTGACCGATATGACATCAGAACGAAGGAACAGGTGGTAGGCATCGGAGTCGCTTGCCTTAAGCGAACACGTCCAATAGCATCCAGTAACTCCTGGACCTGGAGTTTCTCTAATCTCACGTCTGCCCGCAGCTGGTAGGAAAATGGAGTTATTTTCAAATCCCGGTACGATACTGGTAATAAGATAACCTTTTACTCCATTTTTTGTTGTCCAAACACTATTAGTGTAATTTCTGTCAATGAGTTCCTTGAACTGTAGATTGCTCGGCATACGCCAGTTCCTTCCCCAATTGACATAAGCTGCATCATCGAGCAGTTCCAGTTCCGTCTTATTATCTACTATACCCTCCCGATCCTTAGTGCAGTACTTGGTATAAGACGAACCATTATACCACTTATACGTAGATACAACGAAACTGCGACCGTCATCGGTATAAGAAGAATAGCCCTTTGTTTCGCCCCATGCGAAGTATAGATCATAACCTTCAGGTTTCGTGGAACCAACATTACAATCGGCCCACAAAGTCGCACTAGGCAAACCGAGATCTACATACTTGCGACCATCTATCTCACCCGATAAATCTCCACTCGGTCGTTCTGGGGCATTATCTTCTCCGTTATCAGTCCCATTGTTATTTGCATCTCCGTTATCGTTGTTTATACCACCGTTATCATTAACTTGCTCCGTATGCTGAGGAATCGTGGGTTCATCATCCCCACACGATATGAGAGAAGTTCCAATAAGTAAAACTGAAATCATAGCAAGTAACTGCCACAAACTATTTGTTTTCATTTCTTTCCTGATTAATTCTACATCTCCAAATTATATTACCGTCTCCACACTCTTATAATATCGTCAGAACTAAAGGTTACCATTTGATTACCAGTATTGGCTGTAATAGAGAAAGACATATCCCGACTACCATCAGAAGCATTTGTAAGTGTAAAAGATGTATTTGAGGATGACTTTACAGTATAACTAACATTTCTTCCTCCCAGTCTATTATTCCAATTGCATTTTCCATTGCTAAACCTTATGTACTCGCCAGTGGTACATGGATTCTCATCCCATTGCACCAAATACCATGTACCAGAGGTCGGACTACTTCCTCCGTCTTCATCATCGTCTCCACAAGATACGACGCAAACACTCATAAACATGACCAACAACATGGTCAACAGACTCCATAAACATTTGTTTCTCATAGCATTTTATTTTTAGTTAATAATAATAAATATTCTGTCACAAAGTTACTGAAAAGCAATGGTTGAGTAGTTGCCCCATCTTACACCTTTTCTGAATCCATTTGCTTCGTTTCCGAAACACTATCATTCTTCTCTGAACACCTTAACAAGATATTCTTTTATACGTCTCAGCATAGGTTTGGAGAGGCGAAGGCTCAACTGGCCATGCCCCATGAAGACTAAATGCAGAGAGGACAAACTCACAGAACTTACTAAATTCGTGTTGATAAGAAAGCTCCGCCCTAGCCGAAAGAATGGCATCTCATCAGCGGGATAGAGTTTACGTATCTGTTCCTCAAAATAGGATAAGCATTGCACCTCACTCAACGTCCGACCATCAGAGAAATAAAAATCGGTGTAGCTTCCCGAAGCCTGTAGGTAAGCTACATTGTCAAGCGGAATGACGTGGAGCTCGTCACGCGAGTTAATGCATAGTTTTGTCATAGTTGTCCTACTTTATATTACACCTATGGAACACAAGAAAAGCGTAAGTCATTTTACTTATCACTTAAATGAGGCCTTCGACTGCCCTGACAGAGTAATAAGCAAGACTCACGCCAATGGTCTATACAGTCCACCTAATTGAGATGATATGCATAAACGCACGGACGCAAGCGTCTTCGCTCTTATCCTCTGTCGTGAAAGTGTCGAAGTTTCATTTAAGGATAACAAAGTGTACAACGCTCACCGTTTCCAAGAAAAACTCATAGCCGCGACACACCTGAAGCAGCCAAAGCGACCACAAAGGTAAGCAAGAATTTTGGTATCGTCAAGAATAACGGAAAGAAAAAAGAAATACAATCCATAGCAAACCACTTCGGTGTTGTGGACTTCTATGTTAGGAATGTTGCCCATACGTCCGTGCAGAGAAGACAGTTTGCTCCCACGGGCAATGTACAACGCAATAGCAAACAATGGGTAACGCTATATACGAACGTTGGACAACGCAATAGCAAGCGGGAACTGCTGCCATTAGGAGCTAAGGCTGATGTCTGCCCGTACAAGTGCAAAAGATAGGGCGAGTAAATGGGTGTGATACAGGGTGGGATGCAAAACTTAATAATAATTTGATCATCAATGACTTGATATAATCAGGTGGTATAGGGTGGTATCTTTTTCTAAACTTTTCTTTAAATTCAAAATTCAAAAGCTTATGTGTGAACGAATGAAAAGCAAGGCAAACATAAAAGATAAAAATAAAAAGAGAAAAGAGAAAAAAATAGTGGGCAACGCCTCCGAGCGTTGCAGTTTGGCTCGTCCAAGTAACCAGTTTACCGCTTGCGTAGCCCACGGAGCAAAAAAACAGACGGCCATAGGGCTACGCTTGCTGTGCAAAAACAACAATTTGACCTTCGGTCGAAGTTGCTCCCACTCGGTATCTCTTAGGCGTAGTGTATTCGGGGGGTAGATTATAAATCTTCTATCGGGCTATCGTTCTCACCTTCGAGGGCTTGATTATCTGTGCACCCAACAGGAGGCGGTAATCCTTGTAGTTGTTGGTGATGATGACGCGGCACTTCTGCTTTCGTGCCAACACGAACTGTACGTTGTCCTCAATGTCGACATCATTTTCGGTAAGTGCCTCGTCGATGTCCTTCACCGTGAAGTTGACGATAGTGAAGCGATGCTGCAGCTCGCGGACGATGCTTCGTATCTCGTCGTTCGTCTTTTTCTTCTGATAGACCGAAATCAACTGAGCCACGCTGAGCGTCGAGGCGTAGAGCCGCTTGCCCACGATGGAGTAGAGGTAGTGCAGACAGTCGCTGTCGGTCTGGAAACGGGCATCGCCACTATAGGCACCATTGAGCACATTAGTGTCCACGAAAATGTGGTTGGGATTGTATGTCTTGACCTGTCGCGTCATCGCCGTCGCTTAGAATACCAGATGTGGGAACTGTTTCTTCTCTTCGGCGGTGAGCAGGTCGAGGTTGCCAGCCATCCACATGCCTATCTGTGCGTCCACGACCTCCTTGTACTTCAGGCCTGTCTTCTGTAGGAGCAGCTGCAGCACGCCCTTGCGCTCCCTCTCCACTTGTTTCTGTTTCTCGCTCATAATTTTTTTTGATGATTTAACGCCTACAAATATACGCATTTTTTCTAAATAAACCTCAATCGCACGGAAAAAGTGCCAAGTTTTAATACATCTTACGAATGGCAAATGTAAAATGTAAAATGGTAAATGGTTAAATGGTAAATTCTCAACGAAATATTCTCTTTCGTTTGTGACATTGGTGGCACAAAACGCAACGCCCTTATGATCCGACTTGTGACTGTATATGTCACAAAGCAAAATTTCCTTATGCCTCGAGTTGTGACATTGATGTCACAAAACGGAGGTTCATAAAGCGGACGTAAGAACATACAGAAGTAACGGAAACAGACTGGGATTGTAACTATCCCAAGCCCGTTTTACCCCCGAATTAGCCTAATTTAACGTAAGCTGGCAAACTCTTCACGAACCCAACGGAACCATTCCTGCGGAGAGTGGAAACCGTCGTTCTCCTGCAAATCGCTGGCTACAGCCAACCAATAGCGGATGCGACCATCCACAGGACGCAGTACACACAGGTAGTTGAGAGCGTCTTCCTTCACTTCCACAAGATTCTCTGGAGCCACTCGAACGGCCATACCCAGCGTATGCACACGGTCGGGATGCCCCTCTTTGTCAGGAACATTCGAGCCCCAAGAGGCCACTACCCCATCGGTGCGCTTGATGCCCGAAGTGTTGAACTCGAATTTCTGTACGCCTGTGGCGAAAAGGAGGGAAGGAGCAAGGGGCAAGGAGCAAGAGGATACGTTTGCACCTTGCTCCTTGCACCCTGCACCTTGCTCCTTGCCCCTTGTTACAAACACTTCCACCAAGACCTCGCGATGTCCGCGAATGGCGGTGAAACGCTGGCGGAACTGCAGGAATTGTCCTTGATACTGCCAATCAGTAGCATAGATTTCCACAACGGCGGTATCGGGCCCTTCCTTGAGTACCCGTTGACCACGCGCACGAACAGGAGTTACAAATGAGAGGGTGTCACCAGCATAGCCACGGAAAGAGCCGGCTCCGATACTTCCGCCTACGAATAGGATATCCTCGCCATAACCTTGGTTCCACTGTTCTTCGGTAGTATAGAAATTGGTATGGTCGAGTTCCATCTGTGCCTTTTTCTTTCCGTAAAGGTCGATGCTCTGACGGTGGTCCATATAGACACGAAAGCCAATCCACTCGTTTTCCCACATGGCTCCGTGGCCATAGATGGCATCATACATAGCGAGCGAGGGCTCGTCGCCCTGGAACTCCACGCTGTTAACCCTCGGATAGCGATACTTCCTGTCCCACAATTTCATGTGGGCAGAAACTTGAGCGTATAAGGGGGAGAAGGTGAGAGGATGAGAAGGTGAGAAAGGGAGAAGGTAATCTGTACCTAATAGCAATGCAATAATTAAAAACACTTTATTTTTCATAATATCCTATTTATAGTCTTGTCCTATATCTCACTCTCTCACCTTCTCACTCTCTCACCTTTATTTCACCGCTTCGCCCTTTCCATCCTCGGTGAGATAGAAAAGCGGACTGGGATTGGTTTGCTTCTGATCGTAATAGTGCAGGCCAGAATCGTTGGTACGCGGATGCCACTTATCGAGCAGGCGCAACATCTCGGCAGCAGCCCAGATGGCAGGACCATAACCGTGAGCGGCAGCAGCACTGACGGGACGATAGTAGTAGAATGCCGGGTCGAAAGCCATACCCGTACCTACGCAGGTGCCTTTCACCAGTCCCTTATCGGTAATCTGTGTGGCCAGAGCCTGCCAGCCGAGTTGTGCCACGGGGCCGTATGTGATACCGTCAAGCCAACCTTCGTTGACGGCATGGGCAATGCTATAGACATAGATGGCTGTAGCACTGGTTTCGAGGTATGAATCAGCCCTGTCAAGGAGTTGGTGCCAGAAGCCCTCGCTCGACTGATAGGAAGCCAGTCCTCTTACATGCTTGCGCAACTGCAGCATAATGAAAAGACGGTCGGGATGGTTCTGGGGCAACATGTCCAGCAGTTCCACCGTAGTCAGCAAAGCCCATCCGTTGGCACGTGCCCAATGGTAGGTGGGCTGTTCCGTAAGTCCTTCTACATATCCGTGACGATAGATGCCCTTCTCAGGAACCCACATACGGCGTACGAAGTTCTTGTACATGGTGGCAGCCTCATCAAAGTACTTGGTTTCGCCCGTATATACTCCACGATAGGCAATAGTGGGGATTCCCATGTACATGTCGTCGAGCCAGATGGTATTGCGCTGGGGACGATGACGGGCAAACGTGCGGTCGGACAAACGATACTGCCCTTCCTCCACAAACTGGAAGTAGTTTTCTATCACCTCGTCCAGTCCTTTCTTGTCCTGGCGCGGCTTACCCTGAGCCTTCATCATGGCCGTACACATGGTACCGCAGTCGTCGAGGGCACGGGGATGCAATATCTGCTCCATCTGGGCATCCGTGCATTCCTTTTGCTTGCGGAACTGTGGGGCGACGGCACGGATGAAGTCGAAGCGACGGGTTACGTATTCGCTGTACTTCTTGTCGCCAGTCACCTTCGTAGCTGCCATCAGAGCCTGATAGGTAATGCCCCATTCGTAGGAACCGATGCGGAAAGCACCCCGCTCCAGAGTACCGTCCTCTTTCAGGGCATACGGTGTCTGGGCATCGACGTACTGATACATGCGGTCAAGTGCATTTTTCACCTCTTCAGGTTTAATCTCACCATAAGGAATCTTGTAATCGGGTTTCAACAAGTGGAGGGGCGTTGTCATGTCATTGACTTCCTCTTCCTGTGCGTTCACCAGAAGCGATGCTGAGGGAAGGCAGAGAAGAGATGCCGACAGGAGAATGTGATTCAGTTTCATATTTTGGTTTTAGTTTTAGTTATCGTCCTCGTTTTCGTTATCGTTTTCTTACATTTTGCCTTGCAAAGATACGATAAAAAGGCAATAATTAAAAGATAAGAGATAAAAATAAAGAGAAAAGGGTGAAAATTAAAAGAGAAAGCATTATCTTAGCAGAGCAAAAAACAAACTATAGACATGAAACGCATTTTTATTCTTCTCACCCTCACCCTTTCTCCCCTTCTCACCCTCTCACTCTCTCACCCTCTCACCTTCTCACCCTCTCACCTTCTCACCCTCTCCGCTCAGGTTCCACTCCACTGGATTGGTGCCTCGCCCACGGAAGACCAACCCGTCACGCTGGGCATACCTTTTGCCAAGGGTGAAATGCCGGAAAGCAAGTCTGGCAGGGTTGTTGCCGACGGGAAAAGTCTGCCCACCGACTTCTGGCCTCTTGCCTACTGGCCCGACGGCAGTGTGAAATGGGGTGCCGTAGCCACCGTAGTTCCCGGGGGGAGTCAGCAAGTGGAATTTGCCATCGGAAACGACAGGCAACAGAGCGAAAATGCTCAAGACGGAACAGAGATAGTGATATCCACGGGAAGTCTCAAGGCATACATACCCCGAAGTGGACGAAGGTTGATTGACAGCCTTGTTGTGGACGGCAGACGGGTGGCCGAGGGAGCAAGACTCGTTTGTACCACACAGGACAAGCCCTATCAGGAAGGCATCAACAGCCTAACGTTTACCAACTACGAAAGCATCGTGGACACGGTCTTCGTAGAACGCAAGGGACAAGTGCGTACGGTAGTTCGCATCGACGGGCACCACACCAACGGAGAACGCCGTTGGCTCCCCTTCACCCTTCGTCTCTACCTGTACCAAGGGAGCAACGAGGTGACCATGGTGCATTCCTTTGTCTATGACGGCGACCAACATAGCGACTTCATTCACTCACTGGGCATTCGGTTCGAAGTTACCATGCGCGAACAGCCTTATAACCGCCACGTTGCCTTCGCTACAGGAAAAGGCATTTGGGCAGAGAGCGTGCAACCCCTATCGGGCCGACGGATGCTCGACAACAATCCCCAACTGGAGATTGACCAGGTGGCAGGACGGCGCATACCCGAGCCCTCGGCCTTCGACGAGAAAGGGAAAGACCTGCTCCGCAACTGGGCTTGCTGGAACTCCTTCCGTCTCACTCAACCCAACGACCAAGGTTTCAGCATCGCCAAACGTGCCCATAGCAATAATCCTTGGATAGGCACACAGACGGGACATCGGGCTCCCGGGTTCATCTTTGTGGGCGATGTGAGCGGAGGTCTGGGTTTGCACGTCAAGGACTTCTGGCAGAGTTATCCGGCATCGCTGCAGGTGGATAGTGCCAACTGCGAACGTGCCTTGCTGACAGCCTATCTCTGGAGTCCCGATGCACCTGCCATGGACCTACGTCATTACGACAATGTGGCTCACGACCTAATTGCTTCCTACGAGGATGTTCAGGAAGGCATGTCCACCCCGTATGGCATTGCACGCACCACAACTCTGACACTGGTACCCATGAAAGTGAGAAGTGAAGAATCAAGAAGGAATGAACTCAAAACTTGTCTCTATCAAACCGCACAACGTCTCGAAGCTGATGTGCACCTGCTCCCCACGCCCAAATACTTGCATGAGAAACATGCCTTTGGCATCTGGTCTCTCCCCGACCGTTCTACCCCCAAACGAACCGAAGTGGAAGAGCAACTCGACCAATACCTCGACTACTACCTCCGACAGCAGGAACAGCACCATTGGTATGGCTTCTGGAACTACGGCGACTTCATGCACCAGTACGACCCTGCACGCCACTCCTGGAAATACGATGTCGGGGGCTTTGCCTGGGACAACACCGAACTGGGTACTCCCTCCTGGCTATGGTATAGCTTCCTTCGCACAGGACGTTCCGACCTGTGGAAACTGGCCACAGCCATGACGCGGCACTGCTCCGAGGTGGACGTCTATCACATAGGCGACATGCAGGGACTGGGCAGCCGTCACAATGTGTCGCACTGGGGCTGCGGTGCCAAGGAGGCTCGCATCAGCCAGGCGGCATGGAACCGCTTTATGTATTACCTGACGGCCGACGAGCGGCTGGGCGACCTGATGACAGACGTGCGCGATGCCGACCAGAAACTCTATTCCATCGACCCCATGCGTCTAGCTCTGCCACGTGAGAAATATCCCTGCACGGCTCCTGCCCGTCTGCGTGTAGGCCCCGACTGGCTGGCGTATGCCGGTAACTGGATGACGGAATACGAGCGCACGCGAAATATTATATATAAGAAGAAGATAGAGGCTGGCATGAAGAGTATCTCCAAACTGCACGACGGCATATTCACCGGACCGGGTGTGTTGGGCTTCGACCCCAGCACAGGCATTCTCTCCTGGGAGGGGGACAAATCCGTTACCCATGCCGAACATCTGACAGCCATTATGGGAGGTTTCGAGATTCAGCACGAACTGGACGAGATGTTGCCCAATAAGCCATGGCAGCGCACATGGCTCGACTATTGCCGCAGATACCACATGGTAACGAAAAACACCTTCCGCGTGAGTCGCCTAAAGGCATACGCCGCCTGGAAACTACAGGATAAATCGTTGGCCGAAGAGGCTTGGCGCGAAATGTGGACATACAGCCACAAAATGCAGCACTACCCCTTCAAACTAACCCATATCGAGGGCTGCGAAGTACCAGAACCTCTGGACGAGAGCCCACAGACAACCACTAACGACTGTGCCCTCTGGAGCCTCGAAGCCATATTCATGCAGGAAGTGATTCCGCAAGAATAGGCAATAACGACTAAAAAGGCTAATTTGGGGGTCGCAAATGCCCATTTTGCGCTTCTGTGTGCAAATATTTTTGATTTCTTTACACATTTTAATATTTTTTGTGTATCTTTGCACTCGAATTCAGATAACGACAGTCGGGAACGGCTGTTATAGTACTAACTTAATAAGGTAAAAGATGAAGAAATCGACTATGAAGAAAGTATTGCTCGTATTGGCAATATTCAATTTCCAACTTTCAACTTTCAACTTGGTACAAGCCGGTGGCCTTGTAACAAACTCAAACCAGAACGTCAGCTTCCTGCGTCAGATGAGCCAGGATGGTATCATCGACATCACAGGTCTGTACCTCAACCCTGCCGGTACAGCTTTCCTGAAGGACGGTTGGCACATATCGGCAAACTGGCAGAACGCTCGCCAGAGCCGTGACATCACAACAACCTTCCCTCTGTTTACACAGAACCTCGACAACAACAACCCTACACACAAGTTCGAGGGCGATGCCCTGGCACCTTTTATACCATCGATTCATGCCAGTTATAACCACGGTAAGTGGAGTGTGAACGCCAGCATCTCATTGGGTGGCGGCGGTGGTAAGTGCGAGTTCGACCAAGGCATTGGCTCCTTTGAAGCTGCTTACGCCGGAGCTTTGGCTGCCAATGTACCCACAGTACTCCCCACCATGCTTACCCCTGGCCTCATCGCTGCTGGGGTGCCAGCTGCAGCTGCCCCCACGTTGGCCGCCACAGGAAAGTACGATGGCTACGCAATGAACAGCTACATGAAGGGACGCCAGTACTACTTCGGATTGTCTGCCGGTGCTACGTATAAGTTTATTGACAATCTGGCTGGCTTCGTAGGTCTGCGTGCCGTATATGCAACTTGTAACTACAATGGTTTCGTAGAGCCCAGCATTGGTTATTCCATCCCTGCCATTCCTGGCATGTTCCCTGGAACAACAGGCAGAGCAGATTTGGCTAACTATGGTATTGACCTGAACTGCGACCAGACGGGCTTTGGCGTGACTCCCATCATCGGCATTGACTACAAGATTAACAAGCACTGGAACATTGCCGCCCGTTACGAGGCCGAAACCAAACTGATGCTGAAGAACAAGACCGAAGCCAGAGTACCGACAATTGTTGCCAGCAACCCCAGTGCTACAGCCCTGTTGGGTCAGTTCGAAGACGGCAAGAAGGTACAGGCCAACATCCCCGGCATCCTCTCGGCTGGTGCACAATATAGCCCCATCGAGAAGGTTCGCATCATGGCTGGCTGGCACTACTACTTTGACAAGAGTGCCAAGCAATACGGCAACAAGCAGAAACTCATCGACAAGAACACGATGGAGTTCTCGGCCGGTGCCGAATGGGACTGCTGCAAGTGGGTGACCATCAGCGGTTCTTGGCAGAATACCCGCTATGGACTCAGCGACCAGTACATGAATGACCTTTCGTTCAACCTCTCTAACAATATGTTGGGCGTAGGTGTACGCGTACACGCAACCGAGCAAATCAGCATCGATGCCGGTTACATGCACACCTTCTACAAGGACAAGACCGTGACAACAGCCACTGCTGCCGGCACGAAGACCGACACCTATAGCCGCGAGAACCGCGTCTTCGGTCTCGGTGTAAACGTAAGTTTCTAAGAAGTATAACAAAACTCCCAAAGGGGGCATGTCAAACTGAATGACATGCCCCCTTTTCTTATATACATCGAATATCACTTCTTTCATATCCACTTGCGAAAGTTGAGTAAAATTTTAAACCTTATAGTCCCCTTTTTGTCTTATCTAAGATGGATTATTAACTGATTTTTTGTATCTTTGCGACTGAAAATAAACACGTTTGTATGAGAACAACGAATAGAAAGGAAACCATGGTGGTATTACTCATGGCATGGTTATGGATGATACCCACTCTGGCTCAGCAATGGATAGACGTAACTGACGAGTACATTACCAACCCCGACTATGCAGGAAACTCCAATACGGGATGGACTATGGAGGCCTGGGCCGGTAGCACAGCCTGTAACTACAACTGCCAGGAATTCTGGCAGGGCGTATGGAACTTCTACCAGACCATTGACGAAATACCCAACGGACACTACCGCATCAGAGTTTATGGCTATCACCGTCCAACAGGGAACTCAAACAACGCCGTTCAAAACTATAACAACGGAACGGGCGCAGAGATAACCTCCCTGCTCTATGCCAACGACGAACAAAAGCCCCTCGCCTGCATCTACTCCAACTCATTGCCCGAGAATCTCTACAACGGATGCTGGGGCTATACAACAGGCAATAATGGAGGCGGACGAACAACGGTTTACTATCCCAACACCATGCAAACGGCGTCCTACTGTTTCTCACGAGGATGGTATCCCAACACACTCGAATTTGACATCTACGACCGACAAGCCATCATCGGCATTCGTAACGACCAATATGAAGCCAATAACTGGACCATCTTCACAGGATGGCGACTTGACTATTACGGGGAAGTGGTGCCCATTTCAAGCATAGACCTGAACATTACACGCAAAACGCTGATTATTGGCGAGCAACTACAGCTTACTGCCACCCTGCAACCCACGGACGCTACCATAAAGAAGCTCACTTGGAAGAGCAGCAATACCAGTGTAGCTACCGTTGACGAAAAGGGACTCATAACAGCTCTGAAACGAGGTACGACCACCATCACCTGTACAGCAACGGACGGCAGTAACACCAAGGCCACCTGTGCCATCACCGTCATGGGAAACGGAAGTCGACTGCAAGAAATCAGCATCAACGAAATACAGAGTGCCAACCTCGACCAAACGGTTGACCCGTCGTGGAACTACGGCGGATGGGTGGAATTCTACAATCCTGGGGAACTCGGTGTCAACCTACAAGGATGCTGGGTGAGTGACGAAGAGGAGAACCTGCAGAAGGTACACCTCTCGCAACCCATCGTCATTCCAGCCAAGGGTTACAAGAACCTGTGGTTCGACCACCACGATAAATACTGCCTGACACAGGTAAACATGAAACTGGATGTAGAGGGCGGCACCATCTACCTGAGCGACGAATCGGGAAAACTCCTTCTCAAGCAGGACTATCCCCCCATGGTAGCCCGATGCTCATACGCCCGTAAGGAACTGACAGGAACGGAGTGGGCATGGTCGCCCTCTCCCACCCCAGAAGCCTCAAACGAGGGTATGACCTACACCGAGACACGACTGCCAACCCCCGACGTGGACCAACCCACGCAAATCTTCGGTTCCCGACTGACGGTCTGCGTAAATATCCCAGAAGGAACCACCCTACGATATACCACAGACGGAAGCACACCCACGGCTACCAATGGCATGACGTCGAACGACGGATTGTTCTATCCCACGGAAACCACCACCTACCGTTTCTGTCTTACGGGCGAAGGCTACCTGCCCAGCCCCGTAGTCACACGTACCTACATCCTGGAGGATAAGACGTTCAATCTGCCTGTAATCTCGGTCGTTGGCAACCATCCAGACCTCTACGGAGAGGATATGGGACTCATGGTTCGGGGCAACGGAAACGGAAGACCCGGGAACGGACAATCCACAGCCTGCAACTGGAACATGGACTGGGATCGGACCGTAAACTTCGAATACCTGAACCAAGAGGGAGAGATGGTTGTAAACCAAGAGACAGCCATGGAACGCTGTGGCGGATGGAGCCGCGCATGGACACCCTACTCCTTCAAACTCAAAGCCAACAAACAATACGAACTGCAAAACTACCTGCCCTACCAGTTCTTTGAGGAGAAGCCTTACTTGAAGCACAAAACCCTGCAAATCCGAAACGGGGGTAACGACACCAGTTGCCGCATCAAAGACCCTGCCTTGCAGGAAATTGTACGTCGTTCGGGGTTGGACATCGACTACCAAGGCTATCAGCCTGTGATGCACTATATCAACGGCCGATATGCAGGGGTCATAAACATGCGCGAACCGAACAACAAGCATTTCGTCTATGCCAACTACGGACTGGACGACGACGAGATTGACCAGTTCGAAATGTCGCCCGACTCGGGCTACGTGCAGAAGTGCGGCACCTACGAGAGCATGCAACGATGGTATGACCTGTCCCAAGAGTGCGGTAGCAACAGCGAAGCCTACGAGGAAATCAAAAGCATGGTGGACATCGACGAGTATTGTAACTACATGGCCGTGGAGTTCTACCTCGGAGGTAACGACTGGCCACAGAACAACGTGAAAGGCTTCAAGCCTATCATGGAAGGAGGTAAGTTCCGCTTCATCCTCTTCGACCTCGATGGCACATTTGCCACCACATCGCCATTCACCAACTTTGCCAACAAACGTACTTACACCTTCGACCGCCTCTACGGCGAACCCGTGGAACACATCACCAAGGAGATTGAGTTCGTCACCATCTTCCTCGGCATGATTAAGAACGAGGAGTTCCGCAAACAGTTCATCGACACCTACTGCCTTGTGGCTGGTTCCGTGTTCGAACCCGAACGGTGCAAGACCATCATCAACGAACTGGCCAACCGTGTGAGCGACAGCCAAAACATCTGGAACGAGGTTTACCAGACCAGCAGCACCCCTTGGGGCACGGCCAACGACATAATAAACAAACTGTCTAACCGTCAGGCAAGCATGATAAGCAGCATGCGCAGCTACCTGGGGACTGGAACCGGACAGACCATAGCCTTATCGACCAACCTACCCGAAGCCCGACTGACAGTAAACGACCTGCCCGTCCCGACCAATAAGTTCAGCGGCACCTTGTTTGCCCCCATCACCCTCAAGGCACAAGCTCCGACCGGATATAAGTTCATGGGATGGAAACGTATAGAAGGTAGCGCTACCAACACCAGCACCATTCTACCCAACGAAGCCACATGGCTCTACTACGACCAAGGCTCGCTCGATGCGGAAGCGTGGACATCGCCCAACTACGATGACTCGGAATGGCAGAGCGGAAAGGCACCATTAGGCTACTTCGTAGGCGGTGACCGCTATACAAATACTTACCTCGACTACGGAAATAGCACCAGTCAGAAACGTCCCACCTATTATTTCCGCTACAGCCTCAATCTCGACAAGGCACCTGCAGAAAAGGACAATTTCACCCTCGACTACATCATCGACGACGGATTCATCCTCTATGTAAATGGTATAGAGGCAGGCCGCTACAACATGCCTAACGGAACGGCAACTTACAACACGTTTGCCACCACGTATGCCCACGACAATCCCGATAAAGGCACGCTTGCCTTGGATGCCTCGCTCTTCCACAAGGGCCAGAATGTCATTGCCGTGGAGATTCATAACAATGCGGCCAACTCCACTGACATATATTGGGAAGCCAGCATCGCACATAGTAGCGACGAGGTAAGCGGTGACTTCATCTACGACGAAGAGGTGTTTGATTTACCAACAGGAAACATGTCGCTACAGGCATGTTACGAACCTATGAGCGAGGAGGAAAAACAGGAGGAAGGACTTGCTACCACGCCCGTTGTCATTAACGAAGTTAGTGCCGGCAACAGCATCTATGTCAACGAATACTACAAAAAAGACGACTGGGTGGAACTCTACAACACCACAGATGAGGACATTGACCTCGAAGGCATGTACCTCACCGACCGTAGCGAGAAACCCACAAAATATCAGATAACCGGACAGGGCACAAAGGCCAGCACCATCATACCTGCCCATGGCTACAAGATTATCTGGTGCAGCAAACGCGAAAGCGAAACGGAACTCCATGCCAACTTCAAACTCGACAACGAGGATGGTACCGTCATACGCCTCATGGCTCAGGATGAGAGTTGGGCTGACAGTATCGTCTATTGTGCCCATAACGGCGACCAGACTGTAGGACGATTCCCCGATGGCGGTAGCCAAATATACCTGATGACGAAGCCCACCATAGCCAAGTCGAACCAGCTCAACACCTACGCCACCACATGGGAATACGTAGATACCGTAGAGACAAAAATCAACACCATGGCCAGTCGAAACGGTGGTATGAGCATTGCCTATGCGGGCAATCAGCTTTTGGTGAAGAGCGAGGATAATCCTTATATTCAGGTTTGTGTATATACGCCCAGCGGTGCCTTAATCATGCGACATAACCTATACGTGGAGGAAGGCCACGAACGCATCAGCATCAATAGCCTGCCAGCCGGAGTTTATGTGGCACGCGCCAAGGACAGCGAAGGCAACGAATGTTCAACGAAGTTCATAAAGAAGTGAAGATACTCTATTTACATGGTTTTGCTTCGGCTGGCTCGTCGGGTTCGGCCACTCACCTGCGCAACATGCTCTACGAGTATGGCGTAGAGGTTTTGTCGCCCGACATTCCCGTTATGCCTGTTGAAGCCTTGCAGATGCTGAAGAACCTGGTGGCCGAGCAACAACCCTCACTCGTCATCGGCACCTCCATGGGAGGCATGTACACCGAACAGATGTACGGTACACCACGTATCATGGTAAATCCCTCTTTCCACATGGCACGCCACCTGACATTCCAAGGTCTGGGACGGCACGAGTTCTTGAATAAGCGACAGAACGGAGAACGGGAGTTCAAGGTGGACAAGGAGATGATAGCCCAGTTTCGCGAAGTGGAGAAGACATCCTTCAGCGGTGTTACTCCCGAGGAACGGGAGATAGTTTGGGGACTGTTCGGCAAGAACGACAAATTCGTCAACTGCCAACCCGAATTTAAGAAGGCATACGGCAGTCAGCATTTCCAGATTTTCGACGGAGAACATCGTCTGAACGACATCGTACTGAAACGCGACATATTCCCACTCGTCAAACAAATCTTAAAAATATAAAGCACATGAAACATTTATTCCTAAGCATTCTGGCCGTTCTGGTAATGACTGGATGCAATGCTGAGAAGAAACAAGAAATGAATAACGAACTTGCCAGCAAACCTGACGTAGAGATTGCTGCCGAAGGCAAGGAGGCACCCAACTTCACGCTGAAAAACCCAGAAGGTAAGCCCATCACACTGAAAGACCTGCGCGGACAGTACGTTGTACTCGATTTCTGGGGCAGTTGGTGTAAATGGTGTATTAAAGGCATTCCCGATATGAAAGCCTACTACCAGAAGTACCAAGGTAAATTCGAAATCCTCTCCATTGACTTTGGTGACACGGAAGAAAAGTGGCTCAAGGCCATAAAGGACAACGATATAAACTGGCTTAACGTCATCACCGATGAGAAGAGTGCCAAAGAGTTGCAGACCCTTTATGCCCTCCAAGGATTTCCCACAAAGGTAATCATCAACCCCGACGGTGTGATTGTCAAAATCGTAATTGGCGAGGATCCTGTCTTCTATGAGTTCCTCGACAATCTCTTCCAGTAAAACGAAGCACTATAAAAAACTATAGGAACTATAGCTACTATAGGTACTATAAAGAACTACAGTACAATACTACACGACAAGCCAGCAGCCTTGTCGTCCTGAAGATAGAAGGGAGCAGCAACAACCGTTCGACTGCTCTCTTTTTTCTTGTCCAGTTTCAGCCAACGCTTCCACACGGGCAGCATCCAATACCCGGCATTGGCCGATAAGATGCCAATACCTGCTCCCGTGAACACATCCCCCACCCAATGGCGTTTGTTATAAACACGCAAGAAGCCCGTGGTGGCTGCAACGGCATAGGCGGCAGCTCCATAGCCCCAGCCATATTCTATTCGCATCAGCTCAGCTCCCGTGAATGCCGTAGCCGTATGGCCGGAGAAGAAGGAATTGCTCTTCGTTGAGTCTGGACGACGTTCCTTTACGGTATACTTCACGCCATTGGTAATACCTGCCATCAACAGGTTTGCCGTAGCACTGGCTATCAGTCTGTCACGGAAATTATGCTTTGCCTTCACACCGGGAATAAAACCCAATACAAGATGTGCTCCCGTAGGAATATACTGGATATACTCATCTACCTTAGTATGTTTGTCATGTGGATTCAAGTCATCACGGGTTCTCCTCTCCAGTATGTCGATGGGCGTATCATCTATCAGTCCCAGAGTTCCCATGCCAACCAACAAGGCCGGGGCAATAAGTTGCTTGGGATTGAAGGTCTTCTCTTGAATGGCTGTATCCAGCCGTTCCTGTTGCAACGTATCTTGCTGGGCACTAAGCCTTACAACCAGAAATAGTACGACGATAGAAACAATATATCTCATTATAATTCCATTTTCAATGTTCCGATAAGTCCTCTCGGTATCGTCAACGTCATATTGGGTCCACGGGCGTCCTTTCCGCTATATCCCTGTGGAAAACACATCTCATTATAGACATTACCAAAGTCATAGACATTATAGCAGAGCACACTCAGACTCATCCGGTGGCCCCCCAGCATCCACTGAGCACGGGCATGAAGGTCGATGTTAAACAAGGCACTTTCCCGACAACCGAAGTCACCGTCTGTAGGGTTTATGCCTCGACTGCAATGCGGACGGATGGCAGCCTGGGTATTTCCCTGTGCATCTGTGTTCGTCTCCATATTATAGAAGACAAAGGGCTGACCGTCAGTCCATCGGCCTGTGATACCGAATTGGAAATGCTTCGATACGTTATACGCCAGATATATACGGCATACGTATGCCTTATCCTGGTCCAAACGCCCCACCGCAGGATGGGATGCAGAGACATTGGATATCGTGCTATGGGTATTGGGATTGGCCGTCGATTCCGACAATACACCCATGTTGTTCGACGCAGGTCCGTTACCCAAAGCAGACAACCCCACCCCCATCATGGACTGCCACGAAAGACTGAACATGAACTTCCGTCCACGATAGGTGTATCGCGCAGTCTGTGACATATAGTAGGGAGTATTCGTAAAGAAGCCACCTCCCATCATCGCTGTCGGCTGGTAATCCACAATATAGTTACGTACTCCTGGAGCCATGTAATAATACCCATTGGCATCATAGAAGTCATTGGCATCTGCCCCGTCGGCATAACGTGTCATCCAAGAATGGTAGAACTTCTTGTAAGTCTGCAACAGGGCTATCTCATGACGACCGAAACACAGGTGGATGGGCACGTCAATGGTCATATAGGCAGGTTGCTGGAGATGCTTGGCGTAGCGGTGATAACGGCCGCCCGTTGTTGTGAACATATCGTTGCTACCCGCATAGCGAAGGTCAGCATTCATGTAGTCAACCGACATGTAACGGATATCCTCTATATTATAGCTGACACGGTCGTGTGCTAAGGTCAGGCCAAGTTCAAACCACTTCTTCGGATGATAGTTTAGACTAAATGAGGCCAGAAGATTCGGAGAAACCTTCGTCCTGTCTTTTAACACCATTCCATCGAGCGACACCCCCAGTGTTCCCTCCATACTGAACCAACGATTAAAGGAATGTCTGGCCTCAAGAACGGCCTGGTTCTCCAAAAGTCCAGAGAAGAAAGGATGACTCGACCAGTCATAACGGTAAAGAGGGGTGGCTGTGGTTGCCGTCATGTGCTGAAGATACAGTTCATTGCTGAAATGTTTCTGACTGGGGTGGAAATAGAGCAGTGAATTATAGCCATCCGCCTTCAAGCGTAACCAAGGTTTCATCCGTTTCTCGTAACCAACCACCCAGGATAGTTCGTGTGTATGACCATCGGCCATCCACGGCTCCAGCGACTCTCCGTCCTGGTCAACAATATTGCGCGAGAATTGCAAGTCATCATGTCGGGTATGATTCGTGGCCCAGGTCAGTCCCGTTGTCAGACCTCTGTATTTTCCGTATAGCGATGCACTGTATGTATTCAGCTGCATAACCTCCCTACGGTTATAATAAAACTCAGAACCATAGTTGTCCTTCCCCGACACATTCACAAAATACCCCAGTCTGTCCAACTTGCCCGAAGGCAGATAACCATCCATTTGCAGTTTATAGAACTCTGCCGGGTATAGGGGTTCCTTCTTCAATAAACCGTTTTGGTCATAATTAGGATAAACCTGTTGTCCCGAACTGGCATAGATATGTTGTCGGTATCGTCTCCCATCCTTTGCTTTCAGCGTATAGGCCAAGTCCACTGTCCCCTGCCCTTTCACATACTGACGCTTGTGTATCGTTGTCGGATCGTATGCCCCCTCCGAACCCGTACCGTGAAACAGATGGACTATACCCTCCGTTGTCTTGTTGATTCCTCCCAGATTACCCCGATTCCAAGAGGCTGAAGCGTAATCGGGAGCCAGACTGTCCAACTCAAAACGGAGCACCGAACCATGGGTGTCTATATTCAGGTTATAGTTCTCCATGTTGGGGACATAACTCGTGGAACCAGCCGTAAAGCGGTTATCCACACGAAAACCATCTATGTAATAACGGTTCCAACGGTATGAATTACCATCTACCGAGAACATCAACTGACCTGACTCGTCCCACTGTCCCAGATGCTGTCCCTGATATACCGTATGGTCACTGAGTGCATCCAGCCAATGGGTCAAATGTCCCTGATGATAGAAGTCGCGGAAAAACTCTGCACGCACAGAATCCTGCGCCCTTCCGTCAAGACACATTAGCACTAACAGCCACCCTATTATATATACCTTATTACTTCTCACTTTCTCTCTTATTGCCCCGCTTCGCTCTGCAAGCGTAGCCCTAGCGGGCGTCCGATTACTCACTTCTCACCTCTCACTTCTCACTTTCTCCCCTTCTCACTTCTCTCTTCTCCCCTTCAAAACATCCACCCGATATGCTCCTCCTATTCTCACCTGATGGTAAGGATAGTCCTTGACCCCATACTGATAGGTCGCCAAGACATCAAATCGTTTAATATGGTATTGAAACTCCGTACGCAACACCATCGGACAGTCATGAGCCTGCTTCCCACCGTTACTGGCATTATGTTCCCAGCCCGAATAACCTGCAAACGACTCACTCAGCGAGAAATGACGGTTTTCCCATTTGAGCATGGCACCAAACTGTACGGCATCGTTCTGTCTTCCGTTGTCGGTTTGCCAACACAGAAAACCCGTTGTTGCCACCATTCGCAAGCGATGCTCCCAGTTCTTATTATGTCCCATACCAAATGACTTTGCCAAGAAGGTATCGAAGAAATACCCTGGACCGTCATAGTAACGGGCATGGTAATACTCGCCTCCCGAGGCCGTCCGCAAAGCAGCCCGCAACACCCAATCGGGTCTCACACGCTTCTCTTTCAAGAGTTGCATGTCCATGCTTACATACACATCCCCCATCAAGTGACCCTTACGGGCATCATCCTTCCTGTCGTTGGGGATACGGCACACCTGCATGTTCTCGTCCGAATTCTTATACCATTCCATCACGGGCATCCATACACTTATATTTGCCCTGTCCGTCCACAAGGGAACATTCAGTTTCAGGGAAACATCCGTTGTATGGTCTCCCCGATAACCATGGAAATAGTCTCCTGCCAGTTCTATTCTTAAATCGTGCTGCACCCTGCCATCCAACATCTCAGGCACGGCAAAGGCATTCGGTCCGAAATAATATGGAGAAATCAACGTCGCTGTATTCAGCGGCGACTTCGTTATCGGTGTCTGGGCACTAAGCGAAATAGCACCCAACAAAGTCAGCAAAAAACAATATCTTTTCATCTTAGTAAAAGCCGACTGCAAATATACAACAATAATTTGACATAGCAAAACGAAAAAGCCCCTGCGGGCATCAGCTCACAGGGGCTTCTTTGAAAAACGGCGGC
>CAMVOK010000005.1 GCA_947169115.1 uncultured Prevotellaceae bacterium
CGCCGTTTTTCAAAGAAGCCCCTGTGAGCTGATGCCCGCAGGGGCTTTTTCGTGTTTTTAACTAAGTTACTTCGTCTCGGCATAAAAAACAAACATATATGTTTTGTTCTTGCTCCGTTCCTCTACGCAAGCGGCAAAGCCGATTACTTGCTCCGTTTTACTACGCAAGCGTAGCCCTTCGGTCGTCCGATTACTGCTCTCAACTTTTCGTAACTCTGGCTTTGCCGAAGTTTCTTGGCACTCGGGAATGAAAAGAAAAGCAAGCTTTCCTTTCTCATTTCTCTCGTTTTTTCGTAACTTTGCACTCAAGAATTTTAGTCCAGAACGCAGTAAACATGCCGATATGAAGAAATCTTGTATATTCCTCTCCCTCATCCTCTTGTGTGTCTGTCTCCCGGTTGGGGCTCAGCGCTTCACCGACCTTCTTGGTCGCGGCTTGGTGGCCGTACAGACAGGCAGCACCAGTGGCAGTACTACCAACTTAGTGACTTGGCGACGTCTGGCCGACGAGTACTACGATGTGACCTACAACCTCTACAAGGATGGGGCATTGTTGGCTTCCAGCCTCACTACCACCTGCTATGCCGACAACAATCGGGGATATGCTTCTACCCAATATCAGGTGGCCGCCGTGGTGCGCGGCGTGGAGCAGTCGAAGTGCGCTGCCATCACACCTTGGACGCAGTATGTCTATAGCATCGGTGGGGGGCGTTACCCTACGGGTTACCTCGACATAGACTTGGCTACCGTGTATGACCGCGACGGAAACGACGTTACCGCCCATTACCAAAACAACGATGCCGAGGTGGCTGATCTGGACGGCGACGGTGAGTTGGAAATCATCATCAAGCGCGTTAATACCTTCGATGCCGGAACCGACGACGGTAATGGGGGCACCAAGGACATGTATGCCTACGACTCGCGGGAGTTTTCCGTATTTGATGCTTACGACGTTAACTGGCAGACTGGGGCGGCCACGCTGATGTGGCGTATCGACTGCGGCCCCAACATGGTGAGCCTCAGCTCCACGGAACTCAACCTTGTGGCATACGACTGGGACGAGGACGGCAGGGCCGAGGTGGCCTTGCGCGGAGCCGACGACATGCGTGTCATAGATGGCGATGGCTCTACGCTGCTGTACACCATAGGAACGGCGGGTACCAACAAGCGAGATCAGATGGGCAGTCACTCCAACTCGCAGTATGCCTGGACCCACCGGGGCAACGAATACCTAATATATCTCAACGGTGCGACGGGAAGCCTCTATCAGAGCATGACCTATCCACTGAAGCGTTTTGAGTCGGACGAAACGGTATCCTCGAAAGGGGAGGAGGCGGCCTGGGGTGACAACTACGGCCACCGTTCGTCGAAATACTTCATGGGTGCTCCCTTCCTCGACGGACGTCGGGCCAGTCTTTTCCTTGCCCGTGGCATCTACACGCGTCACAAGATGGTGGCTCTCGACCTGAACAGAAGCACCCATCAGTGGAGCGAGCGATGGCGATGGAATTGCAACGACCCATCGAGCGACTGGTACGGTCAGGGCTATCACAACTTCATCATTGCCGACGTGGACGAGGACGGGCGTGACGAGATAGTCTATGGTTCTATGGTTATCGATGACAACGGTCGTGGACTCTCCACTACCGGATACGGTCACGGCGACGCCCAGCACGTGGGCGACTTCGACCCCTATACCAAGGGGCTTGAGTTTTTCGGTTGTCTGGAGGAAGGGCCTGTGTATGGCAGCAACTACCGCAATGCCACCACTGGTGAGGTACGCTACAAGTTCACCAACGGCAGCGACGACGGACGAGCCATGATGGGCAACTTCAGCAATGCCTATCCCGGTTGCCTTGGCCGTTCCGTGGGTTCGGGACTCATCTCCTCGGTCACCGACGCACAGGTAATAGACAGAGCCACGGCCGATGCCGCCGACAGGGATGCCCTTTATTGGAGTCACCTCAACTTCCGAATCTACTGGGACGGCGACCTGCGTGATGAGATTCTGGACAGCCCTGGTACAGAAAGGGAGGCGGCCGTTTACGACTACGAGAGTGGTCGATTGTTTACCAGTGTGGACTGCAACATGAACAACAATTCGAAGAATAATCCCTGCTTCCAGGGCGACATCATCGGCGACTGGCGCGAGGAGATTATCGTGCGCCGCGGTTCGGGGCTTCGTGTTTATACTTCTGGTATAGGCACCGACTACTCAATGCCCAGCCTGTGGTTCGACCATCAGTATCGTCAGGCCATGGTGTGGCAGATGCACGCCTATAACCAACCCCCCCATCTGAGCTACTTCCTCGGCGAACTGGAGGGCATCACCTCGGCTCCACCGCCACTGACCAACCGGGGACGCACCGAGGTGGCCAACGGTGGCACCATAGCCACCACCACCAATCACCTGCTCCTGGCTGAAACCAACAACATGACCGTGACCGTGACCGATGGTGCGGCTCCCTACATGCTTACGGTGAACACCCCTTCGTGGGTGCAGGGCAACGACAACAATGCGTCTATTGCAACCACATATTACACCCATACCCTCACAGGCGGAGCTCTGACGGGCACCATGCGTCTGGCCAAGCAAGGCGACGGCACGCTGGTCATGCCCTCGGCCAACCATACCTATATGGGAGGCACCAACGTGTGGGGCGGCACATTACGACTGGACAACGGTTCGCTGGCCGGCACACTGTGGCTCAACCGCCATACCACGTTGCAGAGTGCGGGCAGCACCTTCACGGGCGATGCCTATGCAGAGTACGGCTCCACCATCACCCCTGGCGGTAATGGTACGCAGGGAACCCTCTCGATGGGCAGCCTGACGCTGAAGGCCGGTGCCCGTCTGCGCTTGGACGTCTTCGAGAATTTCACTGCCGATCAGCTTAGCACCCCGTCGCTTACCCTCAGCACTCTTTCGGGCGAACCTTGGGACACCTACGGACCGCACTACCTGAAGCCAGTGATTGAGGTTGTACAACATGGTACGCTCGGCGACGGCCGCTACGATCTGGGCACCATATCCCTGGCCGCCGGCAGCGATCTCGCTGACCTTGTTCTGGAGGGCACCGAGGGTCTCAGCCGTCCCCGTTTACAGCTCATTGGCGGTCATCTCTACCTGCTCGTAGGTTCGGGTGGCTATGCTGGCGACTACACCTACTTCAACAACTTCGAGAATACAGTCGGCACCACGGCCACGGGTTCGCAGGGCACCGAAGGCTATCTCGATGCCACCATCGTGGGTTCGGGTTCGTTTGCCGAAGAGAGTAGCCCCTACGGCACGGTGTTCCAGAACGTTGGGGGCAGTCAGCGCACCAACTATCTGCTTTTGCCTGCCGACGTGCTTTCGCATTCAGCAGAGAGTCACCAACTCAGCATTGGTTTCTGGGTCAACAAGTCATCGGCTACGTCCTATGACTGGGCACCCCTCTTCACGGCCTACTCCGCAGCCCCCTCTGCCAGTAATACCTACCCCATGTTGGCCTGCCAGTACCGTGGTGTACTGCAGGTGAACTGCAATGGGTGGTGCGACTATGTGGATGAACAGAACGCGGCTGGTAGCAATACGCTCTACCATGGCGGTGACGACTGGCTTGCCGACGGCGACTGGCACCACTATATGGTGGTATTCAACGAGGAGGAGGCCAAGGTCTATTTCGACGGCGTGCTTAAGAACCAATGGGATGCCTCGCAGACCTACGTAAAGGATGAATCTACCATGTACACCACGCAACTTGGTCTCTTTACCAATGGTAGTGATCTCTCCTATATCTGTCTGGGTGGCAACCAAGCCTGGAACTGGGCAGACGATGACCCAGCCTTCAAGTTCGATGATCTCTACATCACCAATAAGGCTCTCACGCCGGATGACATCGAGCGCATCTTGTTCGAGAAGAATCCCTCCGCCCTCATTGCGAGCAACCGTGGTGATTTGACCCGCTATATCAACGGTGACTTCCAAACCGATGCCATGGGATGGACGGGTGGCACTTGGTGCAATTGGGTGCCCGGACGCAGCTGGCGGGGCACGGGCTACGCCAACAGTCACTACGAGCGCACAACTGATGGAACCATGAGTTTGACGCTCCCAAACATGCCAGCTGGCACCTACAAGGTGGTGGCCGCAGCCCGTAGCTATGCCGGCGGACAGATTATTCCTCAGCTGGCGGGAACTAACGGCAACGGGTTGACTGGGGTGGGGGACAGTCGAACTGTAGCTCTGAATACGGCCAAGTCGCGCGAGATAAACCTGAACGGTGTGGAGATGCCCTATAACGGCACTTCGAGCACCTACGGCGGATTCACCACCAACGAGTGGGGACACAACTGGCAGTGGATATCGGCCACGGGCACCTTGGCTACTGAGGGTGACCTGACGATAAACTTCAACTGCACGGGAACGGCGTGGATGGCCATTGACGACGTTCACCTCTACTGCACACGTCTCTCTGGCACCAACTACTGTGCCTCGCCCGGCATGTTAAGCGGCAACTACTTGTTCACAAACAGTGGTAAGGTCACCACCTGCGACCTTGTGGTTACGAACCCCAACATTATCGTCCGTTCCCAGTGGCCTGTCACCACGGCCACCGGCGACCAAATGAACAACAACTACATCAACAGCGGTGGATTGGTAATGAACCGTATGGTGCTCTACGACGGATTCGACTTCAATGACTACGTGGAGGGTGGCGGCTACCGCATCACCAACGGAGCCACACTCTACCGCCAGATGCCGGCCGGACAATGGTGTACGCTCATGGTACCCTTCTATCCCACGAACCTCGATACTCGCAAGGTGCCCTCGTCACTCGCTGACGGTGTGCTGAACTTTGCCGACGCACCAGGCACTAACATGAATAACGAACCTATGCTGGTTAGGAGTTCGGGAGGACTGACGTCCGTTACGGGTATCCGCAACGGCACATACGGTACGGGCTACAATGACATGGAACATGGCTCCGGTGCTCCCATGCGCGGTACCTACACCCGCATCACTGATTTACGAGCCGCTGCAGGCGATGTGGCCTATACTTACGTGGTCAGTCGCAAGGCTGGTGAAGATGAGGACAAACTCTTCCTCGTCAACAGTGTGGTGGGGGTCAGTCCCTTCCGCGCCTATTTCTATGTGCCCAATGGCGTCAGTGCCGTGAAGTCAGAGACTCTTCGTCTCAACTTCGACGATATCACCCCCGTCCTTTCTGTATCTGGGGTGTCTGGTCGCGCTTCGGAGGTCTATGACCTCGCAGGTCGGCGACTGTACCACGGTGTGCTTCGCCCCGGACTCTACATCGTGAACGGACGTAAGCTACACGTGAGACAGCAGTAGTTTGACCCTCCGACGGTGTCTTAGATAGACATCACTTCGGAAATGCTAAATGAATTTGGCATTTCTCTCGTTTTTTCGTAACTTTAGATAAGTTACTTCGTCTCGGCATAAAAAACAAACATATTTGTTTTGTTCTGCTCTCGACTTTTCGTAACTTTGTGAGCTGGAAAGTTTATTGATATGAGAAGGTTTTCTTTATTCTTAATTGCATCTTTGCTGCTGTGTCTTTCTCAGGCACAGAACGACTATTACCGTAGTGTAGAAGGACTAAGAAAAGCTGAGTTGAAGACGGCTTTGCACGACTTGATACAGCCCGCACGTGTGTTGAGCTATGGCGGAAAGGGCGAGGGATATACTTGGGCCGGTTTCTATGAGACGGATATGTTGGAGGGTGGCTATGTACGTGACCGTTATAGCCATGTACAACGGCAGTTCAATGCCGATAAAACGGCAGTTTCAAACATGAATATCGAACATATCTGGGCAAACAGCTGGTGGGGACATGTTGTCAATAACGCCTATTGTGACCTCTTCAATCTTTATCCAGCTGATGCTACGGCCAATGGTAGAAAGAGTAATAATCCCATTGGTGTAGTGGATGGTGCTGTTGCTTACGAAAACGGTGTGGTAAAGGTAGGAAAATCTACCAGTTACCGTACAGACTCGATTATCACGGTATGGGAACCTGCCGATGAATGGAAAGGAGACTTTGCACGTACCTATTTCTATATGGCTACCTGCTATCAGCACATGCGTGACTTGTGGACGACCAACGAAGGGTGGCTGACCGTGGACGGTTCGGACTGGCCCACCATGCGTCCTTGGGTCTATCAACTGATGTTGCAGTGGGCTAAGGTGGACCCTGTGGATGATATTGAACGTGACCGTAATGAAGTGATTTACGGGATTCAGGGCAATAGGAATCCTTTTGTAGATTATCCCCAACTCTGTGAGTATGTCTGGGGCGATAGTACGGAATGGCGTTTCTATATTGATGCCCATTCTACGGAGGCCGAGCTTTTTGTCCCTGCGGCTTCGCAGCGCATCGACTATGGTTTGCAAGCACTGAGCCGTGGGCTGGAAACTTTCATCACCATCCGCGGACGTAATATTGAGGGTGGTGTGGATGTTGCAGTGGATAATGACTTGTTCCAGCTGGGTACGACACATATTGATGCCGGACAGTTGACGGAAGGCTTTGACTTGCCTTTGACCGTGAAGCCAGCATCAGCAGGGACTTACAAGACGCTGCTGACTATCACTGGCGAGGGTTTCTCGCAGGTGGATACACTGGAGGTGGCTTTTGTGGATGGAATACCAGCCTATGCGGCTACGGATATTGTGTGTAGTGTGAATGTCCGTCGTTTTACGGCCAACTGGATGGATTTCCAGGCTGGAGCGGAATATACGCTGGATGTATATACCAAGGATGGTAATGGCAATCGCAAGGATATTAAGACCTTTACTACGACCGATACCTATTATCAGGTGACGGGCGTACAGGCCAGGACAACGTATTTTTACACGGTTTCCATAGTTAAGAACGGAGAACTTATGGCATCGTCCAACGAAGTGGCTGTGACTATGCCTGATATTAATCCCGTATTCTCTGTTTCGCCTTCGGCAGTATCCTTTGCCACTGTGCCTGGGCGCCCCAGCGATGAGGTGCAAATGTCGATAACGGCCTTGGCTGTGCCTGAATATATGGCGAATGTATCGGTGGATGTTCCCTTCGAGGTGAGTGCCGATGGCGAGGAGTGGGGGACAACGTTGACACTGATGGGTAGTGACATGAAGTTCTGGGTGCGTTTTGGAGCCATAGACACCGAAGGCGAATACGAGGGAGAGATGGTTGTGAGCACAAAGGGGGTGGATGAGCGCATTGTTACCCTGATGGCTTCGGTAGATGCCCAAAAGTCTTTCTTTGAGGATTTTGAGACCGGCAGCAAGGGAGGCTATGCAGAGGCTTCTGTCGCCTGTACGGCCACGATGTGGAAGATGACGGATGCCTTGATGGCAGGCGATGATAACCGCAATGGAGGAAAGAGTGTCAGGATGCGTGCCCAGGGTTCCATAGAGATGCAGGCCGACAAGTCAGAGGGCTGCGACTCTCTGTGGTTCTATACGGGTCTGTATAATAAGGATAAGGGCGTGCGTCTTTCGGTCTATTATTCGCTGGATGGCGGTCAACAGTGGACGCTTGTGGCACCGGAGATGGAAGTGGGCAGTTGGCAGCGTTATGGCTATGAGTTGCAAGTGAAGGGCGACATTCGTCTGCGTTTCCAGTGTAATGCCAGTGGCAACAAACGCATCAACATTGATGATGTGCAGATGAGCGATTATCGCGACCCAGACTTTGTTCGTTCAATTGACAATGAACAATTAAGAATAGAAGATGAGTTTGATTTGAGCGGTCGTCGTGTTGCCGTTAAGTCGCGTGGTGTTGTCATTCGCAATGGAAGGAAAACGATATATCCATAATCCTTAATTCTTACCAGATTTGCGTTACTTCATTCAGTTGAGTTACGACGGCACAGCCTATCACGGTTGGCAGATACAGCCAAACGGTGTGAGTGTGCAGGAGACCTTGCAAAAGGGCCTTTCCACGATTTTGCGCCAACCTGTCGAGGTCGTTGGTGCTGGTCGTACGGACGCTGGTGTGCACGCTCGTATGATGGTCGCACACATGGATAGTGCAGATGTACTGGATACCAGTCAGCTCTGTTACAAGTTAAATAAACTTCTCCCGCCAGACATTGCCGTGCAGCGCATCTGGCCTGTGACTGACGATATGCACGCCCGTTTCTCGGCTACGTCACGCACATACCATTATCACATTCATATGAACAAATCCCCTTTCCTGCGTCATTATAGTTGGCAGGTGAACTATCCGCTTGACTTCGAAAAGATGAATGAGGCGGCCCGACGACTTCTCGACTACGAGGACTTTACCAGTTTCAGCAAAACGCAAACCGATACGAAGACAAATATATGCCATATCACTGAGGCGCGATGGGAAAAAGTAACTACTCCCTTCCTTACAAGCGAGGGGCAAGGGGGAGAGTCTTGGATGTTTACTATTACGGCCAATCGTTTTCTCCGCAATATGGTGCGTGCCATTGTGGGTACATTGATGGAGGTGGGACGTGGCCGTATGTCGGTGGAGGAGTTTTGTCAGGTAATCGAACGCAAAGACCGCTGTTCGGCTGGTGAGAGTGTGCCTGGGCATGCTCTGTTTTTGGTGGATGTTGGGTATAATGCATAATGGTTAAATAATAAATGATAAATGATAAATAATAAATGAAAAAAACAAATGGTAAATGAGAGATGGTAAATGATTAAATTGTAAATAAATCGTAAATTGTAAATAGCTAAATGGTAAATTGAGATGGTTTGGTTGTTATTTGCGTTTCTCAGTGCTGCCCTTCTGGGTTTCTACGATGTCTTCAAGAAAAAGGCATTGCAGGGAAATGCTGTCATCCCTATATTGTTCCTCAATACCTTGTTTTCCTCGCTTATCTTTTTACCCGTAGCTTTGCTGCCTGAGGTGCCCTTTGGGGGATGGGACGTGCAGAAGTATATTGTGGGCAAGAGTCTGATAGTGCTTTCGTCGTGGTTGTGTGGGTATTATGGCATGAAACACCTGCCCCTGACCATGGTTGGTCCGATTAATGCCACGCGCCCCGTCATGGTGTTGTTGGGAGCCTTGCTTTTATTTGGTGAACGCCTCAATGTTTATCAGTGGATAGGCGTGATGTTTGCCATCCTCAGTTTTTATATGCTCAGTCGCTCCGGTAAGAAGGAAGGTATCGACTTCCGCCACAATCGTTGGATTCTGTGTATCGTTCTTGCCGCTGTGTTGGGTGCGCTGAGTGGCTTGTATGACAAATTCCTGATGGCTGCGCCAGAGGCTGGTGGCGTGGGGCTGAACCGACTGACGGTGCAGAGCTACTTCAACTTCTATCAGTGCGTGATTATGGGTGGGGTACTCTATATGGTGAAGAGTGAAGAACGAAGAACGAAGAATAAAAATAACAACATGAAATGGGCATCTCTACCCCAAAGGAAAAGTAGTGATTCTTCACTTTTTGTTCTTCACTCTTCACTTCCGTATATAGTAGGTGTCAGCCTCTTCCTTAGTGCAGCAGACTTTGCATACTTCTATGCTCTCAGTTTGCCTGGGGCTATGATTAGTGTGGTGAGCATGGTACGTCGTGCTTCGGTACTGGTTAGTTTTTCCGTAGGTGCACTGGTGTTCCATGAGAAAAACCTGCGTTCGAAGGCTATCGACCTGACACTAGTCCTCCTAAGTATGATACTTCTTTATTTAGGGACGAAATAATGTACAATGAATAATGAATAAAGGATAATGGATAATAAGATGAAACGCATTCTGGTTTTAGGTGTACTCTTCTCACTTCTCCCTTTTCGTTTCTCACCTATACATGCAGAAGGCATTGAGCATGTCTTCACCTCCATGCCTGACAGCATATTTTCTCTGCTGACGGAAAGGAACCGTCGTGACATGGTGGATTTCTACAACAACAAAATGGAAGCGAAGGTGCGAAACCGTCTGGGTGAATATTCCCAGTTGGACACGCTTACCGACGAATATCTACACCTTACACTATCCAAGGTGGGCACAGCCGAAATGCGCATGTTGGAAACCGACGACAGCGTGAAGGTGGTTTGTCTGATACAGACGGTGGCAGCTCCTGTCAGGGACAGTCGGGTGCGTTTCTTCAGCATGGACTGGCAACAGCTTTACTGGATAGAGTTGCCCATGCCCTCGACTGAGGACTTCTTCACGGAGGTTCCCGATAGTGTATCCCGTACGATGCAGTTCGCCCAGCATAGTATCGACGATTTAAGATTGGTGGAAATTGCGGTCAGTCCAGAGGCTCCCGATTTCACTTACAAACTTTCTTGTCAGGAGTTGGCAGAGGAGGAGAAGAAGGTTGCCCGTCAGTATGTCCGTTTTTTGCGCTATCATTGGACAGGCAGCCAGTTTGTACGAATTGACAGTTAACACATATTATTATGTATGATAAGGAACGAGGGCTCTATATAGCCCATTGTGAGAGTGGCCCATTGAGCATAGTGGGCAAGATGGCGAATCGTCATGGTTTGGTGGCTGGAGCCACAGGAACGGGTAAGACCGTAACGCTGCAGGTGCTGGCCGAGAGTTTCTGTCAGGCCGGTGTGCCTTGCTTCATGGCCGACATGAAAGGTGACCTCAGCGGCATCAGCCAGGCAGGTAAGATGTCGGGCTTTATTGAGAAAAGGCTGCCCGAATTCTTCCCAGTTGAAAGTTCGGTTTCCAGTGAGGGAGAGCAACAAGAGGATAACAACTCTAAACTTTCAACTTTCAACTCTCAACTCTTCCAGGCCTGTCCGGTGCGGTTCTTTGATGTATATGGTGAGCAGGGGCATCCTATGCGTGCTACCATATCGCAAATGGGGCCGCAGTTGCTGTCGCGTCTGTTGGGACTGAACGAGACGCAGGACGGGGTATTGAACATCACTTTCCGTATTGCCGACGAACATGGACTGCTCTTGATAGACCTGAAAGACCTGCGTTCGATTCTCGATTTCGTGGGTAAGCATGCCAAGGAATATACCACCAAATATGGCAATATCTCCTCGGCCACCATTGGAGCCATACAACGTGCGTTGTTGCAGTTGGAAAACCAAGGTGCCGACAAGTTCTTTGGCGAACCCTCGTTCGACATTATGGACCTCCTTCAGCAGGAAGGGGAAAAGGGAGTTATGAGTGTGCTGGCGGCCGACAAACTGATGATGCAGCCCAAACTCTACTCCACTTTCCTATTGTGGCTGTTGAGCGACCTTTATGCTAAGTTGCCCGAGGTGGGGGATATGGAATTGCCAAAGCTTATCTTCTTCTTCGACGAGGCACACATGCTCTTCGACGATACCTCAAAGGCACTCGTGGATAAGATAGAACAGGTCATCCGTCTGATTCGCTCGAAGGGAGTGGGTATCTACTTCGTAACCCAAAGTCCCACTGACATTCCCGAGAACATTCTCGGGCAGCTGGGCAATCGTGTGCAACATGCTTTGCGTGCCTATACACCGAAGGATCAGCGTGCCGTCAAGGCGGCTGCCGACACATTCCGTCCCAATCCGGCCTTCAAAACCGATGAGGCCATTATGAACCTGGAGACAGGTGAAGCATTGGTGTCGTTCCTCGACGAGAAGGGGGCTCCCAGCGTAGTGGAACGAGCCAAGGTCCTCTTCCCACTCTCCCAGATAGGAGCCATCACCGAAGGGCAGCGGCTCGACATCATCAAGCAGTCGCGTATTTATGGCAAGTACGATACACCAGTGGATAACAAAAGTGCCTACGAGCAATTACAAACTATGCTCGCAGAGGACACAGAGGATACAGAGGACAAGGATTCCGGAAAATCCGGGAAATCCGGAACATCCGGAAGTTCAAAGAAAAAGCCCGGCATCATGTCGAAGATTATCAAAGCCGTTATTACTGCCCTGACGGGTACGCTGGCCACCATAGCCGGTATGATGGTGTCGGATGCCGTGACGGGCAAGAAGACCAAACGGCGCACCTCCACTACGGGACGTTTGGCCAAGAATGCCACTTCGGCAGCCACACGTACCATTACCCGTGAGCTGACCCGTAATGTATTGGGAACCCTGATAAAATAACCATTATAATACAAGATAAAATGAATAACAAAGCAAGACTATTGTTGTGCCTCCTGGCAGCGATGTTGGGAATGACAGCACCGGCCATGGCTGCCACGTTTACTCCAGACAGCCATCGTGCCTACACCATCGGAAACACCCGTGGTGATTTCGGTACCAAGGGAGGTTTCCTTACCAGTACAGCCAATTCCAGTGCTGCTGGTCCGAAGGGAAATTTTGCCTTCGTCTCTTATGAGGGTAAGTACTACCTCTATAGTGTGGCAGACAAGAAGTTTATGTACCGCGACAAGACGCCCTATCGTGACACGTGGTGCAACGTCATCCTTTCCAACGAAATCATCGAACCCATTCAGATTACCGTCACCACTACAACGGGCACACCCTACTATCTGACCAGTGGCGACTACGTCTTCAATACCTATCAGGGCACGCAGAAGGGTGTCTGCCTGAGCCAGTGGACCAAACAAGATGCCGGTAACCTGTACAAGATTGAGGATGTGGCCGACTTTGACCCCACCGAGGCACTGGCCACGTTGACCAGTGTATTCAGTAAGGATGCCACGGTAGCCTATAACGTATTTGATGTAGCCGGTAACCTGCTCGAGACCCAGACCCTGCAGGCCAAGTCGGGAACTGTGGTGCGTGAGGTTCCTGCCGATTTCGTACGTCATGCCTACACGCTCTACTCCATAGCCGAACCTGTTACCCTTGAAAAGGGAGAGAACTCCGTCAACGTAGAAGCTGTATTCCAGATGCCCTTCACGACGTCGGAGGATATGGAGCAACCCCACTGGTACAATCTCTACCTGCGTTCGGGTTCGGATGCCGTGAATGCCGAGTCGGGTTATAAGTGTAAGGAGGGAGCCACAAAGGCAGAGCTCACCAGTGATGCCTTCCAGTGGGCTTTCCAGGGTGACCCCTATAATGGCATCGTAGTACGCAACCGTACCAATGTGGCTAAGTCGTTGGGTAAGAGCGGTGACCGCGTTGTTCTGGTTGATAGTGAGTTCAGCTGGAATCTTGTGGAGCATGCCAATGGATTCCTGTTGGCCAACCCCGCCGACGGCAAGTTCATCAACGAATATAAGAGTCAAGGCGGTTTCCTCAGTTTCTGGAACAGCGCAACCGACATCAACAGTATCTTCTCCATAGAGGAGGTGGGCACGTTGCAGAGCGTGAAACTCTCTACGGGAGCCACTATGCGCCTGTTCGTAGCTCCCGAGGAGAAGGCCAACGGGGCTGCCATCATACTCATCCCCGGTGGTGGCTATCAGTATATTGCCGGAAGTACTGAGGGCTCCGACTGGGCACCCATGCTCAACGAACTTGGTTTCACCGCTGCCGTACTCAGTTACAATCTCCCCAAAGGACAGGCCGACGTACCCTTGAAGGACGGTCGGGCAGCCCTGAAGTACTTGCGTGACAATGCTGCCGACTTCGGACTTGATGTCGCTCGCATCGGGGTGATGGGCTTCAGTGCCGGAGGTCATTTGGCCAGCACCATCGCCACCCACCTCACGGGTGACGAACTGCCCGCCTTCCAGATTCTCTTCTATCCCGTCATCACCATGGATGCCTCGTACACCCATGTCGGTTCGCGCGAAAACCTGTTGGGCAGTAATCCTACGCAGACCCTCGTTGATGCGTACAGCAACGAGAAGCAGGTTACGTCTGATACTCCTCAAGCCTATCTTTGCTGGGGGACAGGCGACCGTACCGTGCCTCAAGCCAACAGCCTGAACTACGTGAGTGCCCTCGAGGAGGCCGGTGTGCCCGTCCACACCTTGCCGCTCAATGTGGCCAACCACGGTTATGGCTTTAAAACCGACTTCGCCTATCATGCCCAAATTGTCAGCGACCTCACACAGTGGTTGCAGGAGCTCAGCGATGTACTGACCGCTGTTGATGCTCCCACGCTTCACGCCCATCCCGAGTCTGCCCCTGTCTATAACCTCAGTGGGCAGCGTGTCAGTCACCCCCATCATGGCATCTATGTCACGGGCGATAAGAAGGTGGTAGTGCGATAGTATTCCTTTCGTTGTCGGAATAGTAATCCACTGCACGGAACAAAAGTAAAGCGGGCACCCCAATCTGGGATGCCCGCTTATGTTGGGTAATAATGTATATGGCTTAATTGAACTTCCAAACAGCAGGAACGTAATTACTTTCCACCTGTTCTTCGATGTCATCAGGTAGGTTGCAGAAGAAGTCTATGCCCGTCAGTTCCTCCAAACGGTCGATGCTGACAGCGTATTTTCCAAGTTCGGTGTCGCTGTTGGCCTTGTGCTCTATCCAGAAGCCCATGGCCGCAAAACCATTTTGCGATTTGTCAGTGCTCTTCTGGCGTAATATGGCCATGAAGAAATATTTGGGTACTGGAATGCTCATGTTTTGGGGTATATTGTACATTCCTTGGCTGATGGTGCCGCCTTTCACAACGTAGAGCGTATCGCGGAAGCTATTCTTGTTATAGATGTTACGCAGTCTTCTCTCCATTTCCAGCCATACTTGAGTATTAAAACCATAGAGTTGGGGATGGATGTTGCTGAAATAGAAAGTCTGCATGTTGGCTTCAAGAGAGTTTACGCGGTCTTGACTGGCCAGAATGTGTCCTCGTGTATAGCCACTTCCGCTATAGTCTGCTTGTGTGGAGATGCAATCAGCCGGAATGAGGGGGTTATTGGCCCAGGCTTCCGAACGTGATGTGTTGTTTAGGGTGTTGCTCTTGTCCCACCGAAATGCCGACCAGTATTGGGCACGCAGTTCACAGTTCCACTCTACGCAGTAGTTCACGCCATACTCGTCGGTGGTGTGTACGATAAAGAGGTTTTTGGCTCCACCCCTCAGTCGGGGAATTTCCAATCGGTTGGCCACCTCGCATATGTCCGTGTTACCTTCCGTAACGCCGCGTACGTTTCCGTAGTTCACAATCTTGCCGTAGCTGGGTGCTCCGGCTTCGGTTTGTGTGGCATTGGAGTTGAGGTTACCCGAGTAGTCGTAAGCCCTTTCGGGGTCGTCATCGTTACAGGCCACGAAAAAAAACATCAGCCCCAAGAGGAGGCTGATGCTTATTGTCGGGATACGCCGACACGTATTACTTACGTGTGCGTGCATAGCGGCTCATGAACTTGTCCACACGACCTGCGGTATCGACGAGCTTCGACTTACCTGTGTAGAAGGGGTGAGATGTGCTGGAGATTTCCAGCTTAACTACGGGATAGGTTTCGCCCTCGAACTCTACGGTATCGGTTGTCTTGCAAGTAGAGCGGCTGAGGAACATATCGCCGTTCGACATGTCCTTGAACACGACGGGGCGATAGTTTTCGGGATGAAGATCCTTTTTCATTTCATTATCTTTTTATTTGTTTTCTTATTCAGTTTTAGTCCCGAATAGAGTTGGTAACACGGCACAAAGCCCACTATTCGGACTGCAAAGGTACGAATAAGCGAATAAAATACCAAATAAAATTATGTATTTTTGAGCGGAAGTACCTAAAAACGTAGTTTAATGTTAGTGCAAGTCGAGCGAATAACCAAATTTTTATTTAAGTTTTTCCGAGATGCAGCCTAATTTCGACGATTTATAGTCAAAGGTACGACAAAAAATTTAAAAATAAAAATTGTATGTTTCCCATGCAAATGAATGAAAAATCCCCACAACACACATCGCGTTGTGGGGATTTTGGGTTTTTCCTACCGGATTATTCTCCGAAGAATATGGTGATGGTTTGTATGCGCAGCTGTGTAGTGTTGGTTCCGCTGTTGGTCAGCGTCATGCTATTTGTGCCAAAATTAACCCTCTTGGCATTGCAGCCTGTGTAGGCAACGGTATTTGATTTGTCACATTGGAGCACTACTTTAGCAATGGCTTTGTTGTTGTTCGAGGTAATGGTTATTGTGTTACCACCGTACATGCGTACGCCCTTGGTGCCAGTGTAGTACTTCGCGTCGCTGGTTCCCGTACCCTTGTCGAAGGTGATTACAACATTGTTGTCGGGGGTGATTTCTGTTACCACCGCTGCATTATCATAATTGTTAGCAAAAATCTCACCTAAGTCATAGGTTGTGCCAGCGTCGCCTGGAAGAGGTGCTACAGTGGGGTTGGTGATGGTGACGATATTCTCTTCGATGCTGATAGCTTCGTCGTCGCCAGTCGTTGGGGTGTCGCCTCCGCCCGGTTCGGTATTGCCGTTGATGCTGTAGAGTTGGTTGCCCTGTGTTATCTCGTAGGTTCCCTTGAAGTTTACAAGTTTACCAACTATGACAACTTCGTCGCCGAGCTTTATCTGGTCGCTACTGGTGAACTTGGCACCATTGAGGTAAAGTCCACGGTAAACCTCCAGCTCGTCGAGGGTTGCTCCGGTGGCATCCTTGTCGCCAATGAAGTAGGTGGCATTGCCGTATGTGCCAGTATCTATGTTGTCAATCTTGGTGATAATGCCCTTGACATAAACCTCCGATGTGGTGTGCTGGTTGCTTGAGTCAGTTGTCTTCTGCAAGGCAGAGATGGCTTGCATGGCAGCTGCCACATTGTATGGGTCTGTCTGGACACCCGTTCCAGCAGGTGTTCCCTTAATATCGGGTCTGTTGGGCGTGGGAGCCACGCCGTTGATGCTGACGATACGGCTACCCTGTGTTACCTCGTAGGTTCCCTTGAAGTTAACCAGTTTGCCCACAATGACAACGATATCGCCTGTCTTCAGGGCATCGGCACTGGCGAATGGGTCGCCATCGACATACTTTCCACGATAGACGAGCAGTTCGTTTTTGTACTTGCCATCTACAGGTTGCTGACCCTCATCTACTATGTGGTAGGTGAGATTACCATACTGAGCATTGAAGGCATTTGTTCCCTCGGTCTCTATCTTAGTAATGACACCCTTGATGAACACGTCTTCGGTGGTCTTAGCTTCAGCATTGTTGGTGGTTTCGTCAAGCTGAGAGCAACGGTACAGTGCAGCTGTAGCGTTGTAGGGATTGGCTTCTGTGCCATCTCCCTGTGCATTGCTATAGTCGGGTGGTGTTACAATTTGGTCATTCAGTTTCATCAGCTTGTTGCCCTGAGTAACTTCCAGTGTGCCGTTGAAGTTGATGAGTTTACCCATAACGATAACTTCGTCTCCAACCTTCAGGGCATCCTGAGAAGCAAACTTCTCTCCGTTGAGACCCATACCGCGATATACTTCCAGTTGGTTGGGTGTCTTGCCATCCTCGCTGATGAAGTATGTGATGTTGCCGTACTGCTCGCTCCAAGCATTGTTTCCGTCAGTAACAATCTCAGATACGATACCCTTGATGTAAACTGTTTCCGAAGGATAGCTGTTGCTTGTGGTGCTCTTCTGGAGGGTTTCGCAGAGGCGGATGGCTGCGGGTACGTTGAAGGGATCTGCCCATGTTCCATCACCCGATGATTCGCCCATTTCAATGAATTCTATTTTCTGGTCATTAATCTGGTAGAGTTCGCTACCATTGGCTACCTCTACAGTGCTACCGTAAAGGGTGAGTTCGCCACGTACCATCACCTCGTCACCGACCTTCAGGTCGTCTTCGGAAGTGAACTTAGCACCGCCAAGTCCATAGCCACGATATACTTCCAGTTGCTTTACTGTTGTGCCGTCGTCGCTGATGAAATAACTGGCGTTGCCGTACTCGTTGCCTGGCACGTCCACAAGATTTCCGTTTCTGTCAGGCACGCCCAAAGAAACTACCTTACCCTTGATGAACACTTTTCCACTGGGTGCCTGATTGGCCTTTACCAGTGCTACGGCATCGCTGGCTGTGAAAGGATTGTCATACGTTCCGTCGCCTGTGGTCACAACCTGTGCTACAGGGATGCTACCCGGTGTGGGGTAGGGGGCGGGCACGTCTTCGCAACTGGTGAGGGCGAATACGCCGAGGGTTGCGAACATTAGTGATTTCCAAAACTTTTTCTTCATGGTGATATTTTATTTTAATTTCTATTCTAATAATTATTGGTTTCTAATCTCTAATCCTTAATCTCCTCAATGTCTTTTTCAGTGCGCATCTGGAGTTGCCATGCGGAGTCGTTGTAGCGGATAGCGACGCCAGTGACACGTACCTTTCCTTGGGGGATGATCATGGAACCGAAGTCGCTATAGGTGCTGGTACGCACGTCCACGGTGCTTCCGTTGGCCATGCGGAATACACGGTTTACGGCATTGCCGGCATCTGCTTCCATTGCAGGAGCCAGAATGGCTTCGCCATCGGCATCGTCGAAGGTACCCTCAACATAAACCAGGTAATCGGAATACTGGTCTTTGTTCATCGTGGGACTGAACTCAATGGGGGCAGGAACAAGTGACTTGTCGGGCGTGCCCAGGAACTTTACGTGCTTGTACCATTCCTCGCGGGGCATTCGTCCTATGCGCTTGGCACCGCTGGTGCTACTCATGCTGGGATAACCAATCTGTCCGTTCATGCCATAACCTCCAATGTAGAGACCTTTCAGGTTCAGCAAGAACTGCTGGCCGGGTTTCACATAACTGTACATGGAAGTTTCGGTGATGCCAAGGATGATGTAGCCTGTGTTGTCCTTTACGACCAGTTGCTGGCTGATGTTGCCGCCTTCGTCGTTGACGGTGACAACTCCTTTCAACTGCACATCCTCTTCAATCAGTGCATAGCTGCTGTTGCTGATAGCATCCTTGTATTTCGCTTTCAGGGTGGCCAAATCCACTACATTGCGTTCTGTGATGGTGTCGTTCCAGATGACATAGCTAGTGGGGGCTTCCCAATCGCCATCTTGGCAGGAAACGCAGAGCACACAGAACAAGCAGAGGCCACTGAGATATTTTATATACTTTTCCATAATAATTATCAATTAACCATTATCAATTATCCATTATTTCAGAACCTGTAGTTCATGTTCAGCATGAAGTTGATGCCCTGTGCATAGAACTTCTTGGGATTCTTCACAAAGTCGTAGAGGCGTTCGCTGCCTTTCTCCCCGTTCTTGTTGGTGGAGTAGTTACTTCGGCTCTGCTCGTAACCGCCAGTGCAAAGTTTGCGGTTGTTGGTGATGTTGGTCACCATGAGGTTCACGTTCAGGGGGTGACGGGCTATGCGGAAGGTGTGGCCGATGCTACCGTCGAGCATGAATCCACCCTTGCCTTTGGCCTGAGCAGGCACGTTGTAGGTGCCGTCGCTGTTGATGAGGTCGGCAGTCTTCAAGTTAGCCGTGTAGCGCATGTTGGACGAGTAGCCCAGATAGATGCGGTCGTAGTAGTTTCCGTTGAGGTTGAAGTACCATCCCTTGATGCTATACTTCAGTCCCAGGCTGGCAGCAGCCAGTGGGGTTCCGCTTTCGCGTATTCCTTTGTTCAGACAGAGGTCTTCGCGCATAATACCATCGGTAGAACGCATGTAGGTGACTTTCGTGTCCGAAATGTATTTGGCTTCGGCCCAGGAACCCAGCATGTTGATGGTGAGGTTGCTGGTAACCTTGACTTTCACACCCAGTTCTACACCATAGTAGTCTTTCTCCACACCCGTGAGACTATTATAGGTAAAGGAGTTCTCGTCGTCGTTATAGAAGTTCTGCCATTCGGTACCATTGTAGGTGTGGGTGTAATAAGCCGTCAGGTTCAGTTGCACCCATTTGTTGTTGAGCATGTAGCCGAACTCGGAAGAGATAACCTTTTCATTCTTCAGGTCGCTAACATAGTTGTTATTCATTTCTGGGCTAACGAAAGCTACGTTGGCCAACGGGGCGCGGGTTTCATAGCCAGTGCCGAAGGATATGGCATTGCCCTTGCCCAGATTCAGGTTGGTACCCATCTTGAATCCTCCATCGAGGAAACGGGCCTTGCCGCTCTTTCCGTATGAGTAATCGGCGCACATGCCGTTCTGCATCTTGCCGTCGCGCCACATTTGTTGCCCGTCAACCCGACCGGAAATAAAGCTATGGCTGATGCCTTTGTCCTTAGTATAGGTGGCCCAGAGTCCAGCTTTCTGGTTTATCAGATTGTAGTCGAAACCATATCGGTCGCCTTTGTACAGTCGATTGGACTCGGGATTGTTGGGGTCATAGCTGCGCAAGTCGTATTGTACTTTAGGGTCGGTAGGCATGTAAGTGCCAATGGCGTAGTTGTTGACATTGTGCATATATTCGGCACCCATCAGGTCGTCGATGGTCTGATAGTGCTGACCTATGTTGTTGGAGAGTTGCAAACCGACCTGAAGTTTTGACTGCTTGTCAATCGACCAGTCAAAGGTTGAACCAAAGTTGGTGGCAATGTGGTTGTTGTGCTTGGCCTGGATGAAGTAGGCGGCGTCTTTACCGTCGGCATTCAAACCTTGGTTTTTGACATACAACTCGTCCCAGTGTATCTGTCGGTTATACTTGCTGCCTCTCCAGTAGTTATAGGAATCCTGCCAGCTCTGGGTTGCATACTCCCAGTTGCGGCTGTTTTCAATGTCCCATACGTCGTAATAGGCACTGGGGAAGTTCTTCCAGTAGTCAGGAGCGGGATTCTGGGCATCGTTGTAGTTCAGCTTGGTGGAGCTGTACATGGCATATTTCCCGATGAGGCTGGTGGTCAGCTTCATGCGGTCGTTGATGTTGAAATCCCAGGTGAGCATGGCCGTGGGTTCGTAGTTGTGAACGACGCGGCTCGTGCGCTTCTTGCCACCCTGATATCCCCAATAGGGATTATATTGGTAGTCGTTGGCCAGCCAGTATGCCTCGTCGGTCGATGCTCCCTGCTGTGCACGTTCTGTGGGGTTACCCCATGTTGCCAGGTTCAGGGCGTGGCGTGGATTGAATATCTTCTGCAACGAAAGGAAGTAGGAGAGTGAGTTGTAGAAGGTACCCTCCACGGCTGCGGTTTCCATGTTTGCCCAACGGTAGCCGACAGTTCCGAAGAACGCCCATCCGTGTTTGGTGACTCCAGTGCCAAAATCGTACATGGCACGCAGGGTGTAGTTTCGGTTGGCTCCGCTGAGTGTGAACTTGTGTCCGGCTGCGTAGTTGCTGGCTCGGAAATTGTAGTTCGACGAACCGCCAAGGCTGGCCATAGAGAAGGCGTTTGATTCGAAAACGCCACTGGCATCGATACTGCGCGTTGCATCGTTCATACCGCCGATGGTGGAGTAGTTGAACTGGCCGTTTTCGGCATTGTTTACCTGCACACCATTGAAATAGATGTCGTTGTAACGCGAGTTGTAAGCACGATACTTGTAACGTGCGGGGCTGAACAAGTAGCCTACGTTGCTTGTATATACGTTGCTACTTGAGTTCACCATGATGACGTTCTGCGTCACATCGTCGTTTTCGCCCAGCTGCGACTCCGTGAAGACGAAGGCCGCATTGTCCTGTTTCATAGAGGTGTCCGTTTCGGGATTCCCCTCTGTTACGGTCTGGGCAAAGGCCATCAGTGGTGCAGTTCCGAGCAGGAAAACCACTGTTTTTAGCTTCTTTGTCATAGGTTTTTATTTTGTAGTTTAAGGTTTCTTGCCTACAAAGATAGGAAATTAAATCCGACAAATCGTATCTAATTTTTTATTTTTGCTAAAAATTTTTAAATAATCTTAAAAGTATCGTTTTTTTTCGTATCTTTGCAGCGTAGTCACTATCATAAACTATTATTGTTATGCATAAGAAGTTGGTTCCGTTCCTCTTTCTGTTAGTTGCCTTGTCGTGTTATGCACAGGAGAGAAAGTTTGCTCTTTATTCAGTGGCTTTTTATAATCTGGAGAACCTTTTCGATACCATTCATGATGAGCACAAGAACGATTTCGAGTATCTGCCCAATGGCGCAAATCATTGGAACTCTTTGAAATACGAGAATAAGTTGAAAAATATGTCTCGTGCCCTGCTCGACCTTGGAACGGACAAGTTGCCCGGCATCGGAGCCAGCATAATCGGTGTGTCGGAGGTGGAAAACGCCCGAGCTCTTAGTGACCTTGTCAGTCAGCCTGCCATGAAGGAACGTGGTATGAAGTTTATTCATATCGAAGGTCCCGACAAACGCGGTGTGGATTGCGCTTTGCTCTATAACCCCAAGTTCTTCAAACCCGAGAAGTGGTTCTTGCAGCCTTATATATATGAGAATGGGGATACCGTGCGTAAAACGCGTGGCTATCTGACTGTTCAGGGCAAACTGGCGGGTGATCCGCTGACTGTTATCGTGTGTCACTGGCCAAGCCGCTTTGCTACAGGATATTTCCGCGATATTGCCGGTAAGCAGGTGCGCCAGCTTACCGATAGCATCCACAAGGCCGACCCCGATATGCACATCATTGTCATGGGTGATATGAACGACGACCCCGACAATACCTCGATGGCAAAGTTCCTCGGTGCTAAGCGTAAGATGGAAAAGGTGCAGGATGGTGACTTCTTCAATCCCTGGTGGGACATCTTGCGTAGTAAAGGTCAGGGCACTCTTGCCTATGATGGCGGTTGGAACCTCTTCGACCAGATTGTTCTTTCGCGTAACCTGCTCGACGTGGATAAGAAAAAAGACTATCATCACCTGACGCTCTACGACTATCACATCTTCCGTAGAAGCTACCTCCTCCAACAGGAAGGAAAATACAAGGGCACGCCCAAGCGCACCCATGCCGCTGGCGTATGGCTCAACGGATATAGCGACCACCTGCCAACCGTGACGTATCTGATTAAAGAGATGAAATAAAGGGTAAATGGTTTAATCGGGCTTCGCCCTGTTTAATAGTTTAATGCATTTTTAATTTTTCACTTTTAATTTATTAATATTATGACAAGTTACAAAGAACTGGGACTGGTGAACACCCGTGAAATGTTCGCCAAGGCAGTGAAGGGCGGCTATGCAATCCCCGCCTTCAACTTCAACACGATGGAGCAGATGCAGGCCATCGTTCAGGCTGCAGTAGAGACAAAGTCGCCCGTTATCATGCAGGTTTCTAAGGGTGCCCGCAACTATGCCAACGGTACCATCCTGCGCTACATGGCACAGGGTGCTGTAGAGTACGCCAAGGAACTGGGTTGCGAGAATCCTCAGATAGCCCTGCACCTCGACCACGGTGACAGCTTCGAGATTTGTAAGGAGTGCATCGACAATGGTTTCTCCAGCGTCATGTTCGACGGCTCTTCTCTTCCCTATGAGGAGAACATTGCCATCACCAAGAAGGTTGTTGAGTATGCTCACAAGTATGATGTTACCGTTGAGGCAGAGCTCGGCGTGTTGGCAGGTGTTGAGGATGAGGTTTCTTCAGCCGAGAGCCACTACACTCGTCCCGAGGAGGTTGAGGACTTCTCGAAGCGTAGCGGTTGCGACAGCTTGGCTATCTCTATCGGTACCAGCCACGGTGCTTACAAGTTCACTCCCGAACAGTGCACTCGTGACCCGAAGACCGGTAAGCTCGTTCCTCCTCCTTTGGCATTCGACATCCTGCACGAGATTGAGAAGCGCATCCCCGGCTTCCCCATCGTTCTGCACGGCTCAAGCTCTGTTCCCCAGGATGAGGTTGACACCATCAACAAGTTCGGTGGCAAGTTGCCCGATGCTGTAGGTATTCCCGAAGAGCAGTTGCGTGAGGCTTCCAAGAGCGCTGTATGTAAGATTAACATCGACTCAGACTCTCGTCTGGCCATGACCGCTGCCATCCGTCAGCACTTGGCAGAGAACCCCGGTCACTTCGATCCTCGTCAGTATCTGAAGCCCGCTCGCGAGAACATGAAGAAGATGTATGTTCACAAGATTGTGAACGTGCTCGGTTCTGACAACAAGCTTTAATAGCTTTCACCCCTTCACCCCGAATCCCCCTCTTTGAACAGAGGCAGATTCGGGGTATTTTTTTTACTAAACATTAACGCCATGAAAAAACTAATCACATTATGCAAGCGGGGCGGTAAGTTCTATCTGATATGCCTCGCTATCTATCTGGCAATCTTTGCTCTTGCATCGTTCCTTTTCATGAGGTCCCATTTCCGCCACATGTGTATAGCCTGCCAAAACCAGCCAATTGCGACGTACACTATTGGTGGAACAACTTATGATGTGGATAAGTATTGGGAGAAAAACGAGGCCTCTAACAAAGAGGAACTGAAGGTGGATTCCATCTACTACCTATGGCTTACTTACAACGAGGAAAACTATCAAGTAGAAGTAAGGAAGGGTATTTACGATGAGGTAAAGGCAAAGAAGGTTACCTCTTATGGTAATGCTACCTTTGACCCGCACTTCTATTATGACCAGGAGCGCGACGAAGTGTTCCTCGGTTGGCACTTTCCGATGACGTTCTACTATTTCATAGGGTCCTTCCTTTTCGCCTTTGTCATGTGCTTTATCTACTTCCCTTATCGGTCCTATAAATCCATAAAAGAGTAAGAAACATCTGTCATCTTACTCGCAATGCCAGTATTTATCGGCATTAGGGATTAAGCATAAACCTAGTGTCGCAATTTTCTGGCTCGTGAGAATGAAAAGCGGGTCTATGTGTAAAAAAATCAGCAAAATAGGCATAGTGTTTCAGGTTTTATTACTATCTTTGCCACGTATGCATGTGGTGATGTATTATCATTAACCTAATATTAACCTAATCAAACGAAAAACAATGGAAACAATGAAAACCCTTCCCATGATGTCTTTCGGCGAGGCCGTTAAGACATGCTTCAAGAAGTATGCAACCTTTTCGGGCCGCGCACGTCGTTCGGAGTATTGGTGGTTTATGCTGCTGAATGTTATACTCGGCGGATGTGCTTCCTATTTGTTCCAGTGGAAGATGTCGGTCAAGGCAGCCGTAGAATCCCAGATTGGCGAGGCTCTTTTCGACCAGGAGAAGATGGATGCCCTCATGGCTCAGGCTCAGGCATGTGACGACAAGTTCTACCCCTTGCTCGGTCTCATCGGCGTAATATCACTCATCCTGCTTCTGCCCTCATTGGCAGCTTGTGTACGCCGTTTGCATGACACAGCTCGTTCGGGCTGGATTGTTCTGCTGAACTTCGTCCCCATCGTGAACTTTGTAACGGGTATCCTCACGCTTATCTGGACACTTCAGGACAGCAAGCCCGAGGATAACAGATATGGGGATTCGCCTAAATACGTATTTGTAGAAGAATAACAAGAAACTGACATGAGGAGACTGTGCCCGAGGGTGCAGTCTCTTCTTATTATGTTTTATAGTGCCATAGCGATATGAATGGAAACGTGTACATACGACAATTTGCTGCAATCTTCGTGGTCCTTATGGCCTTACAGGCCATGTCGGCCGAGAACGAACTGCCCAAGTCCGAAGTGCCAGACGACCATCTGGCCTACTTTGACCTTCGCGGACCTGTCCGTGAGGTGACAGAATATGCTTTGGGTGACTATTCCAAGATGGTATGGTCGTTCGACCGTCTGGGACGCCTTACCGACTATCGCCAGTATGGTCATCCCTTTGCTGGTGATGGTGGTTGTGTGTTTCGCTTGATGGCACACTATCGATATGCCTACGACAAGAATGGGAAAATCATCTTCCTTTATATCTACGACGAGGAGTATAATCTCGTTGATGAATATGATGATGTTATCTTGGAGTTGTTTCCCCCGAAGATAGGGACGGATGCTATGATTGAGCGAGCCGATACGCTCAACGACTCCACCCTATGCTACAGCACGTGGTACCTCGATGAGCGGAATCGTGGCGTCTCCGACCCGAACCATGCTGACCAGCCAGGTTACATAGACCCCAATAATTCCTTCAATCACTATTATGGTTGCCATTACGACCAGTATCGCAACTGGACGGAGCGTGTGGATGCCGATGAGGGGGAGGCGGAGAAGGCTCGGGTGCGAGTGCGCGAAATCAGTTACTATACGGATGCGGAGCTGTTGGGACTATACAATGGGGTGAAGATGGTAACCTATCGTACCCATGCGGATGATAGTGTGTGGGAGAGTGAATACCAGTTCAATCGCAAGGGGTTTCTCACACGCTTCCAGAGTTATCGGGACAGGGAGCCTCTCTATGGCTGGACACAGGGCCAGACAGATTGTAGCGCGCAGGATTTGATAGTCGTGCCTGAAGATAATTGCGAATATAAAGAGGGTGAGCGGACAATACTATGGTGGGGTGACGAAAATCCTAAGCGGGTAAGTAATGTGCCGAAGGTGGACACCCTGCCCGAAGGATGCAATGAGGAATCAGCTTTTGACCTCATCTTCAACTATGCCGGTTATGTGTTCCAAGGCAGCCTTTGGCCTATGCATGACGGCACGTGGATAGTCCTGTCGTACTGGTGTCTCGACGAAGAGGAAACCATCATGGTCGAGAATGAAGAGGGTGAGGAAGTGCCTGCCCCGTCGCTCTACAAAGACCCGTTCCAGTGTGTAAAATACCCATTGGTGCCCTCCGACTCGGTGTCCTTTGGCACGCGAAACTATGGAGGACAGGTTATTCCCCTGTATGCATCGGCAAAGGGAAGTAAGGTCAAAAACCGTATTGCCGTGGAATGTTCGTTGCACGCCGACGATGCCGACCCCGTTACGCGTCGTGTCCTTTGCCATACCGACCCCACCGATGAGATGTGGGGTGAACCGCAGAACGACGACGAGCGCGAGTGGAAACGTCCTTACGTAAAGGCCCGTGGCTGGATAGATGAGGAATGGATATGTGCCAACCTACTTACTACCTGTCCGTAGCGAACAGCCGTTTGATGGCTTTCCCAGGGTAAGTGTCGGTGAAGACAGAAAAAAGACATGCATCCCGTAAGTGAGATGCATGTCTTCCTTGTTTCCTAAAATTCGCCAAAATTTTAAGTGAGCTGCTTCCGAGAGTTGAACTCGGGACCTCATCCTTACCAAGGATGCGCTCTACCACTGAGCTAAAGCAGCATCGTTTGCATTAAGCGAGTGCAAAGATAGTAACAATCTTAGACCTAACCAAATTTTATTCTATTTTCTTTACGCAAGTGTAGCCCCTTGGCCAGTTAGTAGAATTTGGCTATTGTTCTAACTTCTTCACCCCCCCGTTCTCCTGGTGAAATGTAACCTTGGTAGTTACCTTCTTGTCGAGCAGGGCGTCGCTCAGGATTTCGGTATAGCCAAACTGGCCCATACTGCACTCGCCTTGCAAGTAAGTCTTGTTGAGGTCGAAGATACTGATGGCCTCACGTGCGGGTATATTATAGAAGATACCTCGTTCCATGATTTTTGCCTTCTTTTTGTTGGCCTCCTCGCTCTCCTGACGGGTAGGCAAGTTGCCAGTACCTTTCACGCTGATATAAACAGGTTGGCCAGATAAGTCTTCGCGATCCACTACCCCCGAAAACTGGGAGAAACGGAACAGAATGTCGCGTTCGGTTTCTTTAGTGGGCAGGTAGTTGAGGCTGAACACCTCGGTACTGGTCTGGGTGTGACCGCAGAAAAGTTGTGTGAGCGCACGGTCTTGGTTGTCGAGTTGTTCTAACATCAGACGCAGTTGTTCGCCATCCTTGGGTGTGTTGTCGGCCTCTCCGCGGATGAGCGCATTGCGGCTTTCCCGAATGTCGTATATCTCCTGAGCGCAGAGTTCGGCCAATTTAGCCGTACTGCCAGCCGAAAGCATCTCCTGATTCATGTATTGCTGAGGGTTCAGCGGTTTTTGGGCAGGTGTGCCTTGGGGGAGGGCAGGCAATACGCTTTCTTGTACCTCGGTATTGATGGACAACAATATACCGTCGCGTGTCAGGCTAACCAGAGGGGCAAGCGTCTTACTCTTTACTTTCACGTTGTATGCCTTCTCAGGGTCAGGTACGCCAAAAGCCTCCAAGTTGACGCTCTTGATTTTCCATGTGGTGGATGCTGCCGTGGGTACATCCTTTATACGCAGGTAGCGGAATGCGTATTTGTTCAGTTCGCCAGGTGTGGTAGTCGTTTTCTCAGCTACGATGGTTATACGCAGGGCCGTTTGTGGCAGGAAGTAATTCACTCCGTCGAGCGTTGTTCCAGGAATGAAGTCTTCCACCTCGGTCTGGGCGTGAACTGTGTTGAACGTTGAAAATTGAAAGTTGAAAACAACAAACAATAATGCCAGTCTTTTCATCATTTTATTATACATTATCAATTATACATTATCAATTATTGTCATTTCTCTAAAAGCTTCGGGCATGAATCCTATGATATCGCGTGCCAACATGCAATTTTCGCCAATTTCATCGCGTGCATGGTCGCCAGCTCTGCCATGTATCCATACCCCCAGTAGGGACGCATGCAGAGGTGGGTACCCCTGTGCCAATAGTCCGGTGATAATGCCCGTCAGCACGTCGCCACTGCCTGCGGTGGCCATGCCAGAATTGCCAACGGCCAGTTGGTATATGTCGCCTTCTGGTGTACATACGTGGGTGGGATGTCCTTTAAGCACAATGTAAACCTTGTGTTGCTGTGCCCACTGGGCAACATCCTCCAACACACAACTGCCTATGAACCGACTAGCCTCTCCCGGATGTGGGGTAAGTATGGTATTTGGGCGGATAGCAGTAATTAGGTCATCGTATATCAGTGCGTTTAGTGCATCGGCATCCAGTACCATCGGTTCGTGGTAGGTACTCAGACACTGGTCAATGTATCTGGGATTAACCCCCAGTCCTGGGCCAATGCCCACGGCGCTATAGTGATATGTTGGATGTCCATCTGTTTGCAGGATGGCTTCAGGTACGGTGATTTGCAAGATTTCGCGATTCCCTTCATCCGACAAAATGCTCAGTTTGCCAATTCCACTCCGCAGACATGCCTCGGCGGACAAAATGGCCGCTCCTGCCATGCCCTTACTGCCTGCAATGAGCAGTGCGTGGCCAAACGTCCCCTTATGCCCGTCAACTGGGCGTGGACGTAGCATATTTTGCATATCGGCATAGGAAAGTTCCCTTACATTCGCAATCATATTGCAAAGTTAAGTATAAATAAATTAAAAATTAAAAATTAAAAATTAAAAATTGATAAATAGGCGAATATTCATTATCTTTGCAAAAATTTATACACTGATGGAAACAATCCAAGTGAAGGACAAGCGATTTGCTGTGTCAATACCCGAAGAGAAGATTAAAGCCGAGGTAAAACGTGTGGCGGAAGAGATAAACCGCGATTATGAGGGAAAGGAGCCTGTCTTCTTGGCTGTCTTGAATGGCTCGTTTATTTTTGCAGCCGACCTGTTACGTGAGGTCACCCTTCCGTGCGAGATTTCCTTTGTGCGTCTTGCCTCTTATCAAGGTGTGTCAACGACGGGTGAGATACGTGAGATAATGGGACTTAACATGGACATTACGGGACGGCCAGTAATCATTGTCGAGGACATTGTGGACACGGGTCTGACCATGGCCCACATGCTTGATACGCTGAAGAAGCATAACCCTGCCAGCATCGACATCTGTACCCTGCTGTTGAAGCCAGGAAAGTTGCAGGTGAACCTTGATGTACGTTATTGTGCCATGCGCATTCCTAATGACTTCATCGTGGGATATGGTTTGGACTATGATGGCTTTGGAAGAAATACGAAGGATATATATACATTAATAAATATGGAGTGAAAGGGATATTAAAGGGGAGTGAAAAAGGAGTTAAAGAGACGATAGTATTAGACTGGATGACAACTGCATGTGTATCGTCCCATTAACTCCGCGCGAAGCGCATAACTCCCCATTAACTTCCTTTTAACTCCCCTTAAAAACACAGATATGAAGAACATCATCATCTTTGGTGCCCCTGGTAGTGGTAAGGGCACGTACAGCGAGGCCATCGTGGAACGCTATGGCATGGGTCACATCAGCACGGGCGACGTGTTGCGTGCCGAAATCAAGAATGGTACAGAAGTTGGCAAAGTTGCTAAGGGTCTTATTGACAACGGTCAGTTGATTCCCGACGAGCTGATGATTCAGATTCTGGCGAAAACTTATGATGCTCTGCCTCAGGGGTGCGGTGTCATTTTCGACGGTTTCCCCCGTACGATTGCTCAGGCTGAGGCTCTGAAGAAGATGCTTGCCGAGCGTGGTCACGATATGGGTGTGATGGTAGAGCTGATTGTGGATGAAGATACGCTGATGAAACGTTTGCTGAATCGTGCCATTGAGCAGGGACGTGCCGACGACAACGAGGAAACCATCAAGAAACGCTTTGCCGTGTATCACAGCCAGACAGAACCGCTCGCAGCTTGGTTTGAGAAGGAGGGCATGCGCCACACCTTCACTTGGGAAGGCAGCAAAGATTTGATGTTGGCAAACATCTTCACCTTCCTCGATACCTTGAAATAAAAGAATGGATGGAGAGTAACTTCGTCGATTACGTAAAGATTTGTTGCCGTTCAGGTAAGGGCGGTCGTGGTTCGGCTCACATGCACCGAGCCAAGTACGTGCCTAATGGCGGTCCCGATGGTGGTGACGGTGGTCGTGGTGGACACATTTATTTGCGTGGCAACCATAACTATTGGACACTGCTTCATCTGCGCTATGACCGTCATGTTTTTGCCGGGCATGGTGGCAATGGCGGAAAGAGTCGTAGCACGGGTGCTGATGGGGAAGATCGGTATATTGACGTACCCTGTGGCACGGTTGTTTATGATGCCGAGACGGGCGAATACCTGTGTGACGTCAGTGAAGATGGACAGGTTGTGATGCTTCTGAAGGGTGGCCGTGGCGGATTGGGAAACTGGAACTTCCGCACTTCAACCAATCAAGCACCCCGTTATGCTCAGCCAGGTGAACCCATGCAGGAGCGTACCGTAATCTTGGAGTTGAAGTTACTGGCCGATGTGGGACTGGTTGGTTTCCCCAATGCAGGAAAGAGCACCTTGCTCAGTAGTCTATCCAGCGCAAGACCCAAGATTGCCAATTATCCCTTCACGACCATGGAACCCTCACTGGGCATCGTCGCTTATCGCGATGGTCAGTCGTTTGTCATGGCAGACATTCCTGGTATTATCGAGGGTGCTTCGGAGGGTAAAGGTCTTGGACTTCGATTCCTGCGCCATATTGAACGTAACTCATTGCTCCTCTTCATGGTGCCGGGAGATACCGATGACATACGACGAGAGTATGAAATCTTGCTCAATGAGGTGAAGACGTTCAATCCCGATATGCTCGATAAACAACGTGTGCTGGCCATCACCAAAAGCGACCTTCTGGACGACGAACTTATGGAGATGCTCAGCCATGACTTGCCAGAAGATTTGCCTCACGTTTTCATCTCTGCGGTGGCCAATCGTGGGCTGACCGAGTTGAAGGATATACTTTGGACGGCGCTGAACAGCGAGAGTAATAAACTGGCGTCTATTACTCATGAAGAGAAGATAGTTCATCGCAACAAGGATCTCTCTTACTTACAGGAAGAATTGGCTGCCATGGGCGAGGATGACGAAATAGAATTTGTGGATGATGAGGATATCGAGGACATCGATGAATTGGAGGATTTTGAATACGAAGAACTGGAATGAAAACCAACTTATTGAAATACGATACACCAAAGGAAATCGCGGCCTTCACTACGGGCCGCGATTGCTGTGTCGATACACTGGGATTATCACTCGAAAGCTTGGCGCTTCCACGTCAGACCCATTCCGACCGTGTCGTGTGGGTGCGTGAGGCCGGTCGCCCAGAAGACACCGACGCCGTCATTACAGACGTTCCGGGATTGTGTGTCTGTGTGAAAACGGCCGACTGTATTCCTGTCTTGCTCTATGACAGGCATCGTCACATAGTGGCAGCCGTTCATGCAGGGTGGAGGGGTACGGTAGCTCGCATCGTAACAAAAACTCTGCAAAAGATGGGAAGCGTCCCAACAGACGTTTTTGCCATAGTCGGACCTGGCATATCACAGGAAGCCTTTGAGGTTGGGGACGAGGTGTACGAAAGTTTCCGAGAAGCAGCCTTCCCGATGGAAGAGATTGCCATGCGAAAGGGAAAGTGGCACATCGACCTTTGGCAGGCCAACCGCTGGCTGTTGGAAACGGCAGGTGTGCAGGATATACATGTTTCGGGCATTTGCACATACAAAAATTCCGCCCAGTTCTACAGTGCCCGCAAGGAAGGCATTGGAACAGGACGGAATATCAATGGGATAATAATTGGCTCACCCCGGCCCTCCCTGGGGAGGGAGAAAGCCTTAAACACTTAAACCTCTAAACCAAAACCTCTAAACTTCTAAACTTTTAAACTTCTAAATCTCTTCACTCTTCACCCTTAATCCTTCTTGCACGGCAAGCGTAGCCCCTTCGGGTCGTCCGATTACACCCTTCACCTTTCACCCTTCACCCTACTTTCTCCTATTGGCTCTGGCTTTGCGAATGTCGGCTTTCTTTTTTGCCGAACCACTGCCATGGGCTCCAGTCACATATTGTTTCTTCTTGGCCTTCGAGCGAACCTTATTGCTCGTCTCGGAGCTTTCCTTCTTGGGACCTCCCCGGAAGGTGATTCCATTGAGAATGACATCCTGTATGTCGTCGCCGGCAAAGTTGTTCATGAGCGTTATTTTTTATAGTTCCTATAGTGTCTATAGTGACTATATTATATTTAATCAATGGTGGAAGAGTCGTACACCCGTGAAGGCCATGGCTATGCCATACTTGTCACAGGTTTCAATGACATGGTCGTCACGAACCGAACCACCGGCCTGGGCCACATACTGTACGCCACTCTTATGGGCCCGTTCGATGTTATCACCAAAGGGGAAGAATGCGTCTGACCCTAAGCTGACGTCGGAAAGTTGCTTCAGCCATTCGCGACGTTCTTCGTCGGTCAGGGGAGTAGGGCATTCTGTAAAGAACTTCTGCCATTCCCCATCGCGCAGTACGTCGTCACATTCCGGACCAATGAAAATGTCGATGGTGTTGTCACGGTCGGCGCGGCGTATGCCTGGCACGAAAGGTAGGGCCATTACACGTGGGTGCTGGCGCATCCACCAGATGTCGGCCTTCTGTCCGGCCAGTCGGGTACAGTGGATACGGCTCTGCTGTCCGGCCCCGATGCCAATAGCCTGTCCGTCCTTGGCATAGCATACCGAATTGGACTGGGTATATTTCAAGGTGATGAGGGCTATCATCAGGTCGCGTTTTGCCTCAGGTGTAAACTCCTTGTTCTGGGTGGGTACATTGTCGAACAGGGCAGGGTTGGCGAGGTCTATCTCGTTGCGTCCTTGTTCGAAGGTTATCCCGAATACCTGCTTGTGTTCTATGGGAGCAGGGCGATATGAGGGATCCATCTTAATCACGCAGTACGTTCCCTTACGTTTGTTGCGCAGAACTTCCAAAGCCTCTGGCGTGTAGTCGGGAGCAATAATTCCATCCGAAACTTCACGGTTGATAAGGCGGGCTGTAGCCTCGTCGCAGGTGTCGGAAAGTGCGATGAAATCGCCATAAGACGACATGCGATCGGCTCCGCGTGCCCTTGCGTAGGCACAGGCGATGGGTGTCAAGGGAAGGGGAGCATCGTCAACGAAGTAAATCTTCTTCAGCGTGTCGCTCAGTGGCAGTCCTACAGCTGCACCGGCAGGGCTTACGTGTTTGAAACTGGCTGCGGCGGGCAGTCCTGTAGCTGCCTTCAGTTCCTTTACCAACTGCCAGCTGTTTAGGGCATCCAGCAGGTTGATGTAGCCAGGGCGGCCGTTCAGCACTTCGATGGGTAACTCGCCCTCTTCCATATAGATGCGTGAGGGCTTCTGATTCGGGTTGCACCCGTACTTGAGTTCAAGTTCCTTCATAATAATGACAATTCACAATGCACAATTCACAATTCATGGCATTTTGCTTAATTATACATTATGCATTATGAATTATGCATTAAAATTAGTGGAGCCGGAGGGGATTGAACCCTCGTCCAAACAGGGAAGTCCTGAGCTTTCTACACGCTTATCTTGGTCTTCGTTTTCGTGCGTTGGCAAGACCCAAGCCACCAACCAACGCCTTATCCTTTTAATCTTCACCATACGTGCAAGGCCGCGTATGGCTATCCCCGATTTTGCTGTGCCACTTTGCCAGAGCGCTTCAGGGCGTTAGCCTCTGAGTGACATCTCGTCGCAGCACCTGGTGCCGCGATTAAGCTAACAGTCTACTGTACTTCGACTAAGCAGCGAGAGCGTAGTTGTTTTCGCCAGTTAATTGTTTGATGGTCATTGATTTGAGAGAGCGGCCGCCAACTCTCTGCGTGCTTACCGAGCACCCCATCCTGCTGTCAAATCCATGTCGACCCCAGAGATAAGATGTGCAAAAATACGTCTTTTTCTTGAATAGACCAAGAAACTAACGTAAAAAACCTTTTCTTTCCGAACGTTTTCGTTAAGCCAAATGAGCAAAGTGTAGCTTGCTTCAAGTTTGCCATGGCGAGAAAAAGGTCGGATGAAATCCAAAGATTTCGTTAAAATAAATATCTTATTATCCCTCTCTCCAATCAATTGGTCATTTCGCTTGAACAACCCCCAGACAAGTGCTCTACGACATCTTTATTAACGGGTTCTTGGCCACGGCCAATACTTTCATGAAGTAAAATGTGAAAAAAGTATAATATTTCACAATAATTTCTAAGTTATGGAGTTTCTATATAAGAAAAAGAACGGTAATAATTAAATCTAAATATAAAGACACGAGTGAAACCCGTTGAAAATAAGTTTGTTGATGGGATGAACTGGTGCGAACGCATGGCCAAACGTGCGTTCGACATTGTGGCATCTTTGATAGGCTTGATACTATTGTCGCCAGCAATGCTTTACATCGCTTTGCGTCTGCGAATTCAGGGCGACGGGCCAGTCATCTTTCGTCAAGAGCGCATTGGGCGTGAGGGACGTCCTTTTAACATATTAAAGTTTCGTACCATGCCTGTTGGCTGCGAACAGGACGGCATACCCCAGTTGATAGAAAAAACTGACGACCGCCTGACCCCAGTGGGACAATACCTGCGTGAACACCATCTCGACGAACTCCCTCAGTTGTGGAATGTGCTGGTGGGCGACATGTCGTTTGTGGGGCCACGTCCCGAGCGTAAGTATTTCATCGACCAGATTATGCAGGAGAACTCAGATTACGAGTATCTCTACCAGATACGTCCGGGTATCACCTCCATGGCCACCATCTACAATGGCTATACCGATACGATGGAGAAAATGCTTATTCGTCTGCAGATGGACCTCGAGTACTTGCAGAAGCGGAGTCTTGGGCTCGACCTTAATATTATCGTGACAACCGTACGCCTGATTGCATACGGGAAGAAGATATAATAAATGTCAAATGGCAAATGTAGAATGTCAAATGTCAAATGGCCGCTTGGCAATGGTAAATGGTAAATGGTTAAATGGTAAATGATTAGATGGTAAATGTAAGTTGTCAAATGTTAAATGTTAAATATAATATGTTGAAAAGAATATTTCTGTTACTGGTCATGCTTGTGGGCGTAGCCGACTTCCAACTTTCAACTTTCAACTTTCAGTTAGGTCGAGTCATGGCTCAGTCGATGACTGATGACCAGGTGATACAGTTTGTGCAGAAAGAGCAGGCATCGGGTGCCAGTCAGCAAAGCATTGTGCAGAAACTCTTACGTAAAGGGGTTACTCCAGACCAGTTGCGCCGTATCCGCAAAAAGTACGAGGCTCAGCAGACCCAACCCGGAGCGGTGAATGTCACGGGAGTGAATCGTACGCGTGACAACGGGGGAAATCCGGCTGGCTATATGGCGCGTGCGAAAAAAGGACAGCAGGCCATGGGAGACGAGATAGAGTTCCTTGACATTGATTCTGTGGCATATTATCAGAACTTGATGGGCAAATATGACGAGAACCAAGTCTTTGGCCGGAATATCTTCAATAAGCAGAATTTGACTTTCGAACCCAACCAAAACCTGGCAACTCCAGCGAACTATCGGCTGGGGGCGGGCGATAAGATTATTGTTGAAGTTTGGGGAGCCAGTCAGGAAACCTTTGAGGGTACCATCTCTCCAGACGGTTATATTGTAGTCCCTAATGTTGGTCCTATCAAGTTGGCTGGTCTCAGTGTCGGTCAGGCTACGTCGCAGGTGCGGAGCACGCTAGGACGTTACTACAACGATTGTCAGATAAACCTGGCTTTGGGCGACACCCGTTCCATTCAGGTACAGGTGATTGGCGAGGTACGTATGCCGGGCACCTACACCATGTCGGGGCTTAGCTCCGCATTCAATGCTTTGTATGCTGCCGGCGGCATCAACGAGATTGGTACGTTGCGTAACATCAAGGTTTACCGTGCAGGTCGCCAGATAGCTACCATCGACGTCTATGACTATCTGTTGAATGGCAATTCCAAGGGCGATGTCCGTCTGCAGGACAATGATGTGGTTTCGGTAGATGCCTATGATGCCTTGGTTTGTGTGCGTGGTAAGGTCAAGCGTCCCATGTATTATGAGATGAAAACCTCGGAAAGTGTGTTGCAACTGCTGAAGAATGCAGGAGGATTTACGGGTGATGCCTATACCAAGAACGTACGCTTGACGCGAAAGTCAGGTAACGAATACAGTATGCACACGGTCGATGAGTTCCAGATGTCCTCGTTTAATCTCATGGATGGCGACTCACTGTATGTTGACTCCGTGATTCCTCGTTTCAGTAACATGGTGGAGGTGCGCGGGGCTGTGAAACATGCCGGTCAGTATGAACTGGGCGGACAGGTGCAAACAGTGCGTGGCTTGCTGCAAGTAGCCGAGGGACTGCGTGAAGATGCTTTCCAGACGCGTGCCGTTATGCACCGTGAGAAGGAGGACCTCAGTCTGGAGATGATAACCGTGGATATAGAAGGCATACTCAATGGTAGTGTGGCTGACATACCTCTTCGCAAGGGCGATGTCCTTTTTGTACCCAGTGTCATAGACATGAAGGGCGAGCAGGTGCTTGTCATCAGAGGGGAGGTTCTTTATCCTGGAGAATACCAGTATGCCGAAAATACCAGTGTGGAAGACCTTGTGCTGATGGCTGGTGGCTTGGCACCTGGTGCTTCTACGGTCAAGGTTGACATCTATCGGCGAATAATTGATGCAAAGGCTTTGGAGAATAGCATCGAGAGTACACAGGTATTCAGTGTCTCCTTGGCCGACGGTCTTCGTGCAGGTCAGGATGCCTTCATGCTCCAACCCTATGACCAAGTAGTTGTTCGTAAGAGTCCTGTCTATACCAGACAGCAGAACGTAAGCATAGAGGGCTGTGTAAACTTTGAGGGTACATATGCCATGTCAACTAAAGACTTCCGTTTGAGCGACCTTGTCAAGGCTGCTGGTGGATTATCTTCTTTGGGCTATGCCAAGGGTGCCCGCCTGACTCGTAGAATGACGGAAGAGGAACGCATCCAACGTGAAAACTCGTTGAGAGCAGCCCAGATACAGATGTACGAAGAGGCTCTGAATAGCAACAAAGAGTACAATATGGCACAGGCTGATTCGCTGATGAACCTGAAACTAAACATCGGTGAAACCTATCCCATGGCCATCAACCTGGAGGAAGCTATAAAGAACCCAGGCAGTTCCGCTGATATTGTCCTGCGTGAGAACGATGCGGTATCTGTCCCCAAGTTCTCCAATACCGTCAAGGTAAGTGGCGAGGTGATATATCCAATCTCTATGTCGTATAGCAAGGGTAAGAAACTCTCGTATTACATCAAGCGTGCCGGAGGATATGGCAACCGTGCAAAGAAGAAGGGTGCATACGCCATCTACATGAGCGGAGCCGTGGAGAAGATAAATCGCCGTTCGAGCAAGGATATTGAGCCGGGATGTGAGATTGTTATCCCCACGAAGAAACAGAAGAACCGTATGACCACAGGCGAGGTGATGGCCATTGCCAGCGGAAGTGCCTCATTGGCCAGTGTGGTAGTAGCGCTGATAAGCATACTTAAAAAATAAAGAAAAGTTGTGATGAATTATGGTAGAACAGAATAAGCCCAAATACATAGACCTCCAGAAGATTGCCACCAAACTTTGGCACTCGAAAAAACTCTTACTGAAAGTGTGGGTTATCACCTTTATACTTTCATGTGTGTGGATTCTTCCCAAACCTCGTTACTATGTATGTGAACTGAAGTTGGCTCCAGAAATGAGTGGAGAGGAAATGGGAGGCGGTCTGTCTTCATTAGCCTCTTCTTTTGGAGTCAATCTTGGCGGAATGGTTGGCCAGGATGCCATTTATCCTGAATTGTATCCTGAGTTGTTCGAGAGCCCACAGTTTTTGGTAGGTCTGTATGCCGTGCAGGTATCCACCAAGGATGGAGAACTGAATACCGACTATTTTACTTACATGAAAAATCACCAGAAGAAGAATTTTCTGACTTGGCCTTTTCGCAAAATTATGGTTATGCTGAAGGAACTGACAGAGGATGAGGATGCCACACCCCGTGGAAATGGAGCGTCCGACATCAATCCTTTTCAGATGAACAAGAAAGATTATGAACTGATGGAGCTTATTAGGGATATGATTACGTGCTCTGTGGATAAGAAGACGAGCGTAATTACTATACATGTGCAGGATCAGGATCCCCTAATCTGTGCGACAATGGCAGATAGCGTGCGACTCCATCTGCAAGATTTCATTATTCGCTATAGAACCAGTAAGGCGAGTGAGGATGTGGCGCATTATCAGCAAATGCGGGACAGTGCGTCTCTCCAATACGATGAAGCTATGGTTGCCTATAGTAGATTTTGCGATTCTCACCAGAACATTATCATGCAAAGTTTCCAGAGTGAACGAGAAAAATTAGAGAATGAACTTTCCCTTCGTCAGAATACCTTGACTGCCATGGAGACACAATTGCAGGCCACCAAGGTAAAACTTCAGGAAAAGACTCCGGCATTTACCCTTTTGAAAAGCGCCACCGTTCCTGTGAAGCCTGCGGCTCCCAAAAGAATGCTATTTGTCCTGATGATGTTATTTTTGGTAAGTTTTGTCTATGGCGGTTGGATTTGTAGGAAAGAACTTTTTGGATACGGCAATTAGAATGATTGTATGCTATGCGTATCAATCTTGATACACTTAAAATCCTACCAGGTCTGTTAATGGCTGTGTTTGCTGTGCAGTCCGCAATTAGTTTCACAGCCATTGATATGAATATGGCTTCATATACCATTTTTGTGCTAATGCTAATGGGACTCATTGTATCATGTTATTTCATTGCACGCCAGCGCACGGTCTCTTTTAATGATCTTGTCGTACTCTATTTCATGGTGATTATCGGATTGTCTTCGATGGCTCATGGCACGGACACTAAAACGTGGTTGCTTTACACAACCACCAGTGTGTGTCTTTTAAGATTCACATTCAATTTTTATCAGCATAATCTTTCGCCACTAATAATCGGTCTCACATTGGGGTTCACTCTGGGAGTTTTCCTTCAGGTAGGGCAACTTATACTGGATCCCAGTATTTGGCTTATAGAAGAAGAGAAAGAAATAGGAGGCTATATTTTGGGAGATAACTACAACCAAATTGGCGTCTGCTTGATTCTTGCCTTGCTGCTTAATCTTCTGTGTGTCAAAATTCACAAATTGTTTTATTTCCTTCTTGTGCCCTGCGCCATTTCCTGCATCGCTATTCCCATCATCGTTGGTTCCATGACAGCAGCCACTGGTGTTATCCTTTTCGTCCTGTTATGCTTCATTCCTTCCTCTTCTTTAAGAAGACTTGTTCTCGGAGGATTCTTCTTTGCGGTCGCATTGTTTCAGTTATTGGTCTGTTTCAACGCTAATGGCATCGAGCATAGCGAGACGGCCGTATGGTTTGTTGAAGATGTTTTAGACAAAGACATAACCTTCACTAACCGCACCCACATGTGGGATTCAGCACTCCGCATCATTGCCGATTCCCCTTTGTTGGGCTATGGCTTTCCTGACAAAGACTGGTATCTCGCCCACATGTCCTCCTTTGCCATCGGTCCGCACAATATTCTTTTGGCTACGCTCATTTACGGTGGAATCATCACTTTCGGCTTATATCTCTACTTATTGGTACGTTCAACACTTAGTGCTGCCAACATACACGACTTCCATGGCGATTGCCTAATATCCGCCATTGTGGTTTCCTGTATGATGATGCTCATGGAGGCTTATTCTATACCTATAATCTTCTGTCTATATACACTTGCCGAATATTATCCGCACTTAAACAACCAGCTATTGCCACAAGATGAATCCTAGCACCCGCCTCGTTGTCAATACTATAGCCCAGAATGTACGGACGATAATCAATGTCGTTCTGTCGCTATATTCCACACGCATTGTCATGCATGCATTGGGGCTTTCGGATTATGGCATATACATGCTTGTGGCTGGCATCGTTACACTATTGCCCTACCTTGTCAATGCGTTAATTATCACCACACAGCGACATCTTTCTTTTGCATATGGGCAAGGAGACATCTCCAATATCAAACTAATATTCGCAAACAGCTACCTGCTGCATTGGCTGTTTGGAGGTTTACTCGCATTATTAGCAATTTCACTGGTTTCATATGTCTTCGACTATGGATTCCTCAACATAGAGCCAGTAAAAATACTTGAGTCAAAATATGTCTATTCCCTTGTTCTGACCGCGGTTTTTTTTACTTTTATCACTGCCCCTTTCCGCTCTTTACTGATTGCTCATGAGAACATTGTCTATATTTCTATTGTCGATGTCTTGGATGGCGTTCTCAAATTGGCTCTCGTCTTCTGTCTGTTTCTGATTGAAGAATGGCGTCTTCCGTTGTATGCACTGATTATCGCCGCTATCCAGCTTTTTAATCTGCTCATGTTGGCAGGCTATAGCAAACTGCATTATCCGGAATGCATCCTTATGCCCAATATCAAGCTTTTTAAAAAAGCGGTCACAAAAAAAATTATCGGTTTCGCCACATGGACGCTCTACAGCACCCTTTGCATATACTTCCGCAATCAAGGTTATGCAGTCGTATTGAATAGGTTTTTCGGCACTATCATTAATGCTGCTTACGGTGTTGCCACCCAAGTGTTCGGCTCTACTCAGTTTCTCTCCGAAGCTATTGTTAATGCAGTTCGTCCTCAGGTGGTCATGGCAGAAGGTAGCGGCAATCGCCAACTGATGCTTAACTTAGCCTTAAAAGCCTGTAAATATTGTTTTCTGGTATCAGCTCTTTGTGTTATTCCTCTCATATTTGAGATAGGTCCGGTATTGAGATTCTGGCTTGACAATGTCCCTCCTTATGCAGATGTTTTCTGCCGCATCTTACTGTTGTCGGTATTGTGCGATCAGATTACCATCGGACTTAACATTGCTAACACTGCTATCGGCAAGATAAGAAACTTCACGATACTTGTGTTCACTACCAAGGCTTTGTCGGTGCCCGTATCCTATTTCCTTCTGGTTCGCGGCGAATCTGTCGAAACAGCCATGTTGGCTTTCCTGGTCTTTGAAATTCTTTCTGGCATTATCCGCGTTCCTTATTTGATGCACAACGGAGGAATGAGGTTCCGCTCCTTCGTCAGCGAAGTGATTCTGAGAATTGTGCCCTCGTGTATTGTGATGTGCACTGTCTGCTATGCCAGCTGTCGTTGGCTTTGCTTTGATTTTCGTTTCTTAGTAACAGGATGTCTCAACGTGCTTTTGGGTGTAGGTGCCATCTTCTTAATCTCTGCAACATCGCAGGAACGTCGTAAAGTCATGAATCTTATTATGCGAAAATAAAGTTTTACCATAACTCATATCTAAATATATCCATGCTTTAATATATGAAAATCATAAAATTCTATATTTGGAAATGCATTTACTTCATTCTCGGACACGTGTGGCCCAAAGGGCTTGTCACGTTGCATTTTCGTCGCTCCACTGGTCGCTGGCTGAATTGGCAGCACCCACGCGACATCAACGAAAAGATTCAGTGGCTCAAATTTTACGGAGACACCAGTCAATGGACTCGTTTGGCTGATAAATATGCCGTGCGCGAATACATTAAGGAGAAGGGATTTGAAGACATGCTCATTCCTCTGCTTGGCCAATGGGAACGTGCAGAAGAAATAGACTGGGATGCCTTGCCCAATCAGTTTGTCATGAAGGCCAATCACGGCAGTGGCGACGCACTGATTTGCACCGATAAGTCACAACTCGACCGCCGTTACTGGATTGCAACCTTCTCCCGTTTGCTCAAAGAAAAATTCGGTACACAGATGGGCGAGCCCCATTACAATAAAATCAAACCTTGCATCATCGCTGAGAGGTTGATGGACTGCACAAAACAGCAGATAAAATCCAGCTCTTTAGTGGACTATAAGGTATGGACCTTCGACGGCAAACCTGCTTATATTTGGGTGTGTTATAATAGAACCAAATCTTCTTGCGATGTAGCCGTGTATGACTTGAATTGGCAGTTCCACCCCGAATACTCTCATTCTGAACCACACTATGTCCTAACGGACAGACTTATCCCCCGTCCCATCTCTATAGACAAAATCTTGAATGCCGCGTCCGTCCTCTCCAAAGGCTTCCCTGTGGTCAGAATGGACTTCTACGAAGTGGATGGAAAACCCTATTTCGGCGAGATGACATTCACCCCTGCTGCTGGCTTTAATGATTTCTACACTCAAGAATTCCTTAACATACTCGGTGACTTATGCAAACTCCCGTAACCCTTTCTATTGTGATGCCGGTATTCAATCATCCTGAGGAGTTGAAGACGATGATTGATTCCATCTTAGCCAACGTATTCAAGGAATGGGAATTGCTGGCGGTGGACGATGGATCGCAGACCGAGACACTGCAACTGTTGGAATCTTATACGCAGCACGACGAACGCATACGTTTCATTCGCCGTGACCGGACTCCAAAGGGAGCTCCCACATGTCGCAACATGGGATTGGAACAGGCGCGTGGCAAGTATGTGGTGTTCTTCGATTCGGACGACTATGTGGCTCCGCATTGCTTTGAGCAACGAGTAGGGGAGATGGAGAAGCATCCAGATCTCGACTTCATGGTGTTCCGCAGTGGTACATATGCCGAGGCCCGTTTCTGTGCCGACCTGGGAAACTTCTCTTTCGGTTATCCCATCTATACTGACGATCTCGAGGCTTTCTGCTCTCGCACGCTCCCTTTCGTGGTATGGAACAATATTTACCGGCGTGATTCGCTCATAGCCCATGACATCGCCTGGGACGAGAGGTTGCTCTCGTTTCAGGATTCGCAGTTCAATGTCGACTGCCTGCTGGCAGATATGACCTACGCCTATGCCGAATGTCCGCCGGACTATGGCTACAGAATAGCCACTGAACAGTCGATATCAAAAAAAATCCCGTCGGCAGGGCATTATGAGAGTAATCTCTATGCCACGGAACGGAGTTTCCGCAAGGTGCAGGCAATGTATGGACATCGGTACGACCATGCTCTCTACCGGGGGGCAATGCACATATATACGACGGTGGTGCGCACGCATTTTGATAGGGACTTCAGTTGCAGATTAGCTGCTACAGTACGTAGCTTTGCTCCATGCTGGGGTGGATGGATGAAAGTTCAGGTGGTACTCTCGGACGTGTTGCGTAGGTTTTTGCCCTATACGCTATCACGCCGTATCCCCTCCATTGGATATTTGATGTGGTACCGACGATATTGGAAGAGTAAGGTAGGCCGACTACATAAATGCATTCTAAAAAGATAAAATGAAACAGGTCTGTATATTAATTGTCACATACAATTCGGAACGCGACATCTTCGATTGTGTGCGTTCTATTCTCTCGCATGCCGACATACCGAAGGAAGAGATAGAACTTATCATCGTGGACAATGCAAGTTCCAATCCTGATCCTATGTTTGCCCGACTGAAGGATTTATGGGGCGATGACATTGTTCTGCTGAAGAATGAGGCCAACGGAGGCTATGGACAGGGAAACAATGTGGGCATACGACACGCTTCTGCTCCGGTCATTCTTGTTATGAACCCCGATGTACGCTTGGCCGACGACTTTTTTTCCAGACCATTAGAAGCCTTCCGACGGGATGAACATCTTGTCATGTATGGAATGAAACAGATGCTTTCGCCCACACAGCCAAGCCGTGACTCGTTTTGGGTCACCACGGCAATGAATGGCTACGTACGTACTGTTCTGACGAGTCTGTGCAACCACTTCGACATATATTGTCCGCGATGGATGTATTTTTCGGGCTCATGTTTTTTTGTGCGAAAAGCGATGTTCGATAAGGTTGGACTTTTCGACGAGGCTATATTCATGTATGGTGAGGAGAGTGACATCCATATTAGGTTGCTGCGAAGATTTGGCCCACACTTCTGCTACGATAAGAATCTTCACTATATACATCTGATCGCCAATCGCAAGAACAGTCTCGGCTATGAGAAAAAATTGATAGAGGCTGATCTTTATGTTCATGAAAAGAATGGTCGCTCTCCTGCTAAAACGTTGCGTACACACATGCAGATTAACAGTATTCTGCTGGCAAGATGCTATCTGCGCAAGTTGTGGGGGGCATGCGATGAGGAAAATCTTGAATTGTTGAAAGCGGTGAGAAGTGAATTAAGGATAATGCAATCAAATCTTTGACAGTCGAATGAAACTATCTTTCGTCATCCCTGTGTATAATGCGGAGAGATATGTGTCTCGCTGTTTATCCTCGCTGGAACCATTATTGGCGCAGGGACATGAGGCTGTTATCGTTGATGATGGTTCTTCGGATGATACGCCAGACATATTAAGGATGTTTATGGTCAATCATCCTACGGTGCAGGTTGTTACGCAAACAAATCAGGGACAGAGCGTGGCTCGAAATATTGGGGTGAGCCATGCAACGGGAGATTATGTCTGGTTTGTTGATGCCGACGATTATTTGGAAGACCCAATGCCAGAATTGTTGTTACAAACGTTGGAGAATGACGATGCAGACGTTGTCGTTATTGGTCGCACGGAGGAGTATGATAATCGTAGCGTAGCGGTTCCATCGCTTGTCTTCAGTCGGTTTAATTCTGGAACGGAGTATTTCAAACAGGCAAACTATAATGGATGGTATCGTACTCAACCGTGGGACAAGATTGTCCGTCGTACATTGCTCCTCCAGCAAGGAATATCTTTTGAACCAGGAAGGATGTTTGAGGATATGTTCCATGGCCTGCAAATCATGGTAAATGCGCGAAAAACGGTGCAGTTGGCGGTCTATCCATATCATTATGTCCTTTACAACACAAACAGTTTGACCCACCAATATCGTCAGGTTGATGCTGATGCGCTGACAGCCGTGGAAGAGGCTACGGCGTTCTTGGATAACGGTTCTTTTGCACTCCGTTCTTCCGACCTTGCCTATCAGATTCTTGTTTATACTTTCCTTTCTTCGTGCTTATTGAAGAAGTATATCCCACTTTCTTTTCACAATGCAGAGGCTCGTGAAATGGTGGAGCGCACCATGCGCCATACATTATTTAAGGATGCCGTGCGTTGTTGTGCTCAGCATCCTTCCATTGGTCTTAAACGGTGGGGCATGGCTCTATGCATCTGGCTCTCGCCGCGCCTTAGCCGCTATGTCATAAAGTGGCTTATGTAGGCTATAAGTCTGTGCCGCCTACTTCCTGTATTTCAGGTATGAGATTACCGCCCAGCAGCAAATGTTGTAGATGCTGGCGGGCAACGAAAGTCCCTCTATCTCGCGCAACACGCGCCACTGGGGATAGATGACTTTCTTTTTGTCGGCCGTCAGCGATGCCTTGCGCATACGGTAGTCCACGAGTGTCTCCTTGTTGCCATAGGCAACTTTGATGTCCTTGAGCATGTGAAGCCAATAGACATAGTCGTCGCGTAGGCTTCCCATATCTTCGTTGAAGAAGACTTTTTCGGTCTTACTGAGGTCGTAAATGGCCGTTGAGGGAAAGATTTCGCAGGTCTTGAGCATGCTATTGTAGGTCACCTTGTCGGATACAATGAAGGGACGCAGTGCTTCTTGCTTGGTGTGTTCGTCAATGCGGCGGTATGATGAGAATACCATGGTGGCATTCTTTTTGTGCATGAAGTCGAGTTGCTTCTCTAAGAACTGTGGCGTCCATAGGTCGTCGGAGTCGAGGAAAGAGATATATTGTCCCTTGGCTGCACGCAGAGCTATATTGCGAGCACCGCTGGAACCGCTGTTTTTGGGGCTTTCTATCAGACAGATGCGTCCATCCTTTTCGGCATATTGCTTGACAACACGTATGCCTGCTCCATCGTCGGGTGAGCAGTCGTCAACGATTATCATCTCCCAATTTTTATAAGTCTGGGCCAATACGCTTTCAATGGTCTCGCCGACAAATTCAGCCCCCTTATACATTGGCGTGATAATGGAAACTAATCCTTCTTTCATTGTATTTTAATTTATACTAACAAAATTAATCTTTTTTTTCAAGAGTACAAAAAAATATTGTTGTTTTTGCAATATGGGCACTTCTATTTCCGTTATTTCAATGTAATATATCATAAAACTCTCCATGAATACACATTACGATTACCTCATTGTCGGTTCCGGTTTATATGGGGCTACCTTTGCGTATAAGGCCAAGCAGGCAGGAAAACGTTGTCTGGTAATTGATTGCCGTGACCATCTTGGTGGCAATCTCTATTGCGAGAATATGGGCGGAATACAGGTTCATTGTTATGGAGCACACATTTTTCATACGAACAACAAAGCGGTATGGGATTTCGTGAACAGCATTGTGCCTTTCAACCGTTATACAAATTCTCCGCTTGCCAATTATCAAGGACGATTGTACAATCTGCCGTTCAATATGAATACCTTTTACCAGATGTGGGGCGTTTGTACGCCGGCAGAGGCAAAGGCGAGAATTGATGAGCAAAGACGTGAAGCCGTAGAACGGATGCGGGCAGAGGGTATTGCGGAACCGCGCAATTTGGAGGAACAGGCTTTGCTGCTTGTTGGATGTGACATCTATGAACGCCTAGTAAAGGGATATACCGAGAAGCAGTGGGGACGTTCGTGCGTTGATCTTCCGCCTTTTATCATTAGGCGTTTACCTGTCAGGTTCGTATATGACAACAATTACTTCAACGATAGTTTCCAGGGGGTGCCCATCGGTGGCTATAACCGTCTAATAGAGGGATTGCTTCAGGGTATCGAGACCCGTACTGGGGTGAATTTCATCGAAGAACGCCAACGTTCTGGTTCTCCTTTCCACATTTTAGATGCCACGTTTGATAAGGTGCTTTTCACTGGACGTATTGATGAGTATTTCGACTTCAGATATGACAAACTCAACTATCGCACGGTGCGTTTTGAAACCGAGGACTTACCGATTCCCAATTATCAAGGCAATGCTGTGGTGAACTACACGGAACGTCAGGTGCCTTATACGCGCGTCATTGAGCATAAGCATTTCGAGATGTTCGGCGGTGCCGTGGATGCATGTGAGCATACTGTCATTTCACGCGAGTATAGTGTAGAGTGGACAGAGGGACTTGAACCGTACTATCCGGTCAATGACGATAGTAACGGCAAACTCTATGAGATGTATCGCCAATTGGCAGACAATGAAAAGAATGTATTGTTTGGAGGACGTTTGGCCGAATACAAGTATTACGATATGGCACCTATCGTGGAGAAGGTTATGGCCATAACGGAATTTTAAATTCCCTTTGTATTCTTATTTCCTGGCTTGGTTGCGGATTATCTGAACCGCTTTTCTCAGGTTTCGTTTTCCTCTTTCTTGGCAATGTGAAGCAATGTGTTCACAACAAAAAAGTAGATGAATGCATCGGCCAAGAGAATGAGGGGGAGTACGAAGTGTGTCTGCCACAGGGTATAATTGATGCCACAAATAACGAAGAAGCAAGTGAGGATGGCGATTAATGCCCCGTGCATGGACATGCCTGTTGCCATGAACAGGTGGTGGATGTGGGTCTTGTCGGCTTCGAATATGTCATGCCCTGTAAGCCATCGTTGAATGGCTACTCTTGCCACGTCCATAACGGGAATGAGCAGCAGAGTAACGGAGATGAGCATTTGCTTTTCGCCGCAGTCAACAGGTGCGATTGGACGCATAAGGCTCTTAATGCTCATGTAGGCACAGACATAGCCTAAGAACAGACTCCCGGCATCTCCCATGAATATCTTTGCCCGGCCAACCTTGCCAAACACGTTAAAGCAGAAGAATATAAACAGAGAACCTACGATGGCTGCATTTAATGATGCTATGATGGCATGGTCGTTTATGGCAAAAACATAGGTATATGCAGAAAGTATTAAAATACATAGCCCCGAGGCAAGACCATCGATGCCGTCGATAAGGTTGATGGCATTGACTATGGTCATAATCAACAGTACAGTGAGCGGATATCCAACCCAAAATGGAATCTCATGAATGCCGAAGATTCCGTTTAAGTCAGTAATCAAAAGACCGCATAAGGGAAGTAGAAGAGCCGAGAATCCTTGAATGACAAACTTGTGAATAGCCTTGATGCCGATAATGTCATCTAATATGCCAATGAGATATATCATTAGGCTGCCTACGCCCATGGCTATGGTGGATATGCTGATTTCTATACGATGATGGGCTCCTTCGAGGTAATATAAAGCAAGACAAAGCCCAAGAGCTGCTGCTGGCATGAAGATGACGCCACCTAAGCGAGGTATGGGGAATTTATGCACTTTTCGGCCATTAGGCAGGTCGTAGGAGTTGAAGTAACGACATACCCTAACCACCAACGGTAGCCCAATGGCACTGAAGGCGGCAGCTACTAAAAAAGCCCCGATAAAGGGAGTGATATGATTCAAGTCTATCACGTTAGCGCTTATTATCTTATTTTAAAAACGCTACGTGTAGTGCTTTTATTGTATTTGGGATATAAAAAGTTGAGACTTTTGTCAATGTTTTCGACAGACGTACTGGCTTAGTTTGGGGAAGAGCCTGTAAATGGGATAGAGTAGGGGTGCGTTCAGACCATTGACACGGAAGGCTTTTCGGCATTGCTTGATGCCTCGTAAAATACTCATGACATTTTTACTGGTGGCTCCTCCTACACACATACGGACAAAAACTTTGTCGATGTGCTGGATGTTGATTCCCCGGCATTGGATGAAGCGAAGCATCAGTTCGAAGTCAGCCGATAGTGGCATGTCTAATCGGAATGCACCATATTTTTCGTAGCATGAACGGCGGACGTAGAATGTGGGGTGTGCAGGATGCCAGCCAGTGAGGAACCCTTTTGATGGATATGGTCTTGTGTGCCAGTATCGAATGATTCGGTTGGTATTGAGTGGGTCAACATAATAGAGGTCGGCATGTACTCCGTCCAATGCCGGATTATTCTTTATCGTCCCTACAATAGTGCTTATTACGTCATCAGATTCAAAAAAGTCGTCGCTGTTGAGTATGCCGACAACATCACCCGTAGCCATGGCGATGCCTTTGTTCATGGCATCGTATATACCATGGTCTGGTTCTGATGTGTATTTGCTAATGTGTGCGTTGTATTCTTGAATGATATCCAAGGTCCCGTCGGTGCTCCCTCCATCTACAATAATGTGCTCAATGTCGGAATAATCTTGGCGTATAACACTCTTGATGGTGTTTCGTAGCGTCTTCTCGCTGTTGTAGGTGGGGGTGATGATGCTGATTCTCATTTCACCATTTAGTACTTACGGAATGAAAGAATGGCTGTCGTACTGCTCAGCACCATGTTTTTGCTGTTCAACACATCGATATGGAAATGCCCGTTGGCAGGCACACCGTATGGGGCAAGTTCAGAGAGTGGACGTTTCTCATCTTCTGGCCAGTGTACGGGAGCCTCCAGGAATAGGCTGTCACCAGTGTTTGTGAAATATGAGAAATAGTATCCACTTTTGTCCATCTTTTGCATCTTCAGCAATTTCAGTTGGACACTATAGTATAATTCGTCATTCTTTGTCATAGTTACATTGCCTGTGGTTTTGTCGTGCCACTCGGTTAGTTGCCACAGACCGTCAAGGTCGCCATTCTCGTCCCATTTCCAACCATCGCAACCCGTAAACAATACGATGCACAATAATAGTAATGCGATATAATAACTAACGTTTTTCATCCTTAATCAATGTATAATGTCAAATGTAAAATGTAAAATGTAAAATGTAGACTGCGGGACGTTAAATGGTAAATGGCTAAATGGTAAATGCTTAAATGCTCAACGTCCAATCCAACCGCTATAGGAGACTGTGAGCATCGCCCCTTTGCTGTGGCCGAGTAGTTGTCCCCAGTTTTGTCCATAGGCAGCTGTTATGCCAAGACCTTTTACCTGTCGAGGTGCGTAGCTGGCTTCTATGAGCAGGAAGTCACCCTTGGCCGGATCTGTTCTTGGGCAGAAATAGGTTCCCCAACTTTTCTCGTGGGTATATAAGATACGGTATTTTACCTCTTGGATGGGATTCCCTGCTATCCCGATATGGTGTGCTTTGATACGGTTGTCATAGAAGGCAATATGTCTATTCGTGTTATAGATAGGCGATAGTAAAAGGGAATTCCCTTTGCTGAAACCTGCATGTTGCCAAGCTGCATAAACATGGTGGTTGTAGTAGTCGTCTATACCATAGACTCCATCGGGCAGGTTGGTGGTCTTGTCATGGTAAATGGGGCCGCTTTGGTCGGTGGTGCGTATATTTTCATAGACGATAGCCGAGAGGATGGGATTCTGGGGCAAATGAATCTCACCGCCATAGAGCATGTCTTTCCAAGGGTATTGCCAGAACATCTGGCTATGGTCATCGAAGAAATGTTCGGCATAAACGGCTGCACTCCAGCCCTTACCTTGATAGTCGAGACGTAGATGCCAACTTCCCAATTGGTTGCCTTCGGCGTTGGCATAGTCTCCGTCGTTACTGTCGCTACCCCCAGGAATAAAAGCATGCCAAAATGCCTTTATTCCATGAGGCATTTTCTGATGTGAGTTGAAGGTTGCCGTACTGACATGGTCGGGACGGTCCTGTAAATTCCATACTTCTCCACCGAATTGGCAGGCCATCTCAAGTCCTCCAGTTAGGGAGAGAGGAAACTTCTCTGTGTTGCCGATACGTAGGAAACCTGCTTTGGAATGGAAGAGCGAATTGCCCGTATGAATATTGTTGGAACCATTGATGAAATGAGTTTGCCAACGGTTATCCGTGTGTATGCCATAGGCAATGTGCCCCTTCAAGGCTAACCACCCTTTCGTTCTGGGGATAACCCAGAAATCGGGTAACTCCAGTCGCACTTGGGGTATTGGACGTGCGTTGTTGGAGAGTGACATGCCTCCGCTGGAGAGCTCCTGATTTTTCAATTCTATGGGGATTTCCTTCTGTCCAACAGAGAGCCGAACGGCTTTGTATTGGAAATCGGCATAGAGCTGTTGCAGGATAAAATGACTGTCGTGGTTGACAGCCCCCACAACGTCTAATCCATACCCGATGCGCCACTTCCGGAGGCTATCGGCTTCGACGTTACGACCAATGGCGGCACGCATGAGTGCACTGTTAGACTCGATGGTACCTAAACCATATCGATTGTTGGTAAACCAGAACGGGGCAATGTTGCCATTGCCCGCTGTTCCTTCCAAACTGGCTTTGTAGCCAATATCCTTACCCAAACGACTTACCTGTGCTTGGAGGCACAGGCAAGTGGAGAGTAGAAATGCGATAATAATGTGTGTTTTCTTCATTCGTTGGATTCTGTGCCACTGCTGTATCGGTAACTGCCATAAACACCATAGTGGCCGTAATGGCTGTACTTTCCATAGTAGCCATACTTGCCACGGTGGCTGTAAGAACTATACTTGCCGTAGCCATAGTAGTAACCATATTTTCTCTTTTTCAGGTCAATACCATTCAGGACAAGGTTGATTTTCTTCATTTTCTTATCCTTATTGATGGTATTGATGAGGCTGAAATTGGCTTTGATACTATAGTCGGCACGAGCAACAAAAATGGTCGTGTCGGCGGTACGGCCCAATTCCAAGGTGTCACTTACGAGGCCAATGGGTGGCGTGTCGAGGATGATGTAGTCGTACTTTGTGCGCAGGTAGTTGATGGCATCGTCGAGGAGTGGACGCGAAATGAGTTCCGTGGGGTTGGGAGGTATGATACCTGCGGGCAGAAGGTCAAGGTTCTTGTTTACGACTTCATGTGAAATTTGATCCTCTAACAAGTCATAATCGGGTTCGTCGAGCATCAGGAAGGTGGTAATACCTTTCTTTTGTTTTTCGAGTTTGAACATGGCTCCCAAACGAGGCTTGCGGATATCGAGGCCGACAAGTATGACACGTTTTCCCAATAGTGAGAGTGACATGGCTAAGTTGGACGCTACGAACGTTTTTCCCTCGCCAGGGATACAAGATGTACAAACAATCACCTTTTCTTGGTTGGAAAGAATGAAGCGAAGGTTGGTTCGTAGCCCTCGGAAGGCCTCCTCCATCATATTGTTTTTATTCTCGTTGACTACAAGTCCACGTGTGTCGCCTTCTGGCATCTTTGCCATGGGGATATCGGCCAAAATGGGAATCTGGGTGAGACGTTCTACGTCTTCACGCCCTTCTATGCGGTAACGTAGCATGCCCAGAATGTATATCAAAACAATGGGGAATACGAAGCCAAAAGCAGCTCCGCCAGCCAATATCTTGCTCTTGTTGGGCGAAACGATGCCGTTGGGCTTGGGTTCATCAATGATGCGAGCTTTAGTGGCCGTGGAGGCCAGTGAGATGAGGTTTTGTTCGCGTTTTTGCAACAGCATTAGGTATAGTCCGGCCTTGATTTCCTGCTGACGACCGATGTTGTTCAAGATGCGCTCTTGCGTGGGAGTGTTGGCGATGCGCTGGTTGAACATATTATATTGATTGTCGATGCTGTTCTTTTTGACCAACAAATCTTGATGATATGTTCTCAACGAATAGCCGATTGTTGGCCAAATGTCCTCCATCTGTGCTGTAAGTTTTACAACGGCTGGGCTACCCTCGGTGGAAGCCTTCAACAGACGTTTACGCTGCATGGCCAGTGAATTGTAGTGCGTGATAGTGGAATGTAACTGCGCATTACTTAGTCCCAAATTGATGGGGATTATCTCCAACATGTTATCGGGGTCGTCGGTGTAGTCGATAAGAGACTGTATGAGAACAAGCTGCGTTTCCATCTCTACCTGTGCCTTCTGGTAGCTTGTTGTGTTCGACAAGGCCGTGGTGGCATTGTTGGGCAGGTTTATGAGTTCGTTAGCTTTCTTGAAAACCTCCAGATTGGCTTCCGTTGAGTCCAGTTCCTGTTGTATAACCTCAATGCGGTCAACAATAAATTGTTCCGTCTTACGAGCCACTTCGTTCTTGTCCTCATTGGCATCATCGTTATAGCTAATCATGAGCTGCTTCAGATAATCAAGGGCGCGTAGAGGTTGAGTATCAGTGATGCGGATGTTGCTGGTCGTCGTGCCCGTCTTGGCTGCCGAAGCGATCATTTGGCTGGCGTACATGCGAGCGGCATCAACGAGAGGGTATATGGTGACGTATAATTCTTTTTTCTCCAGTTTGGTGCTGCTTGTCGAATTCCTTTCGAATGTAAGGACTCCGGCTTGGGTTTGTATAGAACCTGGCAATTGGGGTATGTCTTTCTTGAAAGCGTATTTTTCGCTTCCCACATATCCTTCTACGTGTATGCCTTTCCTCTTGTTGTGAATGGTCAGTTCTATTTTCTTCTCCAATGTGTCAAGGCAGGATGCTTCGATGTCCACTAGAATGGGAGAATTTTTATATAGCTCACGGTCTTTCACCTTACCTTCCAAATAGTAGGCCGTGTAGAGTTTCAGGGAGCGTACAACACGTTTGGCAATGGCCGTACTGGAAAGAATCTCCAACTCATTTTCAAAACCGTTGCTGGTGCTGATGACACCCATTTCTTCCAAGGTGTTTGTGCTGAAACCACGTCTTCCACCCCCCTCGTTGGCATCTTTGATGAGCACCTTCATACTTGCGGAAAAGGTGGTGGGGGTATAGCGGAGGTACGTCATAGCCCCCGTAATGCAAATGAATGTAGATAGTAGAATCCAGTACCAATTAAGGTACATGATGGTGATGAATGTGCGGAAGTTAAAGTTTGATGATTCTTCTTCCTGATTGTCAATGTCGGTTTCGATGTATTCTGCCATATCAAATGTCAATATGCGTATTATCGGAGCAAAAGTAACAAAATTATTTCGCATGTGAAAACCTTTCGGCAAAAAACAGCAAATCTGAGGATATTTGTGGGGAGAAAAATTGTTAATGTGAAGTTAAATAAGTAATTTTGCATACTTAAATTTATAATTACGTACAAATATACGTAACAGGGAAATGAAAAAATTTGATGTAGAGGAGTCGAAGGTACTCCGTTGGATACTGACCATAGGGGAATCAATAATGATGGTGGCCGCATTGGTGGGGATGTGGGCAATACTTCTCGTGGTGGATCCCTCTTCGGTTCAGGAAGTGGACATGCAGGTGTATATTGTGACGGCTGTGGTGTGCTATGTTCTTGCCATCGTGGCGGTTCCCCACATCCTGTTGTTGCGCACGGTACGTGGTGACCGGGTTGTTGCTCGTGCATGTCAAACGGTTCTGGTTCACTTTGTTTTGTTGCTTAGCTTTTTGTTCTTACTAAAGAATGTGGCCATAGCACGTATTCTTTTGGTTGGATTTTCGTTGTTCTTCGGCGTGTTGCTGGTTGCAGAACGTTTGCTGGTCTCAAGAATGGTGCGTCGCTTCCGCTCCAATGGTCGAAACTTGCAGGTTGCGATTTTGGTAGGCCGTTCGGAGGAAATGGCAGAACTCTGTGGGCAAATGCAGGACCGTGAATATGGGTTCAGCATTAAAGGCATTTTCTCTGACGATGATTATCAGATTGAGGGTGTAGAGCGCCTTGGCGGGACGAAGGACGTAATGGATTTCCTTTCTTCCGATCCGAATGTCAATGCTGTTTATTGTACCATGGCGCGTATGGAGAAGGATGATTTGATTGCTCTGTACAGGTATTGTGAAAACAATCTTATCCGTTTTTATGCCCTGCCTATGTATCTTAGCTATTTGCGTCGGCGGATGACGGTGAGCCATTTGGGTAATACCATACTGCTTTCGCCTCGTCGCGAACCATTGCGTGATTATGGGAATCGTATGGCTAAGCGCATACTAGATTTGGTGATAAGCGGTTTGTTCCTTTTCACTTTGTTCCCCATTATTTATGTGATTGTGGCAATCATCATTAAACGGCAGAGCCCCGGTCCTATCATATTTGTACAAAAGCGTAACGGACTGAACGGACAGGTGTTTAACTGCTATAAGTTCCGTTCGATGCACGTTAATGATGAGGCAGATACGGTGCAGGCAACCGAACATGATGTGCGTAAGTTCCCGTTTGGTGATCTGATGCGCCGTACGAACATCGATGAACTGCCACAGTTTATCAATGTATTCTTGGGTGACATGAGCGTGGTTGGTCCACGTCCGCACATGCTGTTGCATACTGAAGAATACGGCCATATCATAAACCGCTATATGGTGCGCCACTGGGCAAAGCCAGGTGTTACAGGGTGGGCTCAGGTGAATGGGTTCCGAGGCGAGACGCGTGAAGTGGAGCAGATGGAACGACGTGTAAGGGCGGATATTTGGTATATTGAAAACTGGACGTTTTGGCTTGACATCCGCATAATTTGGCGTACGTTCATTGATACCCTTTTCGGAAAAGGCGAGAATGCTTATTGATTTTTATAAACAAAATATACGATAAAACAGACAAAGATGTCATTTCTAAAAAATTTTTTCGGCAGCAAGAAAGAGGCTGAACAGATAAAAATCGGTGGTATGGAAGACTTCATGACCCTTATCCGGGTCTATTATCAGGCTTCTATGGCCGCTCGACTTGGAATCTCGAATTTGGCCGCCTTTCCTGACCTGCGCGTGTTTAAACAAACTCTAAAAGTGCCTACCGTGAATAACAAACTGGGAACTGGTGAAAAGAAACGTGCCCAGAAGATGCTCACGGAAATGTATGGTATGAGTGATAATTTTTTCAAGGAAATAGAAGAGAGCCTGAAAAAACGATGCCGTTCCATCAATGAGGTGCAGAGCTATTTCCTTGTATTCCAGGATTTCAGTCAGAATCTTATGATGTCCATGGGACAGCTGATGCAATGGAAGTTGCGGTTGCCGAGCTTCATGCACAAGGCTCTGCATTCGATGACGGAGAAAACCGTACACGACCTGTTTGTGCGTAACGACTGGAAAGACGAGGCTATGCGCCGTAGTGTGGTTGCTGTGCGTCGGGCTCAAGCTACGTTAGGATACTCCGAGTCATGGATGGTGGAGTTCTCCCACACGGTGCTTATGCTCGCTAAGAAAGAGCCTCGGAATAAAATTGACGAAGAGAGAAAGTAAATCTGGTGAAAATTTTGCAAAAAGCAAAGAAATTACTATATTTGTAGGCAAATTGGAGTAATATTGTGATTCATGGCAAACCAAGCACAAGATACACTGCAGCGACTTGAGGCTCTTGCCCGCCAATTGATTCTGCAAGACAAGAACTTGCAGGAGCGTTGTCGTGAGCTTGAGGGACAAGTGGCAAAGTGCAATGCCAAAATAGAAGAGCTCGTTCAGAAAAACGGCGAGTTGTCAACACAATATGCCAATCTTAAGGTGGCCAGGATGCTGGAGCTGAGCGACAGCGATACACGCAATGCCCGTCAGCGTCTGAGTCATTTGGTGCGAGAAGTGGATAAATGTATCGCTCTGCTGAAAGCATAAATAAAAATAAAGAGTCTGCGTATGGCAATGAGCGATCCTCTGTCGATAACACTGAAGTTTGGAAGCCGCAACCTACCCATGGTGGTGGAGCGGAGTGACGAGTATATATACCGTGAGGCGGAAAAGCTTATCAATAGCCGTTTCAGTTATTATGCATCGAAATATCCAAACCAGGGTAATGAAATGTACCTTTTGATGATGGCTCTTGATGTTGCCGTTCGGTTGAAACGTATGGAAACAAACATCGACCCTGCTCCTATGGAGAAAGCCATGTCCTCTCTGATAACAGAGATTGAACAGGCACTCATCTGAGGTATGTGCATAGAGAATGAGAAAGAAACACGACGCACCGTATCAATGTGGAGATGCTCTCGAAGGAGGGCGATAGTTTCCAGAATTGATGCTGGTGGTTGTTTATTTATTAATTATTAATTATATTGTAAAATTATGGTATACATAATGGGAGTGATTATTGGCGTGGCCATTGTAGCGATATGGGCGGTGTATTTCTTCCGCGCATTGCTACCAGCTAAGATGAAAGGGCTTGAGGTCCAGGCTCGCCAACAGGCGGAACAAGAGGCTGAGGTTATTAAGCAGAAGAAACTGTTGGAGGTGAAGGAGAAGTTCCTCAATAAAAAGGCCGAACTGGAGAAGGAAGTACAGCAGCGCAACCAACAGATACAGCAGGGCGAGAACCGGGTTAAGCAGCGTGAGCAGAGCCTGAACCAGCGTCAGGATGAGTTGAACCGTCGCAAGCAGGAACTCGAAAGCCAGCGTCAGCGATTGGAAAACCAGCAGACTGCCCTCGAGCATAAGGAGGAAGAAATGCAGCAGCGCATGGAAAGTCTGCTCGACCAGGAACGTACCCGATTGGCAGAAATCTCAGGTCTTAGCGTTGAAGATGCCCGCGAACGTCTGGTGGAGAGTTTGAAAGACGAAGCAAAGACCCAGGCTCAGGCTTATATCAACGACATCATGGATGATGCCAAGATGACGGCAAACAAGGAAGCCAAGCGTATTGTCATACAGACCATACAGAGAGTTGCTACGGAAACGGCTGTAGAGAATTCAGTAACTGTGTTCCATATCGAGAACGATGATGTAAAAGGACGTGTTATTGGTCGTGAGGGACGTAATATACGTGCATTGGAGGCAGCAACGGGAACAGAAATTGTTGTTGACGACACGCCAGAAGCTATTGTTATCAGCGGTTTCGATCCCGTTCGTCGCGAGATTGCCCGTCTCTCCCTCCATCAACTGGTGGCCGACGGACGCATACATCCCGCTCGTATCGAGGAGGTTGTAGCTAAGGTGAAGAAGCAAATCGATGAGGAAATCATGGAGACAGGTAAACGCACGGCTATCGACCTTGGCGTGCATGGTCTGCATCCTGAACTCATTCGTCTTATCGGTAAGATGAAGTATCGTAGCAGCTACGGCCAGAATTTGCTGATGCATTCCCGTGAGACGGCTAATCTCTGTGCCATCATGGCTGCCGAACTGGGCTTGAATCCCAAGAAAGCCAAACGCGCAGGATTGTTGCACGATATTGGTAAGGTGCCTGATGAAGATCCCGAAACACCACATGCACTCTATGGCTACAAGTTGGCAGAGATGTATAAGGAGAAAGCCGACATCTGCAATGCCATCGGTGCCCACCACGAGGAAATGGAGATGGAAACCCTTATTGCTCCCATCGTACAGGTGTGTGATGCCATCAGTGGTGCCCGTCCTGGTGCCCGTCGCGAGATTGTTGAGGCATATATCAAACGACTGAAGGATTTGGAGAATATCGCCATGTCGTACCCTGGTGTGGTGAAGACATTTGCCATACAGGCAGGTCGTGAACTTCGTGTTATTGTTGGTGCCGACAAGATTACCGATCAGGAAACCGAAAAACTCTCAGGCGAGATTGCGACCAAGATACAGAACGAAATGACCTATCCCGGACAGGTGAAGATTACTGTCATTCGCGAGGTACGTTCTGTCAGCTATGCTAAATAACGTCCCACTTTTCACCTCTCACTTCTCACCTCTCACCATTATGATAATCGCAGTAGATTTCGACGGAACCATCGTTCAGGACCGCTATCCCGAGATTGGCAGTGAAATGCCTTTTGCCACACAAACGCTCAGAATGTTGTTGGAGGAAGGTCACCAACTTATACTATGGACGGTACGACAGGGTAAAACGCTGGAAGAAGCTGTAGAATGGTGTGCGAAGCGTGGAGTGGAGTTCTATGCGGTGAACAAGGACTTTCCTGAAGAAAACGAGAAGGAAAATACGACGTATAGTCGGAAGATAAAAGCCGACATGTTTATCGACGACCGCAATATTGGCGGTTTGCCCGACTGGGGCGTTTTGTACCAGATGATACATGAGCAGAAGACCCATGAGGAGATTCTGCTTGAAAGTTTGGGGAAGATACGTGAGAAACCAAAAAAGAAATGGTGGCAGATTTGATGGAAGATGATTATATACAAACAAACTAATTAAAACTAACTAAACATGAAAAAACGTTTACTTTTTTCCCTCCTTCTGGGGGGAGTGCTTGTCACTGGACTTTATGCTCAGGACAAGAGTAAGGTTACGGTTCTTGGAGACCTAACCTCGAGAATTACGAACGCTGACTTCAGTCAAGGTACACCTGTGACCAACACCGTTCGTACGTATGACTACGACATGGAGGACAATGGCCTCGGTAGTGGCGAAGACGGTGCAGTTGGCCTTTATGGTCAGCAAGAAGTACCTGGATGGACGGCTGTCAACCCAACAACCAATACAAAGGTGGCTGACCGTACCGATGGTACAAACGCCCGTGCTGCCGGACTTTTTGCCTATGCTGACATTGATGAGCAGTATGGTCTGGGTGGTTCTTATTTTGTACCAGTGCCAGATGCTGGAATGTCGGGCAACGCCCTGGGTATGGTGACCGTATGGGGTGGCAACCTGAAATATACACAGAGCGTCACTTTGCCTGCAGGTGGCTATATGCTGGTGGTACGCATGCAGAATGTGGCAGGTACTGGCACGGTTACCTCTAACATGGGTTTCGTAACTACGGCTGGTAAAAAGTACATGTCCGACAATGTGCAGTATGACAACTTTGGCCTACAATGGGAGAACGACACCATCTTATTCCGTCTGACCGAGGAAACCACGGGTGACATTACACTGGGTTACGCTGCCGGTGATTTTGGTTCGGGCAGTGCACCTCACCTGTTCCTCGACAATGTCAAACTCTATTCCATCGACACCAATGTGTTCGATCAGGCAGAGATTGACGCAGCCAAGGAGGAACTTCTGGAGCTTATTGAAAAGGGTAACTACTATGAGGCCGATACAGAAGCTTCTCAGATTGTTTACGACGACCCCTATGCTACGCTTACCCAAGTGCTGGCTGCCATAGAGAACCAAAAGGCAATCAACGAAAAGGCTACTACAGACCTTTCTGAGTTCTTCATCAGAAATGCTCACTTCTCTGAAGGTGAGCCTGTAGAGGGTGGTATTTGCACCTACGACTACGACTGTTCCAGGAACGGTATTCCCCTCACCAACTATAGCATGCTCGACGTGCCCGGTTGGACACAGAGCACCAAGAACAATGGTCCTGCTGCTGGCGTATTTGCCATTGGCAGCGGTGCCTTCGTGGGCGGTACCAGTTTCATCGTACCCACTGCCATGTCCAATGGTTCCACTGAGGGCAACTTGCTGGGTATCGTTACCTCTTGGAGTGCTACGGCACAGTACACGCAGTTGGCTTCGCTTCCTGCCGGTAAGTACATCATCAGTATTTCTTACTACAATGCCGGTGGCCCACAGGCTATTTCAAAGAACCTGATTGGTTTCATAGACAGCAACGGCACCGAGTATCTGGGTGAGACTAAGACTTTCCCCGTAGGTAAGTGGACCAGTGAAATTATCAACTTTGAACTGGATGAAGAAACTTCTGGTAACTTCAGCATCGGTTACACCGCTGCTAACACAGGATCGGGCAACATGCCTCACCTCTTTGTAGATGGCTTCTCACTGGTATATATCGGTACTGGTATCAATGCCTCTCTGTTTGCACTTCAGGCAACAGTCTCAGGTGCTGAGAAGGCTCTCGATGAGGACTTCTATGAGGCTCTACGCGAACCTCTGGAAAAAGCAATAGCAGAAGGAAAGGCCCTGGTGAATAGCACCAGCGATGACACAGAAGCCAATATGGCTGCTATGGATAAGATTAATGGTCTTTTGGTTGATGTGAACGCAAGTATCGAGGCTTACAAGAATCTTGATGATTTCTATAACACCGATTTGGCCAATGCCATCGAGAAGTACAACCAGGCAACATATCCCGAACTCTACCAAAGCCTTATGGGCATAGATGAGAATGTGGGTGAAGCCCTTGACAATTGCTCTTGGACGACTGCCCAGATTGAGGAAGCCATTGCTTCCTTCCCGACTACCATAAAGGATGGTGTGCAGAAGGCATGGGACAATGCAGTAGCTTCGGGTGCTGTATTGGCAAACGATGTCGATATCTCTGTTCTCTTCGATCAGTTGGCTTATACCTATAGCACAACCGCACAGTCGGGTGCTAATGTTCCTGACAAGGAATGGCAGTATGGCACGGCCACGAATTTCAAGACTCAGTATGGCACGGCCGAGGTTTGGAACCAAAGTCCCTTCACCATCAGCCGCACATTGGCCGACATGCCCGCTGGTAAATATACCATTACCACGAAGGCGTTCTTCCGTAACGGCAGCAATGAAGCCAACTATGTTAACTATGACGAGACCACGACTCCTGAGTCTTCCGTATTTGCCGGATACACAAAGACTGGTTTGGCTAATGTAGCTACCATTGCCAGTGAAGAGGCAATCGAAGGTTGGGCTGAGGCCGGTAGCGATATGGGTGTATATGTTCCCAATAGCCAGCAGGCCGCCTACAATGTCTTCAACAACGAGGAGTACACCGATCTGTTGCAGCGTTCTGCTTCTACAGTGTTGACCGAAGCCGGTGACCTGACCTTTGGTGTTACAGGCGACAACCTGGAGGAGAATAGCTGGACCGTTTGGTACACCTTCTCGGTATCTTACAATGCTCCGGCCAATGCAGACCTATACGCACAAGTTAAGGCTCTCTACAATGCGCTGAGCGATGTAGCAGATCAGGCTGCTGAAAATACACAGGCAGACAGCAAGACTCAGGGTGCCCTTTCTGACTACGAGGGTCTCAGTGCTGCTTCTTCCAAGGAAGATCTCCTGAAAGAGATTGCGGCTTTGTCAGAGGCATTGGAGTACACCAACAAGTACATCGAACTGCGTGCCGAACTGGAGCAGGTTTACGACTTGTATAACAACTATCTCAAGGCTCAGGAACTTGTAGTCAGTGAAGAATCCACATATATTAATCTGCTAGACAAAGTAGGTGCTGCGTTGGAAGATGGTTTCTCAGACAACGAACAGATTGAAGGCTACATTTCCGGCATTAAGGACGGCTTTGTTCCCTTCGTACAGTATCCCTTCCTGACCACTTCTTCTGAGACTTCGCCTGGAAATATCACTCCCGTCATCTATAACTATAGTTTTGTTGACCCCTATACCTTGGAGAACAACGCCAATGGTTGGACACGTGAGTTCGCAGGTGGTAAGGAGGATAAGAGCGATGAAGTCTATGAGTTCTACAACAACGATTACTTCGATATTAACCAGACCATCCATGGACTGGCCGCAGGTTACTATCGCATTCGTGTACAGAGTTTCTACCGCTCGGCTAATACGGCCAAGGACGTAGCCGATTCTTTGGCTATCAATCCTGCTTATGGTCGCTATGCAAGTCTCTATGCTACGACAATTGACAAGGACAGCATTGAGACGGGCGACCGCTTTGTTGCCCTGAACACAATCTTCGAGCGTGGCGACGAGGATGCTGGTGTTGAGGAGGGTTCGTCCATCACTGGTGACGACCTGAAAGTGGCTTATGGCGACATTGATGAGTTCTATGTTCCCAATAGTCGTGCGGCTTTCCATGAATATTGCCAAATGGAACTCTATTGGAACCAGCTCGATGTGTACTTGCCTGCTGAGAATGCCCTGAAACTGGGTCTGCGCAAGAACATCCACGTCAATGGTGACTGGTGTCCGTTCGACAACTTCGAACTTTATTATCTGGGCACCACACCTCCCACCGGCATCCAGATGGTTGAGGGTGACGCTGTGGCTACCCAGGATAAGGGTGTTGCCATCTACAACCTTGCCGGTCAGCGTGTAAGCAAGGCCGTGAAGGGACTCTACATCATTGGCGGCAAAAAGGTGTTGGTTAAATGAGCGAAGACATAAACTAGTCTAATAAATATTAAATATGGCGGCACTTTACGAAGTTGCCGCCATATTTTTTTTGTGTATTACAAAGAGTTTTTGTACCTTTGTAAGCAAATCCGAAAAATGATTGGCATGAAGAAATGTATTCCTTTTTTGACTTTTGTCATGCTTATGATGAGCCTGACAGGGTGCATTAGTACCAAGAAAATTCGTTACTTTCAGGATCCTGACAGCATATATAACCAGGCTCAGCGTATTATGCAGCAATATGAGATGCGACTGAAGCCCGCCGACCAGATATATATCAAGGCCACCTGTTCCGAGCCGGATTTGTTGCAGATATTCTCGCAGAACATGATTGTGGGAGCCACCGGGCGCAGTCAGGGTGTGACCACTACCATGTCGTTTTCAGGTTCCGGCGGTGCCATCAATGTGCTGAACGGTTTTGCCATCGACAACCAGGGTTGCATTAAGTTGCCTCGTCTGGGTAAGATTACGGTGTCAGGTCTGACGACGGAGGAGTGTGCCAAGGTGATAGAGCAGCGCATCATAGAGGAAGGTGTCGCCTCTGACCCTGAAGTTCATGTATATCTGATAAACGCCCGTGTTACCGTGCTTGGAGCTGTGTCAAAGCCTGGCATCGTTTCGCTGGGTAGTGAACGCAATACCATTGCCGATGTACTGGCGCAATGCGGTGATATCGACAATACCGGTTTGCGCCGCAGGGTAAAGCTATTCCGGGAGGTAGATGGCGAACGTAAGATGTACGAACTGGACATGACCAAGGTCGATGTCTTCCAGAGCCCGGCCTACTACGTGCAGCAAAACGATATGATTTACGTCGAGCCGAACAAGAGCAAGACCATCAGGAGCAGTCCATTCTACACCTTCTTGTCGGCAGGTTCCAGTATTTTGGCTCTCCTCTCGACAACCCTTTCACTCATCTTCCTTGTCAAAAGGAATACCAATTGATGAGAGTGTGGTAAAGCCCCCGTTTAACATCAGTATGACATATTTTGCTCCTGCCATTCGGTGGGAGCAATTTTTATGTTTGAAAGGTCGAAGTTTGGTAGCCAGTACCCAGTTTGTACGTTTCTGATACCGTTCCGGTTGAAGTATCTCCCATATTGTCCCAACACCATGACGCACTGCCGAAAGAGATGGTTGTTGTGGTAGAGGCTGAGTGCTTTCTGTGTGCCAACGGTGGGAAGTTCTACGGGGATGCAGTTTTTGGTATCTTCGCAATTGTAGTCCATCGACAGCAGAATGTTACGCACATTAGTGGTTTCTGCTTCGAATGTGGCGTTGTTCATGTTCTGATAGGTGCTGCCCACCACGTAGCCGATCACCCAGTATTGCGAGCTGCTAAGTCCGTCTCCCTGGAGTACCTGACTGGCCAAAAGTGGGGATTCCTGGGTACCGAGTCCATAGGAAATGGGAACAACCTGCTCTTGGCTATTGTTCCCATTCTTTTCTTGCGAGTCGGCATCCAAATCAACCTTCTCACATCCCCCTATCAGGCATGTGAGCAGGACGGCCAGTGCAGCCCCTTTGGCGTTCATTCTTCCTCGGTGAGCGTGTCGCGCAGTTTATTGATTTTATCGTTGAAATTGATAAACCGTGCTTTCACTTCGTAGTAAAAGTGAGCGTAAACACCAAGTACAAAGATGCACCAAAGAATCAGTATGACGAAAAACGTATTCATGAGTTTTCCCTTTCTTTAGTAGGTATAATCTACAGCATCCATATCCCCGTCCTCGAGTGAGATGCTAAAGCCTTGCACACTCTCGTCACTGGCAAAGAAATCACCCGTGTAGCGAGTCCGTTGGTTAATCTTCATTGGAGCACTGGTAAAATCGCGTGTGCGAATCTCTGCGTCCGAGGCATCGCGAGCCGATGCCGTAAATTCCATGGTGGACTCGTTGGCCGTTAGGAAGGTGTAGAAGGTGACTGTCATGGCGGAGGAGCCGGCAACGCTTGCCAGATTGTAGGTGTAGCTACGTTCGGCAGTGCTGTTGGATAGTCCTGTCAGTGCATTAAATGTATGTCCGCCCCCTCTGGCTGTGATGGTCAGTTTGGCAACGTTGGTCGGTATGCGCCCTTCGCTGACGAGGGAGAAGGCAGCCACGGCGCGTTTCAGGGCAATGGCCTGTGTGGCGGTCTCTGACGAGGCAATGGTCAGGTTGACGGTTTTATACATCAGGTCGGGCACATAGTTGTCAGAGAAGTAGATGTTGGTGGGCGATTCCATGTTGGCTTGCCGTGAGCCAGTGTAACCCAGGAATACAATGGTGTAATCCCCGTATGGAAGGGTGACCGAGAAGGTTCCGTACCCTGCATCGTCTTTGTGTTTCTGTTCGCTGCTTATGAGTTCCTTGGTTTCGGCATTGTAGATGCCCATGGCCAGATAGCTGAGCGTACTGATTGAGGCACGGGTAGCCTCGTCGTCGAGACTGCTCATTTCGTAGTTGGCCACCTGGAAAGTGACGGTTCCCATGTCTTCAGACGCAGTCGTCATTTCTTTCTCATCGTTTTGGCAGGCCACGAACAGCAGGGCTGTGACCAGCATCATAAAAAGTTTTTTCATATCTTTTTTTGTGTTTTTTTATAGTTCTGCAATACTTGTGTTCCCGTTGTGTGCCGCTATGCTGGCTCTCATCAGACGTATCTTGTTCCAGTCTTCGTTGCTCTGAATCCAGGTTCTGTCGATGCGTCCGTTGCCTTGGTGGTCCAGATGTTGTATGACACTGTTGATGGTAATGCGGTGAATGTCCTGTCGGGGCAGAAACAGTTGGCGAGTGCCCGTAGCATCGTGTGCCTCGCTCAGCAGTCCCACCGAGGCAAGTTCCTCCAGCAGTCCCTGTACGAGCGAGTGGGGTAGGTTGGTCTCCTTGGCCAGCGTGTGTATGGTGTAGGGAGGCATGCCCTGGGCAAACCGTCGTGCAATGCGGGCCAGCAAGACAAGGCAGAGCGAGTCGTGGTCGCAGCGCGAAATATTCTGTGAATCCTTTGTAAAGGCATATTCGTCCACACACTGGTTGGCGTAGCTCAGTTGTGCACCGGCCAAAATGATTATCCACGAGATGTTGAGCCACAGCATGAACATGGGCAGGGCCGCAAACGAGCCGTAGATGGCGTTGTAGCTGGAGAGCACAATCTGGTAGTGGATGTAGAGATACTGCAACAGTTGGAACAGGGCACCTGTCAGTATTCCCGGTACGAGAGCCGAACGCCATTTAACGTGGGTGTTGGGCATCAGTTTGAACATGGTCACGAAGGCGGTGCACCACAATACCATGGGTGTGGTTTGTATGACAAACTCCATGGTGTTCGACAGCAGTATGTAATCGCTGAATAGGCTTGTCAGCGTAATCATGAAGATGGAGAAACCACTCGTTACCACGATGAGGATAGGCAGGAAGAGGAACACCGAGACGTAGTCGATGGTGCGGCGGTAGATGTTGCGCGATGTGCTCACGTGCCATATCGTGTTGAAGGCCGTCTCGATGTTGGAAGTCAGCATGACCACGGTGTATAGCAACATGATGATGCCGAATCCCAGGAATATGCCGCTATGGGTATGCGCCAGATAGGAGTCGACGAACTTGAAGATGGTGTCGGCAATGTCGGGACTGACGGAGATGTTGGAGCGCAGTTGCTCTTCGATGAGGTTGCCGAAGTTGAACCCCCGGGCTATGGCGAAGATGATGGACAGTACGGGCACGGCAGCCAGAATGCAACTATAGGTGAGGGCTGCGGCATAGCTGGTAAGGTTGTTGTTTGTGAACCCATCGCTTGTGATGACAATTCGCCTTGCCAGTCCTATTCCCATCCGTTGGGACAGAGACATCCTCTCGCTGTCTATCCGCCAGATTTCGCGGCTGAAGAATCTGCCTATCTGATTGAATGTCATGCTTGTGTCGAATCTATAACATCAAATGTATGTAAAAAGAAGTGAGTCCACCTGTAAGCCGGGTTCTGTGTCTGCCCCAAGGGCAGTGCTTGTCATTTATCTACGACTCCTGTCTCCAGTAGCCTCTATCGTTCTACCCTCCGGCTCAGGCGGGCAGCCCTCTTGCACCGGTTTACATGAACTTTCAACATCCGGGATGCACAGCACGCATGTCGCCATGCGCCTGGTGGGCTCTTACCCCACCTTCTCACCCTTACCGGGAGGCAAAGCCTCGCGGCGGTCGTTCTCTTCTGCATCAGCAAGCCCTCGCGGACTTCTTCCCGTTAGGAAGCGGATTGCCCTGTGTTGCCCGGACTTTCCTCTTTTCACCTCCCATCCGGGGGGGGTGACCAGCGACAAGCCGGCAGACTCACACTCTTTCCCTACAAAGGTAATACAATATATTTAGAATTAAAAATGAAAAGAGAAAAAAGTGAGAAAATAGAAAATGACGACAGTCAAGTTTTAACGAATGTGAAAACTTGTCCTGCACCCTTAAATAGCCTTAAAAAACGACTGACAATGTGTCGGGTCATGAAACTTTTGCATTAACTTTGTGTCAAGATTCACAGAAAATCTTTAAATAGTGAAATGTAAAAAGTCAAATGTAAAATGGAGAGAGGAGAGAGGAGAGAAGAGAGAGGTCACTTTTGCAAATTGTCATCCTAAACCTCTAAGGCCCACCCCGGCCCTCCCTGGGGAGGGGGAAGACCTCAAATTAAAAATTAAAAATTAAAAGTTAAATTGTCACTATTAGTAGTAAACACTCCCCTCGCCCTTCGGAGAGGGGTTGGGGGTGAGGCTTCTTAAACTCTTAAACTCTAATTCTTCTCACTTCTCACTCACTTCTTCTCACAAAAATAAATCATTAAATCTTTAAATCATAAAATCGTCATTATGAACAAAACAACAAAAACATGGATTGGCGCTGCCGCTCTCGTGTTGGGCAGCAGCGTAGTGACAGCAGCTGTCGTCAACAACAAGAGTGTAGAGGCTCCCGAGCCCATTCCCGCGACCGCAACCGTGGCCGCAGCCCCCTCGGCCTACGTCGACCTTACGTCGGCCGCCGAAACGGCAGTTAATAGCGTAGTATATATCTCCGTTACCATCGAGGGCAAGACCCAGCGTATGCAGGTGCAGGACCCCTTCGAGGACTTCTTTGGCGACTTCTTCGGCTTTGGCGGCCGTCGCCAGCAACCCCAGCAGCGCGAGTATAAGCAACCCGACCGCCACGGAGCCGGTTCCGGAGTCATCATCTCGCAGGACGGCTACATCGTTACCAACAACCACGTTGTCGGGCAGGCCGACGAGATAACCGTCAAGCTCAACGACGGACGCGAGTTCAAGGGACGCATCATCGGCACCGACGAAACCACCGACCTGGCCCTTGTCAAGATTGATGCCAAGAACCTGCCAGCCATAAAGATTGGCAATTCCGACAACCTGAAACTCGGTCAGTGGGTACTGGCCGTGGGCAACCCCTTCAACCTCAGCAGCACCGTCACCGCCGGCATCGTCTCGGCCAAGGCCCGTTCCCTGGGAGCCAATGGCGTGGAAAGCTTCATCCAGACCGACGCCGCCATCAATGCCGGCAACTCGGGTGGTGCCCTGGTCAACGAGCAGGGCGAACTCGTGGGCATCAACTCCATGATATACAGCCAGACGGGCTCCTATTCGGGCTACGGCTTTGCCATCCCCACCACCATCATGAACAAGGTGGTGGCCGACCTCAAGGTTTACGGCACCGTGCAGCGTGCCATCCTCGGTGTGCAGGGACAGGATGTCGATAAGTACATCGACGTGGAAAAGTCCAAGGGCAACACCCCCGACCTGGGAACCGTCAAGGGAGTCTATATTGCCAAGGTCAGCGATGGCAGTGCCGCCGAGGAGGCAGGTCTGGAGCAGGGCGATGTCATCACCAAGATAGACGACAAGGAGGTGTCCAAGATGTCCGAGTTGCAGGAGCAGATAGCCCAGCGCAAGCCCGGCGACAAGATACGTCTCACCTATCTCCGCAGCAAGAAGCAGAAGACCACCGAGGTCACCCTGCGCAACACCCAGGGCAACACAAAGGTTATGCAGGAGGTCGACCTCGACCAGCTCGGTGTCTCCCTGAAGCCCGTTACCGACGAGGAGAAGGGAACCTTCAACATCAGCTACGGTCTGTCCGTCAATGCCATCCGTCGCGGTAAGATGATGGATGCCGGAGCCACCAAGGGCACCATCCTCCTCGAGGTCAACGACCGCAAGATGCAGTCTGTCGAAGACTGGGAAGAGGTGGTGAAGGAGGCCAACCAGAGCAGCGACCGTGCCCTCTGGATTAAGGCCCTCAAGCCCAGCGGACGCAAGGTTTCGTTCGTGGTCGACCTCAACGAATAAAACGGTAGTCATTTCGTCATAAGGACGTCGGGCCTTCGTCAAAAGGTTGACGAGGCTCCAACATAAGGTTGACGGAGCTTGGTCATAAGGTTGATCAAGCTCCGTCAACCTTATGACGAAACGGGGTCGTCCTTACGTGCGTGCGCGCGTTCCTTTTATATTATATATAGCATAAATATGAAAATCAACTTTTTATTTTGAATTTTGAATATAGTTTCTTAACTTTGTCCCAAACATACCCTATAGAATAGTCTTCGGGGACATGTTTCCAGGAATAAAAAAATGAATGCAATAATTAACTTGTAAATAACAGAGTAAGAAACAGACAGACGGCTAATGCTAAAGGGAAACCGCCACACCAGGTGTAGCATTCCCTATGGGGACAAAACACAAATTATTAACCCGATACGGAAAGTGTGCGTCTCGTTCGCAGTCTTACTGAATAACTGAGCTTTTGGCTCTTGTTCTCTCGACCTTGAATACCGCCAATATTCGCGCTGAGGGCAAGCAGTTCCGAGAGTTCACGTCCGCAAGGCGTGAACTGTTTTTGCTTGTTTAGCGCATGGTCACTTGGCGGTAACCGAAGGTCGAGAATAAGCAACGAATGGTTTCCGCCTTTTTTGTATCCTATTCTTTATTTTGTAAGACAATGAAAAAATTTTTCTTGTTTCTTTATGGCCTATTGTTCGGCGTTGCCGTGCTGTGGGCACAATCGTCAGCTGTGATGATGGAGTTGACCGATGTTTTCGGCGACATACATCAGGTGGAGATGAAACCCGGAACCACCATCTATCTTTCACAAAGGTATTGGGGAAATACATGGTTGGATGTAAACACACAATGGGGGTCCCTTGTTGCATGTGATACGCAGGGCATGCCCTATTATCAGATTCCCATAGGCGAACTGGCGAGTATCAGTTACAGTGGAGCCACGGGACAGACCTCGTACACGCTGCCTAACTATGTAGAAAACAAACAGAGCGGCCATCGCATGCGTTGGCGCATCGGTGGTCGCGAATACGACATACTGATGCCTGGTGAGTGGAAACTGAGCCAAGACCTTAGAACCCTTACACTCATTACAGCCCTTGGCCAGCAATACCAGATGCCATTAGCCAGTGTGGAGAAGATTTGGCGGTGCGAACCAGAGGCACCAGCCACTTATGGTCTGGAGAAAATTCTGGACGATGCCCAAATATACAAATTTGCCTTATATAATGGGCAAGCAGGGAGCACCGACTATATGGGCTCGTTATGGGCTACCATGATTCCTGCCTACGAAAGCCAGAAGAATCTGACCCTGCTGGTACCTACAGACGAAGGTCTCTCGCACTACACCGATGTCGTAAGTTTTGCCAGCAAAACTCCCCGTGTAATTCGTTTTTATAACCAAAGTGGCAACTTCCCCGTAGGAACCGAGGCTTACCAATATAATCAGGAAACCTATGAGGTGGGAGGAAAATATGGAGCTAATGCCGCCACTGTAAACCAAACCGAGATTGCCAATCGTTTGGGTATCATCCTACGTTCCCATGCTATCTACCATAACCGTCCTGAAGATGCTGGACTGGGAATCAGAAGTGGCAACGAATATTTTATTGCCGAAGATGGCAGTGTAATTCGAGTGCTGAAAGACACACAGGGCGAACCCATTGCGGTACAGGGAAGTTATCAGATAGAGAACGAGCAGAAAGGGCTTACTGATGTAACAATAACAGAAAAAACCGAGGGTGTCTATTCTACCCCTTGGAGCCTGACGCAGGCCAATATCACGGAGCGCATAGAGAAAGGAAACGCCTGGGTATACAAATTGGACAATGTCATGATTTCTACCCCTCGTTCGGCCTATAGTGTGCTTTCCAACGATGGCTTATTCGACGGAGAATATCCCTATAAACGTTTCTTTGAACTTTGCGCTTTTGCCGACAATGATATAATCATGGACTGTGGCGTTGTGGATCGTTCTCTCCCAGCTTCGCAGCGGAATAAATACCTTCAGATATACAGAACGTTCCTTGACAACAACGCCCCTGACTACAATCTCCAATGGGTCGGGAACTGTCCCTTCACCCTCTATGTACCCACCAACGAGGCCATAGACAAGGAAGTGTCCAGTGGGCGGCTCTACACGTGGGAACAAATAATAGCGGAATACGAATCGCATCGTGACCCTGAAACGGAGAAGATTATACTCTCCACTGATGACAGTCTTAGCCTGCAACGAAAAATTATGACGATTCCTAACTTTATCCGTGCCCATTTCCATTTCGGAGTAGAGATTGCCGACCAACTGCCTTTCGAGCGTGAACACAATACTGCCGTGCTGAAAGTGGGTTCACTTGCTACTCCACGCCTCACGGTGCGTGGCCTGGGTAAGGGTAAAATGACTGTAATCGACGAAACAGGAAATACCTGCAACGTAGTGGATACCCTAAAAAACGTCTTTGTGTGCGAGGTGTCGTGCAGTAAGATAATAAAAAACGTATCTGATCTTCGTAGTGTGACGATAAATGCTTATGCTCCAGGAGTTATCCACCAGATAGATGGCGTGCTGAGATACAAGGAGTAATGAGGATTTAGAAATTATGAAGTATGAATTACGAATTACGATTGTAGAAAAACATAAAAGAAAGATTATGAAACGTATATTATATATATTAATAGGAGTGGTTTGCAGTTTGTCCGTACAGGCTCAGACCGTCAGTGAGCAGTTGAAGGCTGCCTCCAACCTCACCGTCTTCAACCAACTGGTTTCGGCTTGTAACCTACAGGATGAACTAAGCAAGGTGGAGGATGTGGCCTACGCCGAACTCTATCAGGCCGGGATGATAGATGAATTACCAATACTTTCGACAGAAAATAAACCAAGTTATGTACCCGAACATCGCTATTATGGCTATACTGTGTTTGCCGAGACCGATGCTTTCTGGCAGCAGGCGTTGGGTAAAAAAACAGCCAACATCAGCGTCACCGATGTAGAGAACTATGTTACGGCTCGTGGTCAGACCTTGCGTGAGTTTGTCACCTACCATATTCTGCCCGTGAAACTGGCAAAGGACAAACTGGTTATTCATTACAATGAACGGGGATATAATTACCGAACAAATATGGCGTTCACCGTGCCCACCTACGAACTCTACACCACCATTGATGGCACCCGATTATTAAAACTCTACCAGTGTGGTCCAAGTTTCTCCGTTGAGAATAGTGGCGATGTCTTTCTGAATCGGACCCCCGTTCTGGACAACGGAATAAACGGTAACCTTCACGAAATAAGTGTCTCCTCCGTTACAGCTGGCATCCGCGTGGATACTGCACAGGTGGTGAGTGGTGTGAATGGCTATATCTATCCTATTTCATCCTTGCTCCTTTATAGCGATGCCGTACGTCAGCAAGTGTTGGGCGGACGGCTACGTTTCGATATGGCAGGACTCTTTCCCGAACTAATGAATAATGACATACGGGCCAATCGCATAGAAGAGAAAAATATAGGTATCCCAGTAAGCAGTGTTTACCAGTATTGCGATGGTTTGGAAATTCAAGATAGAACCCAATTCTATTATTTATCAGGACTTGGACGCGATTGGTATAACTGGCAGGGTGATGAGTTTAATATTCTTGGCCAAGTAGATTTTACCCTACGTCTTCCACCAGTACCCAATGATGGAGAATACGAACTAAGAATTGGAACCCAATCGAATACCAGTTATCGCAACATCGTTCAGTTTTATATGGGTACAAATAAAGAAAGTTTGTCACCTGCCGGCCTGTCCGTTGACATGCGTGAGGGAGGAACAGTGCGTCGCACTCCTGCTGGAAATCTCCCAAGCCGACAGAAATGGGAGGCAGACAATGTTAATGACTCAATATCTAACCGCATGATAGATTTGCGGCTTTATGAAGCAGGAGTACTGAAAGGCCCAAGGATATATTCTTTTACGCCAGGTTCTACCAACTATGCTCGCGATGCCGAATCTACACTGCGTCGCATCATCTGGCGTGGCCAACTGAAGGCCGGGGAGACCTACTATCTACGCGTTCAGGGATTGCTTGATGATAAGAAGCAAGCTTATCTCGATTATATGGAATGGTGCCCTAGGTCGGTTTATGCTAATCCTAATGAGCCTGAAGACACTTGGTAATTACATATTACGAGGTGCGAAGTACGAATACGAGCTACAATCTAAAATTGAAGAACTATGAAACGTAAAATATTATCTGTTTTAATTATATGTCTGGTCACAGTGGCCATGGCACAACAAGGAGTAAAGTATCGCATAACCAGCGATGGTACACTGGAAGTAGCAGGTTACACAGGAAGTAAAGAATACCTCCTGATTGTTCCTGAAAAAGTGGAATTAGATGGTCGGAGTTACACAGTAACAGCTATTGCCGATAGTGCCTTTTATGGAAACGGAAGTAGCAATGATACATGCCGTTTAGTCTCGATTTTTATGCCAAATACTATAAAGAGAATCGGCAATATGGCCTTTGCGAATTGCAATATGCTCAGTTACATCCGGATGTCGCCCAATGTAGAACATATTGGACATGGCGCATTCTTTGGCTGTAACGCATTGGGTCGTATCGACCTGCCAGAGTCGATAGTCCGTATTGATAGCGCGGCCTTTGCCAGTACACAGGGAATGTACACCATTGGGATCTCGCAACTGCCCGAACTTACGAAGATACCAGAAAAGGCATTTCAGGAATGTCGCAGATTACGCCACTTCCCTATCGGAGATAAAGTAACTGAAATTGGGGAATCGGCATTCCGCAATGCAGGACTTGTCGATATCAACCTTAGTGGCTATCAGGGTGAAATAGGTAAACTTGCCTTTAATGGTTGTGATTCCCTTTCTCACCTCGTTTTGCCTACTGACAATGCATATTGCTATAACTCGGAAGATGGAAAGGTTCTCTATGAACGACAGCAGGGATGTATACTGTCTGTGCTGCCTTCGGTAGAATCCCTTGTAGTAGGTTCTCCAGAGACAGGAGCAGAGGAAATTCTTGATGGAAAGTTTTCCAGACTTACCTTATTGGAACTGCCCCATACTTGGAAAACAGCCATCAGTGCAGGAATGCATACCCTGCGTGACCTAACCGTGCGTACAGAAAAACCCTTTCAAATGAGTCTGTCAACATGGGCACCAGAATTGAAAGTTAACGTCTTCAACTATGCCCAAAAATATTTCGTCAACGCTAGTTCGTGGAATCAATTTGTATATCAGGATATCAATCGTCCTACAGAACAACTTTATATAGCAGAAGTCTGGCCTATGTATGACGGACGGAAATGTCGATTGGGCAGGGATGGTGTAGTATGGGAGCCGGAAAACTGGAATCAGGAACTGGAAGAAAAGTTCCCGCAATATTTCAGTTCAGAATCATACAACGAGGAAGACAAAACTGACTATCGCGAGTTCCAACTGAGCCGTTATTTGACGGACGAAAAGGTATATACCTACGGTGGACAACCATACGAAATCATACATTGCATTGACGGAAACATCCACCTCAGTTCAGCATTCGACGTGAACGACTATGTCAATTGGTATTTGCACACTGACACAATATTTGGCAATGAACTATATTACAAAACAGATGCGGTAATTACTCATGTTAAAGCAGGAACTCAGGTTGATGCTAACGGAAATGTTTCTGACACCGATTATTGGAGCATTGGTTGTTACAACTATAATCTCATCAATCTTGACTATGCCCTGAATATGGTTCCGGGGATTGTTTATGACGTGGATTTGCTGGTAGCTCCGTTCCATTATGGGGAAAAATACTATATTTCTATAGAAAATGATAGCATACCTATTAAGGAGCGCGTAGAATATAGTTTGCTGTATAATAACCAGAATGAAGATGGCCAGATGGCTCAGTCTGCCTTGGACACACTCATTGTGGAGTACAATGGCAAAGTACAGCCTATTCGTCTTTATGAAAACATAGAGGTGAAAGGGGATTGGGGAAATAAGTTAAGACTTAAAGTTCTCAGAGTAGAGGGTACGTATAATACAAAGAATGGCTATGATAAACAACTGAACATTGTCGGTGTTGTGGCCAAGCCCAAGACGGACGTTCCTTTGCTGCCTACAGCCGTAGAAAGACCTGCTGATTCGGCCCCCGTGCCCGTGGCCTATTACGACCTTTCGGGTCGTCGCCTTTCGAAACCCGTGCGTGGTGTGAACATCGTGCGTTACTCCGACGGTTCGTCACGTCGTGTGATGGTCAGATAGATGCCCATAGCTAAATGTGAATCCAATTATCCGTTGGATGTAAGGAGGATGCAAGCCTGATTCTACATCCGATATATTGATGAAACAACACGTAAGGCGGTAATGAAGTAAACTCTGAATGATTAAATGATGACACCGTGGCACGGGAGCATCCCCGTGTCACGGTGCGTTAAAATAAGACGTTAAACGGCACAAATATTACAAAATATAGAATTAAATTTTGAAATCCGGAACAAAGTAGTTACCTTTGCGGAAAGATTAATGAGATGAGAATCATTGCAAGGAGTACGTTGATAGAGTATTATACACGCAACCCTCAAGCTAAAACCGCTCTCGAGGAATGGTATGAGAAGACGAGCAAAGCCGAGTGGCATAACTTCGCAGACATACGTGCGACGTTTGCTACGGTTTCGCAAGTAGGTCGCCAGCACTATGTGTTTAACATCAAGGGAAACGACTATCGGCTGGTGGTAGTAATTCAGTTTACACCTCAGCGCGTATATATCCGGTTTGTAGGTACTCATGCAGAATATGATAGGATAAAGGACATTCAAAATATATAAGATAATGGCACAGATAAAAAGTGAACAGGCATATCGTGCAGCATTGAAACGTATAGACGAACTGCTGCCGTTGACGGGCGACGATGTTGCCCGCGATGACCCAAATGTCTTGGAGCTGGACATGCTTTCGGATATGGTGGAGGAATACGAGGAGGTTCACTATCCCATTGGTAAGCCCAGCATTGCAGACGTGATGAAACTGCGTATGTACGAAATGGGGCTGAACCAGCAGGGGGTGGCTGCGCTGTTGGGAATAAGTCCATCGCGAATAAGCGAACTGTTGCATGGAAAGGCAGAACCGACGTTGACCATAGCCCGCAGTATGGTGCAGAAACTTAACATTGCCCCAGAGGTTGTTTTAGGAATATAAAGGGTGAGAAGTGAGAGGTGAGAAGTGAGAAGTGAGAAGTGAGAAGAGAGAGGTGAGAAGAATTAGAGTTTAAGAGTTTAAGAGTTTAAGAGTTTTAAGTGTTTAAGAGTTTAAGGCTTTCTCCCTCCCCAGGGAGGGCCGGGGTGGGCCTTAGAAGCCTCACCCCCAACCCCTCTCCGAAGGGCGAGGGGAGTGTTTACTACTAATAGTGACAATTTAATTTTTAACTTTTCACTTTTAATTTTTCACTTTTAATTTTTAATTAAGGCATTCCCCCTCCCCAGGGAGGGTCGGGGTGGGCCTTAGAGGTTTAGAGGGTTAAGGTTAAGGTTATCGTCAAGGTTGAAGGGTTGAAACGTTAAGTTTTTGGGAAAAAGTTTGGAAATGTCGCAAGAAAGTTGTATTTTCGCGCCGTTTATTATGCACCTATAGGAATGAAGCAGTTAAAAATCACCAAAAGCATTACGAACCGAGAGAGTGCCTCGCTCGATAAGTACTTGCAAGAGATAGGCCGCGAAGATCTGATTGTCGTTGAAGAAGAGGTGGAGCTGGCACAGCGCATCCGCAAGGGCGACCGTGCCGCACTGGAGAAGCTGACAAAGGCCAATTTGCGCTTTGTGGTTTCGGTGGCCAAGCAGTACCAGAACCAGGGATTGAGCTTGCCCGACCTCATCAACGAGGGAAATCTGGGACTGATAAAGGCCGCCGAGAAGTTTGACGAGACACGCGGATTCAAGTTTATCTCGTATGCCGTATGGTGGATTCGACAGAGTATTCTGCAGGCTTTGGCCGAGCAGAGCCGCATTGTGCGTCTGCCCTTGAACCAGGTGGGTTCGCTCAACAAGATAAGCAAGGCGTACAGCAAGTTTGAGCAGGAGAACGAGCGCCGGCCCAGTCCCGACGAACTGGCCGAGGAACTGGATTTGCCAGTGGATAAGATTAGCGATACGCTGAAGGTGAGCGGTCGCCACATCTCGGTGGATGCTCCCTTCGTGGAGGGAGAGGACAATTCGCTGTTGGACGTGCTGGTGAACGACGACAGCCCCATGGCCGACCGTACGCTGGTGAACGAGAGTCTGTCGCGTGAGATAGACCGTGCCCTGGATACGCTGACGGAACGCGAAAAGGCCATCATACAGATGTTCTTCGGTATCGGCCGACAGGAGATGACCCTGGAGGAAATCGGGGATGAGTTTAACCTCACCCGTGAACGTGTGCGCCAGATTAAGGAGAAGGCCATACGCCGCCTTCGCCAGAACTCGAAGAATAAACTGCTGAAATCGTATCTGGGATAATGAGGAAGGTGCTTCTGTGTGCATGGCTGTTCGTGATGCTGGCAACTGTGGCTATGGCCTACCAGGTGCAGCCGCGCAAGCTGCGTGTCTATATGTTTGGCTTTGCTACGTCGTATGTCGATTCGGTGTCGTACATGACCGACCTGCAGGCCGTTGACGCCTACATTATGCCCAATGGCTTCCTGGCCTACCGTTCGCTTTATTCCTTGCAGCTCAACAACTACCTTCTTGCCAAGCGCGGACGTGAGAATATGACTTGTACGGTTTTCTTCTCCAAGAGCAAGTCGAAGGCTGAGAAGAAGTTCCAGAAGGTCAGAAAGAAATTCCAAAAGACTCACCGTGGCATCATACAGCCCTTGGGCATAGATGTCTTCCGGTTTGAACCCGAGGAGTGGACGGAATTTGTGCCAACCGAGGCTCTGCCGTCAGATACGATAAATACCCCAACACAAAAGAAATGAGAGAGACCTATTATCGAGTTGGAGGACATCTGCTGAAGATTCAGTATAAGGACGAGGGGAACGATGAGTCGCTGATTCCCTCGTTTCTACCCTTTGTGCTGGATGGCGCAGACGGCGAGACTCCCCTGTTGACGCTTACCGTGGATGATAATTACCATTACGAGGGGGAGCGTGACGAGGTAGGACAATTTGATGGCAGCGGGAATAACTATGGTGTGTACCTGCTGCCTGACGAGGGGTATCTTGTGGAGATGAGCAACCCGAAGCGGGTGCTTTGTGGAATATTGCGTGCCGACAAGGATTTTACGAATTGTACGGTGGCGCTGGTCCCGGGGGATTTTCGCAACCGTAACTTCGCCCTGAACAATGCCCTGATGATGGCATACGCCTTTGCTTCGGCCGACAAACAGACGGTGTTGCTGCATGCCAGTGTCATTCGCAAGGATGGGTATGGGTATCTGATGACGGCTCCGAGTGGAACGGGAAAGAGTACACACACTTATCTGTGGTACAAGAATATTCCCGGTTGTGACTTGATGAACGATGACAATCCCGTGGTGCGTATCGTAGAGGGGCAGCCCATTATCTATGGTACTCCCTGGAGCGGTAAGACGCCCTGTTATCGTAACATACAGGCTCCCGTAGGAGGTATTATACGCATCCAGCAACGTCCCCGAAACGAGATTCGCCAGATGCGCCCCGTGGAATCCCTGGCCATGCTGCTTCCGGCTGCCAGTTGCATGAAATGGGATAAGCGCATTTATCTGGGAGTATGTGATACGCTGTCGGCAATCATCGGCCGCATCCGTATCTATGAACTGGGATGCTTGCCCGACGCCGAGGCTGCATGGTTGTGCTACAACACCGTGGGGGTGAAGGGTGAAGAGTGAAGAAGCCTCACCCCCAACCCCTCTCCGAAGGGCGAGGGGAGTGTTTACTACTAATAGTGACAATTTAATTTTTAACTTTTAATTTTTAACTTTTAATTTTTAATTAAGGCTTTCTCCCTCCCCAGGGAGGGCCGGGGTGGGCCTTAGAGGTTTAAGGTGAAAAGATTCATTCAGAAGATATTGCGTCGTTTGCTCTCTCCTGTGCGCTGGAATTATCGGAAACGTAATGGTGTGCGGGGTAACGAGGAGCGTAAGGAGATTCCCAATCGTATCTTGCTGGGATTGGCCCGCGATATGATTCGTGAGGGGCATACGGCAACCATATCGGTGAAGGGTTATAGTATGCGCCCTTTCCTGGAGCACCAGCGTGACTGTGTGATTCTGGATGCGCCCAGGGATTTGAAAGTAGGAGATGCGGTGTTGGCGGAGACGGTGCCTGACCACTATGTGTTGCACCGTATTATCGCCATCCAGGGAGATGAAATCACACTGATGGGTGATGGGAATATACGCGGAACGGAACATTGTCAGCGGAAGAATGTGGCAGGTTTGGTAACCCATTACCTGCGTCCGGGACGAACATTGCTGGCCGACGACCCAGTGCTGAAACGACGTATTCGTCTGTGGCGGAAGCTGTTGCCGATAAGGCGTTATCTGCTTTTTGTCTATAAGGCAATTGTGTGATAGAGGGTGAGAAGTGAGAAGTGAGAAGTGAGAAGAGAGAGGTGAGAAGAATTAGAGTTTAAGAGTTTAAGTGTTTAAGAGTTTTAAGTGTTTAAGGCTTTCTCCCTCCCCAGGGAGGGCCGGGGTGGGCCTTAGAGTTTAAGAGTTTAAGAGGTTTAAGTGTTTAAGGCTTTCTCCCTCCCCAGGGAGGGCCGGAGTGGGCCTTAGAGTTAAGTGTTTAAGGCTTTCTCCCTCCCCAGGGAGGGCCGGGGTGGGCCTTAGAGGTTTAGGAAGACAAGTTGCAAAAGTGACCTCTCTCTTCTCTCTTCTCACTTCTCACAAAAAATGGCTAAATGGTAAATGCGAGATGGTAAATGTTTAAATGGTAAATAAGAGATGAAAATAAAAGAAGGTTTTGAGTTGCGTGATGTCTGTGGCGAGAGTGTGATTGTGGCCACAGGTAGGAAGAACATTGATTTTAGTAAGGTTATCAGTCTCAACGAGAGCGCATCGCTGATGTGGCGTGCGTTTGTTGGCCGGGACTTCGAAGTCGAAGATATGGTGAAGGTGCTGACTGATAATTACGAGGTTGACGACGAAACAGCCCGCAAGGATATTTCTGCCCTGATTGCCCAGTGGCGCGAAATCGGTCTGATGGATTAGAGTCTGGTTGTCATTGAGCGGTAGCCTACCAGTTTGTCGTAGCGTCCGCCTTGTGGACGATGATAGACGAGGATGATGTATTCGTTCTCCGTTTCGTAGAAGTTGCCGTCGGGGGCTGCCCCGTTTTCCTGTAAATACATATAGTTGTAGTAGCCCTGTTTCAGATAGACGGCGGCTTCGTATTGTTTGGCCTCTTCGTTCCACTGCATGCGGCAGTCGGGGTCGGAGGTGCCATTGCTCCAATGGCCATAAACATAGATGTCGCCACCGGGGAGCGGTCGGGGGCATTGGAGTGTAAAGTGAACCCAGATGTATTCGCTGGTGATGTTGTCTTCCCCGTCGTCGTCGTTGCGCATGATGAAACCACCGTTCCTGTCCTCGTCATAGACATAGTTGCGTGCCGGGCGGTCGGCGTATAGCGTGGCGTGGTAATAGGGTTCGTACCATCGCATGTTGTCGATGTTCATACCGGGTTTCTGTACGTCGAGAATCTCAAACTTATGGAACTCGTTGCCCGCGGGAAAGATGAGTGCCCGTTGGTAGGAAAATTCAATGCCGTTGGATTTCTGTATGTTGGGTTTCAGGTCAACAACCTTGTTGTCTTGTCTGCGGTTTTGCATCACAACGGTGTGCAGTTCGCGCAGAGGGTCAACAACGCGGTTCGCCCCGTAGTTTACGGAATAGCTCACTTGTTGATGGCTTTCGTTGAAGTCGATGTCTGTGTTCCCGCTTATGGTGGCCATGATGTTCATGGAGGGCTCTACAATGCAAAATTCGGCTTGCAGCAGTGGTTCATCGCGGTCGTCGTCCTCGTAGATGGTCACCCGATAGTTGCCCGACAAGAGCAATGAGGTCTCTGGGTTAGGCAATGCGAGGCGGTAGTGTGTGTAGAGTTGCGAGGTGTTGAATGAGTTTTCGTAGTCTTCGATGGGCTGGTCGTTGAATCCCGACAGGAAGTCGCTCTCGAAAAGTCCCTCGGTAGGTGTCCAGTCGGCGTTGCAATGCTCTATGTGGTAGGTCAGGCGGTGGTAGTCGTGACTCATCTCGTCGAACTCAATCGTCAGGTGCTGGTGCTTGCCCATGGTGAGGATTGGCGGGGCAAGTTTGTTGCCGTCAACGCTTACCTGCAACGAACGGAAGTGTTCCGAAAAGGTGTAGCTTTGCTGGGCAAGGCTATAATTGAGGATGGAAAACTGAAGATTGAGGAGGAGAAGGACGACGAGGCGTTTCATGGCTTAACTTCAATGATTCTGATACCTAATTGTGATGGATGTTTCCCCATGTAGTCATAGAGTGTCATAGGTTCCGACACAACCTTCTTGTGTATTTGGCTGGCGTTGAGCAGGTGCAGGCGATTGTCCTCGCCCCAGACGGCAATGCCAATGTGCGAGGTGTCGAGTCCGTCCTTCCGGGTGACAATGGCCAGGATGTCGCCGTCCTGGATGAATCCGAGGCGGCTGGACTTTGTGCCATTTAACCGTGCGCGGGGAACGTAGGTCACAACTCTCCCTTCCGATTCACGCTCGTAGGAACGTATGATGGCCTGGGCCTTTGTGTCGTCTTTGAGCATGGGGTAGAAGTTGGGATGCTGGCTCATGTAGTGAAGGTCGAGCGTTTGCTTTTGGCTGAGGGCGGTAGGGATTGACCGTTCTGCTACGATGCCCAATCCTTCGTTGCTCGTAATCCATTGTGTGAAATAATGGTTGCGAGAGGGATAGCCATCGAGTCGCCCGTTGCGGTAACGAATGCGTGTCAGGTTCTGGCAATAGTCGGCATAGTGGGTGCTGCCTTGTTGGTGGGTCAAGGCAAGTGCCAGTGCGGTCTCCACAAAGGTGGTGCAGTCCAGTTCGTGCAGATTAACGACCAACTGCTCTGTTTTGTTTACTTCCAATGTCTGCCCGACGTATGGCGTACCGATGAATTGTCGGGCATACCACAGATGGAGTGGGGCAGTGGCTTCGCGCCGTCCCTGTTCCAGCAGACGCACAACGCGGAGGCTGTCGCTTTGAGCGTGTGCTGTGCCCAATTGAAGATTGAAAACTGAGAATTGAAGATTGAGGATGCCGATAAGTGCAACCAGTAACGAAAACATTCTTTTTGTATTCATGGTTTCTGCCTTCAATCTTTATTCTTCATGGCCTTTTCCACATAGCGCATTTGGTTGAGAATCCAGGTCTGCCGCCGTAGCATGTAGGAAGAAGGATTCTTGGAACTGAAGCGTAAGGGGTTGGGGAGTGTGGCCGCAATCAGGGCGCAATTGGCACGCGAGAGTTCTTTGGCCGGATAGCCGAAATGGAGTTGGGCTACAGCTTCAGCACCATAGATTCCGTCTCCCATTTCTATGGAGTTGAGATATACTTCCATGATGCGCTGTTTTCCCCAGCACAGTTCTATAAGTGCGGTAAAATATACTTCAAGTCCCTTGCGGAACCATCCGCCGCCGTTCCATAGAAAGACATTCTTGGCTGTCTGTTGGCTGATGGTAGAAGCTCCGCGTTCCCGCTTTCCTTGCTGACGCTCCTTGATGGCATGACCAATCTCTGTGAAATCGAAACCGTGGTGCTCCATGAAACGCTGGTCCTCGCTCGACATGACGGCAATAGGTAAGTCTTCCGACATTTCTGTGATGGGAACCCAGTGGTGGCGCAGTTTCAGCTTCTCTCCGTGGCTTACCTGTTGCACGCAACGAATAATCATCAAGGGCGTTACATAGACAGGACAATAGCGATAGATAAAAACAAAGAGGATTGTACTCCCAAAGAACAGGAGTACAATCCATTTCAGCAATTTCCGTATTTTACGAATGATATTCAAGGTGCAAGGAGCAAGGTGCAAGGAGCAAGGTGCAAGGAGCAAGGTGCAAGGAGCAAGGAACAAGGAGCAAGGTGCAAGGTGCAAGGAGCAAGGTGCAAGGAACAAGGTGCAAGATGCAAGGTTTTAGGTGTAGGGTGCAAGGGATTTCTATCCAGTCAAAACCATATCTCTTGCTCCTTGCTCCTTGCTCCTTCCTTCTTATAATTCTTACTGCAACGTTCCAGCCTCAGCAGCCTTAATCATGGCCTCGCTGGCATAGAGGTAAACCTCAACACGGCGGCTGGCGTTTACGTTCTCTTTGCCGTTGGCGTCATAGATAAGGTAGTTGGGGTCTTCGCCGTAGCCAGTGGTGTCCTTGATCTGTTTGCTGGCTACACCGCAACTGCCAGTCAGGTAGTTGGTAACAGCCTGGGCACGGTTCTGGCTCAGGGTGAGGTTCGTAGCATCAGAACCGTCAGAGCTGGCGAAACCGCAGATGGAAACGTCACAGTCGGTATATACGTTCAGGACGTTGGCGGCAAACTTCTTCAGGGAGTTCTGGGCAGCAGGGGTCAGCGTGGACTTACCACCGGCAAACAGAATGCCATTGTCGAAGGTAACCTTCACAGCATCCAGACCGTTAGAGTCTGTGGTCTTCTCAACCTGAGCAGCCTCCAAAGCCTTGGCAGCAGCAGCGGCCTTGTCCATCTTACGACCGATCAGCGTACCTGTAGTGGCACCTACGGCAACACCAGCGGCAGCACCGATGATGGCCCCCTTCTTAGCACCCTTTGAACCACCTACGAGGTGACCAACAAGTGCACCTACGCCAGTACCGGCAGCACCACCGGCAGCAGTGCCAATCAGAGCACCCTTACCTGTGTTTGACATGCCACCACAACTCGAAAGAATCAGGGCGATGCTCATCGCACCTGCAAAAATTTTTGTTTTCTTCATATTGTTTTGTTTTAATTAGGTTGGTAAAAATTCGGCTGCAAAGTTACAAATAAATTTTAATTTTGAATTTTTAATTTTGAATTATTTCGTATCTTTGCACGCAAATTAATATAATTTAAATTAGTTGTATGGCAAAAGAACTTGATTTCCTCACCAAACGTAGTGAGGATTACTCGCGATGGTATAATGAACTTGTTGTGAAAGCAGACCTGGCAGAGCAGAGCGATGTACGCGGATGTATGGTCATAAAACCCTATGGATATGCAATTTGGGAGAAAATGCAGCGTCTTCTGGACGACCGTTTCAAGGAGACGGGTGTGCAGAATGCTTACTTCCCCTTGCTCATCCCGAAATCGTTCCTCAGTCGTGAGGCCGAGCACGTGGAAGGTTTTGCCAAGGAATGTGCCGTGGTGACCCACTATCGCCTGAAGACAAATGATACCCACGATGGCGTGGTTGTTGACCCAGCCGCAAAACTGGAGGAGGAACTTATCATTCGTCCCACCTCGGAAACCATCATCTGGAATACCTTTAAGAACTGGATACATTCGTATCGTGACCTGCCTTTGGTGGTCAACCAGTGGTGTAACGTCATGCGTTGGGAGATGCGTACTCGCTTGTTTCTCCGCACCAGCGAATTCCTGTGGCAGGAGGGTCATACAGCCCATGCCACCCGTGAAGAGGCAGAAGAACGTGCAAAGATGATGCTTAAGGTCTATGCCGACTTTGCCGAGCAGGTGATGGCCGTGCCTGTTGTACAGGGCGTAAAGAGTGAGACGGAGCGTTTTGCCGGTGCTCTTGATACCTACACTATCGAAGCTATGATGCAGGATGGTAAGGCTCTGCAATCGGGTACAAGCCACTTCCTCGGCCAGAACTTCGGCAAGGCATTCGAGGTACAGTTCCTCAACAAGGAGAACAAACCCGAATATGCCTGGGCAACCTCTTGGGGAGTGTCAACCCGTCTGATGGGTGCTCTCATCATGACCCACTCAGACGACAATGGTCTTGTGTTGCCTCCCAAGTTGGCTCCCACGCAGGTGGTTATCATCCCCATTGGCGGAAAGCCCGAACAGGTTGCTGCCGTGGATGCAGCCGTGGCTCCCGTCATCGAGCAGCTCAGGCAAATGGGCATCAGCGTGAAGTATGACAATGCCGACAATCGTCGTCCTGGCTTCAAGTTTGCCGACTATGAGTTGAAGGGTGTGCCCGTGCGCCTCGTACTGGGTGCCCGTGACTTGGAGAACGGCACGGTGGAGGTTATGCGCCGCGATACCTTGGAGAAAGAGACACGTCCGTTCGAGGGAATTGCCGAATATGTACGTACGCTGCTTGATGATATTCAGCAGAACATCTTCCAGAAGGCCAAGACCTACCGCGATGCCCACATCTATGAGTGCGACAACTACGAAGAGTTCAAGGCTCGTGTTAAGGATGGCGGTTTCTTCCTCTGTCATTGGGATGGCACTGCCGAGACCGAGGCCAAAATCAAGGAGGACACTCAGGCAACCATCCGTTGTGTGCCCTTCGGCTTCGAACAGACTCCAGGCGTTGATATGGTTAGTGGTAAGCCCAGTGTGGCAAGAGTATTGATAGCCCGGTCTTATTAATATGAAGCATTCTCCTTGGCACTGGGTTCCCAGCCTTTTTGCTGCTGAGGAGATACCTGCGAGCATTGTCACTTACGTGGCTGTGCTTATGTTCCTGCAAACCGACACAACACCTGCAATGGCTACGTGCTATTGTGGGTTTCTTTTTATACCTTGGGTGTTGAAGTCGTTCCTGCGCTCTCATGTTCGTCGTATTGGTTTGTTTCGTCGTCAGATACAGTGGCTTGAACTTTGCATTGTGGGCGTGTTGATGGGGCTGGCGTTCGTTTTCCTTCGTCGTATCCTCAGTCTTACTCTCCCGCTTTCTCTTTTCCTGGTTCTTTTTGTCCTTTCCTTGCTGACGGCGTGGCACGAACTGGCTGCTCGCATGTACTACGAACGTATGTTGCGATCTCGTGAGCAACGCTTCTATAATACTCCTAAGATACTGGCTTCGCAGTCGGCCGTAGTGCTCACATACGGGATGCTTATCATGTTGGTGGGTGCTTTGCAGGTTATCTTCCGTCGCATACCCCGCTCGTGGAACGAAGGGTGCTATCTGGTGGCAGGTGTCTTTCTTTTGTTTACACTTTATCACCTGTTCGCTCTCCGTCGTCCTTCGGTCAGAGATGCCCGCCAGTTGGGTTCGCCCATCGATGCCGTTCGCGACGAGATACGTGTCATTGACCGCATCCGCCACAAGGCACACTGGTTCCCCTATGTCGTAGGTCTTACACTTTTGCTGCTGCCCCAGAGTCTTATGTTCTACAGCCGTGTACTCTTTCTCTATATGTCGAAAGCAGAGGGGGGGATGGGATGCACTATTCAGGAGATAGGCTTTGCCCAAGGAACGATTGGGGTTATAGCTTTCAGCATTGGTCTGCTGTTAGGGCGACAGCTTCTGCATTGGATAGATATACGACGCGTATTCTGGTGGTTGGCAGTGGCCCTGGGTCTTTCTCCCATAGTATATCTGATGATGACTTTCGAGCCTCCCTCTTCTCTGATGGTGCTATCCGCGGCCACATTCCAGGCACAGTTTTTCTTCGGTTTCGGTCTCAATGTTGTTCGTTACTTCGTTCGTTACATCAGTGGTGAGCGTTACCGTAACACGATAAATGTGCTTTACATCCCCCTTGTCGCTACCGTCATGCTACCTGCTATGGCTGCATCGGGGTGGCTGGCCACCCTTCTGGGCTTCCGTCTGTTCTTCCTTCTCGATGTGCTCACCGCCCCAATAGCCTGGCTATACCTCTATCTGAAGATAAGGCCCACCCTGACCCTAATTTAATGCATAATTCATAATGCATAATGCATAATAAGGCTGCGCACTTGCCATTGAACATTGAGCATTGAACATTGAACATTGAACATTGAGCATTGAGTTACCTCTAAACTTCTAAACCTCTAAACCTCTAAATCCCTAAACCTCTAAACTTTTAACTCTTCACTCTTAACTTTTAACTTTTAACTCTTCACTTTATGAAGCCCTACGCATGGATTCCTTCTCTTTATTTTGCTGAGGCTCTGCCTTATATGGCAGTAATGACACTTAGCGTGATTATGTATACCAACCTTGGACTTACCAATACCGAACTGGCACTCTATACCAGTTGGCTCTACTTGCCGTGGGTCATCAAACCCATTTGGAGTCCTTTGATTGACCAGTGGCGTACAAAACGCTGGTGGATACTTTTGATGCAGATATTGGTTGGTGCATCCCTTGCTGGTGTGGCACTGACACTATCCACATCAATGTGGCTACGTGCCTCGTTGGCTTTCTTCTGGTTGATGGCATTCAGTAGCGCCACCCATGATATTGCTGCTGATGGTTTCTACATACTGTCTCTTTCTAAGGAAGACCAGGCTCTGTATGTGGGCATCCGAAGTACATTCTATCGTATTGGCATGATTTTCTGTCAGGGCATTCTCGTTATGATTGCCGGTTGGCTGGAATCGCGCCATACCATCCCCCTTGCTTGGAGCATTACCATGCTTTTGATGGCTGGTATAATGGTGGGGTTGGCCTGCTGGCACAATGTATCCTTGCCTCAACCCCACCCCCTTTCCCCTCCCGAGGGTGGGGCGTATATAGGCTTGCAGAATAACAACGAAGGGACGCAAGAGGAGAATGTGATCACGCCCTCCCCCCGGGGAGGGTTTGGGGTAGGGGTCGCCTTTGCGGCAACGCTCCGTGCTTTCTTCTCCAAACCTCATGTGTGGGCGGCCCTGCTTTTCATGTTGCTTTTCCGTTTGCCCGAGGCTCAGTTGGCCAAGATGGCACAGCCTTTCATGCTCCGCAGTATTGGAGAGGGAGGTTTGGAACTTGGTACAACAACGGTAGGTTTTGCATACGGTACGCTGGGTGTTATAGGCTTGCTGGTTGGTGGAATCGTTGGTGGCTGGGTGGTATCGCGGAATGGTCTTCGCTTCTGGCTTTGGCCTATGGTGGCAGCCATATCCCTTCCCGATCTCGTTTACGTATATCTTTCGTATTGTCAGCCGACTAACCTATGGATTGTCAATACCTGCGTCTTCATCGAACAGTTGGGCTACGGATTCGGCTTCACTGCCTATATGCTCTTTTTGGTGTATTTCTCCCGTGGAGAACGTGCCACCTCTGTCTTTGCCCTGTGTACTGCTTTTCAGGCTTTGGGCATGATGTTGCCTGGCATGGTAGCAGGTTGGTTGGCCGATAAATTGGGCTTCCAGATGTTCTTCATCTTCGTTTCCCTGTGTACGTTGGTAACGTTTGTCGTGTCGGGGCTGATACGGAGAGACGTCAAATAGAAGGTGAAGGATTAAGGGTGAAGGATTAAGGGTGAAAGGTGAAAAGTTAAAAGTTTAGAGGTTTAGGAGATTAGAGATTTAGAGGTTTAGAGGTAACTCAATGTTCAATGGCAAGTGCACAGCTTATTATGCATTATACATTATAAATTATTTATTTAAAAGAATGAAGGATGTAGGGACGCGACGTGTCGCGTCCGCAAATACACAATGATTCATCGGACGCGACAGTTGCGTCCCTACAAGGAAAATGAAAATATGGACAACGATTGGAAGGAAAATGAACTGGAACTGCACGATACCCAGTTTATCAATCTGATGCGTCGGCGCATCTTCAATGTCTTACTCATTGCCAATCCCTACGATGCTTTCATGCTGGAGGATGACGGGCGCGTAGATGAGAAGATTTTTGACGAGTATGCCAAACTCGGTCTGCGCTATCCGCCACGTTTCGTACAGGTCGCCTCGCAGGAGGAGGCCGAACGGGAGTTGAAGCGTACCAGTTTTGAGCTTGTTATTTGTATGCCGGGAACGGACAACAACGACGTGTTCGACATTGCACGTGGCATTAAGGAGAAGAATGCCAAGGTTCCTATCGTGGTGCTGACTCCCTTCTCCCATGGTATCACCAAGCGCATGGAACACGAGGACCTTTCCATCTTCGAATATGTCTTCTGCTGGCTGGGTAATACGGAACTCCTGCTTTCCATCATCAAGTTGATAGAAGACAAGATGAACCTGCGCCACGACACCGAGGCCGGTGTGCAGATGATTATGCTGGTCGAGGACAACATCCGTTTCTATTCTTCCATCCTGCCTAATCTCTATAAGTTCGTGCTTCAGCAGAGTCTCGACTTTGCCACAGAAGCCCTGAACTCACAGCTGGAGACCCTGCGTATGCGTGGTCGTCCAAAGATTGTGTTGGCACGTACCTACGAGGAGGCTTGGGGACTTTATGCTGCCCACAAGGACAACATGCTTGGTGTCATCAGCGACTGCCGTTTCCCACGCAATGGGGTAAAGGACGAGCGTGCTGGTCTCGACCTTCTGTCTGCCATTCGTAGCGAAGACGAGTTCCTTCCCTTCATCATGGAGTCGTCGGAACCCAACATAGCCAAGGAGGCCCGAAATTATGGGGCTTCGTTTCTCGACAAGAACTCAAAGAAGTTGGGAGTCGATCTCCAGCACCTCGTTTCGCACCAATTTGGTTTTGGCGATTTCATTTTCCGCGACCCTAAGACCATGCACGAGGTCGTCCGTGTCCGCAACCTCAAGGACCTTCAGGACAACATCTTCACCGTTCCTGCCGAGTCGCTTCTCTACCATGTCTCGCACAACAATGTGTCGCGTTGGCTGGGTTCGCGTGCTCTGTTCCCAATTGCTGAGTTCCTGAAACACATCAAGTGGGATTCCAATCCCGACCTCAATGCCCACCGCCAGATTATCTTCGATGCCATTGTCAAGTATCGTAAGATGAAGAACCAAGGTGTGGTGGCCGTCTTCCATCGCGATCGTTTCGACCGTTACTCTAACTTCCAGCGTATCGGTGACGGTTCGTTGGGGGGTAAGGGACGTGGTTTGGCCTTCATCGACCACATCATCAAACGTCATCCCGACCTCAACCAGTTCCCCAATGCTCGTGTGATGATACCCAAGACGGTGGTGCTCTGTACCGATGTCTTCGATGAGTTTATGGAACGTAACGAACTCTATCCCATAGCCCTCAGTGAGGCCTCCGATGAAGAAGTGCTTCGTCATTTCCTGGCAGCCAAACTCCCCGACCGTCTGAAAGAAGACCTTACGGCTCTGCTCGATGTCGTGCAAGAGCCTATAGCCATACGTTCCTCGTCGTTGCTCGAGGATAGCCACTACCAGCCCTTTGCCGGCATCTACAGCACCTACATGATACCCGACTGTGCCGACCGTGCTGCCCGCTTGCAGATGCTTGTGTCGGCCATCAAGGGTGTATATGCCTCTGTATTCTACCGTGCTTCAAAGGACTACATGACCGCAACCTCCAACGTCATTGACCAGGAGAAGATGGCCGTCATCCTCCAAGAAGTTGTTGGTACGCGCTATGGCGACCGTTTCTATCCCCACATCTCCGGTGTGGCCCGTTCCGTCAACTACTATCCCATAGGTGACGAACAGGCCGATGAGGGTGTTGTCAGCCTGGCACTTGGTTTGGGTAAGTACATCGTTGACGGTGGACTTTCTCTGCGTGTCTGCCCGGCGCACCCCGACAAGGTTTTGCAGACCAGCGAGATGGAGATGGCACTTCGGGAAACGCAAACTCGTTTCTATGCCCTTGATTTGAAGAATATCTTTGAGCAACAGGAGCAAGGTGCAGGGGGCAAGGAGCAAGGTGCAGGGGGCAAGGAGCAAGGAGCAAGTTCCTTGTTATCCGTTGACGACGGCTTCAACCTTCTCAAGCTGAACGTGCGCGAGGCCGATAAGGATGGTTCCTTGCAATACATCGCTTCTACCTACGACCCCTACGACCAAGTCATCCGCGACGGCATCTATGAGGGTGGCCGAAAGGTCATCACCCTCTGTGGCGTGCTTCAGCAGGGTATCTTTCCCTTGCCCGAGTTGCTCAGTCTGTCAATGAAGTATGGTCAGCAGGAGATGCGTCGTGCCGTGGAGATAGAACTTGCCGTTCGTCTCCATCCCGACCGCACGGGTGAGTTCTACTTGTTGCAGATTCGTCCTATGGTGGACAATAAGATGCAGCTCGAGGAAGACATTCGCGAGATTCCCGACACGGACGCCCTCATCCGTTCCCACAATGCCATCGGTCATGGGGTGCTCACCGACATAGAGGATATCGTCTATGTCAAGACCAATCCCTACAGTGCCTCTAACAATCCATCCATAGCAGAGGAAATCGAGCACATCAACCGCACCTTCCTCGACGAAGGTCGTGGCTACATACTTGTAGGACCTGGGCGCTGGGGCAGTAGCGACCCTTGGCTCGGGGTTCCCGTCAAGTGGCCAGCTATCTCTGGAGCCAAAGTCATTGTTGAGGCCGGACTGCAAGACTACCGTGTTGACCCCAGTCAGGGTACCCACTTCTTCCAGAACCTCACCTCCTTTGGCGTGGCTTACTTTACGGTCAATGACTTTATGGAAGACGGGGTATATCGTCAGGACATCCTCAATCAGATGCCTGCCTTGCACGAAACCGAGCACGTGCGTCACGTTCGCTTCTCCCATCCTCTTGTAGTCAAGGTAGATGGTATGAAGAAAGAGGGTGTTATCTGTCCTTCACAATCGGAATAAAAGCCGCACAAAACTTACGAAAGCATACTTTTGTGCATGTAAAACTATATTTTTGTAAGATTATTTTGCGGAAAACTAAAAAAGTGTTACCTTTGCACTCAGATAAGGTAAAAAGAGTCTTAAACTAACATTTATTATTTTATGGACGCAAAAAAAGTATTGGACGACCTGAAACGTCGTTTTCCCAACGAGCCCGAGTATCATCAGGCTGTTGAAGAGGTATTAGGTACAATCGAAGAGGAGTACAACAAACACCCCGAGTTCGACAAGGTTAATCTGATTGAGCGCTTGTGCATCCCCGATCGTGTTTATCAGTTCCGTGTAACATGGATGGACGACAAGGGTCAGATTCAGACCAACATGGGCTACCGCATTCAGCACAACAATGCCATTGGCCCGTACAAGGGTGGTATTCGCTTCCACTCGTCGGTTAACTTGGGTATCCTGAAGTTCCTGGCTTTCGAGCAGACCTTCAAGAACTCTCTGACCACACTGCCCATGGGTGGTGGTAAGGGTGGTTCCGACTTCTCTCCCCGTGGTAAGTCCAACGCCGAGGTTATGCGCTTCTGCCAGGCCTTCATGCTGGAACTGACCCGTCACATTGGTCCCAATATCGACGTTCCCGCTGGTGACATTGGTGTAGGTGGTCGTGAGGTTGGCTACATGTTCGGCATGTACAAGAAGCTGACACGCGACTTCTCAGGTGTGCTCACTGGTAAGGGCCTGGAATTTGGCGGTAGCCTTATTCGTCCCGAGGCTACGGGTTACGGTACCGTTTACTTCCTGCGTGCTATGCTCAAGACAAAGGGCGACAGCGTAGAAGGTAAGAAGGTGCTTATCTCTGGTGCCGGTAACGTGGCTCAGTATGCTGCCGAGAAGGTGCTGCAGCTGGGTGGTAAGGTCATGACCATGTCCGACTCCGATGGTTACATCTACGATCCCGATGGCATCGACCGCGAGAAACTCGATTACATCATGGAACTGAAGAACCTCTACCGTGGTCGTATCCGCGAGTATGTTGACCAGTATCCTACTGCCAAGTACGTAGGCGACGGTGCTAAGCCTTGGTTCGAGAAGGCCGATATTGCCCTGCCTTGTGCTACGCAGAACGAACTGAACGAAGAGCAGGCCAAGGCTCTGGTTGCTAACGGTGTGATTGCCGTGGCTGAAGGTGCCAACATGCCTTCTACTCCCGGTGCCATCCGTGTCTTCCAGGAGGCTAAGATTCTCTATTCTCCGGGTAAGGCCAGCAATGCCGGTGGTGTATCGGTCAGCGGTCTCGAAATGTCTCAGAACTCCGAGCGTCTCAGCTGGTCTGCCGAAGAGGTTGATGCCAAGCTGCTCTGGATTATGGAGAACATCCACGAGAATTGCGTGAAGTACGGTACCGAGGCCGATGGCTATGTCAACTACGTGAAGGGTGCCAACGTGGCCGGCTTCATGAAAGTGGCTAAGGCCATGATGGCTCAGGGCATCGTATAAAACATTGACTTTCTAGAATGAAGGCGGAGCTACCTGCAAAAAGGTAGCTCCGCCTTTCCTTTTCTCGGATATAATCCTTATCTTTGCATCCATGAACCTTGCTATCATGAAGAAGTATCTGTTTCTTTTCCCCCTTATGTTTGCCCTGCCTTCCATGGCACGTCCCAATTGGTCAGACCTCACGGATGGCAGACACGTCTATATAGTCCGTGACTTCACCGAGAGCAGTCTCGACATCTATACTTTTGGCACAGAACCTGCCTATTACCTGTTTATAAAGGCGGCATCGCCTTCGTGGTTTTGCATTGGCGAGGGTAATTCCGAGTACGTTCCCATTCCCGAAGGCTATCATGTGGGCGATTCGGTCTATCGGTGCTGGGACGAATCACTCTACTTTTTCAATGCGAAAGGGGAACTTTATGGCTCCATGAAGCCAGTGAAATCCTATTCGGAAGACCCATCCCTTGTGCGCCGTACCGATTCGCTGATGCTCATTGCCGGTCACTACACGTCTGCTGGCAATCGCAGTTTCGTGTTCCATACCGATTCTGATGGCAAGCCCCTGTTGTCCGTTGACGATGGCAATCCCGAACCCATCACCTTCGGGCGCGATGTGACCGTTGGTAAGACCGTGCTCATGCACATTCGCACTCCTCGTCGCCATTGGCTCTTGGAACTCACTGCCGATGGAATGAACGTTTATCGTGCCCAGTGGAATCGGGACAAGCGTAAGTACCTGCGTGGTCCTCTTTTACGTAAAGCTACGTTCCAGCAGTCCATCTACAACGAAAGGTCCCGTTTCGCCTATGAATATCAGGGCCTCCCGTTGGCCGACATCATGATGCGCTACAGTCCTCGGGAATTGTTCGTCCGCTTGCGCGACGAACTGGAACCCCTGAAGGAAGATCGGGATCATGCCGACTACTATACTCTGCTTAGCAAAATACTGCAAAACCAATAACCATTTACCATTTGCCATTTACTATTTGGCTGTATTCGGAATAAACAGAATCGGGGATGTGTCAAACTAAACTGACACATCCCCGATTGTTTGTAGGTATGGTTGTTTTATTGTTTTCCCGTTTCGTAGTTACGGTTCCATACTTCGTCCCATACATTTTTCTCTTCCTTGGTGTCCATTCCGAATTCTTGTTCTGCATTCTCGTCAGTCACCAAAGGGCTAGCATAAACAATGTCGTTTTCTACGCCAAGTTCCTGCACGAGCAGGGTGGGGGTGATATATTGTTTTTTCATATTCAAATACTGATTACTAATTACGAATTACGAATTAGAAATTACGAATTACGATATTACCTAACAACCACTTTTTTACCATTCTTGATGTAAATGCCCTTCTGGGTGTTGGCTACGCGCTGTCCTGCTAAGTTATAGATAACGGTGCCATCCTTTTCTTCTTCCTCGAACTCTATGTTGTTGATGCCATCCAGTTCGTCGAAGCCCAGGAAGAAGGCTTTTACGGGGCTACCACCGCTTTCTACGGTCATGTAAGCCTTGTAGGCTGTGGAGGTAAACGCACTGGTCACCTTGTAGAAAGCCTGTCCTGTTGTTGGCTTTGTCTGCAGGACGTAGTAGTTGGTGCTGCCGTCGCTCACGGGAACTGCCTGAGCCGTGTAGGTACCCGTCAGCAGTCCGTATGTGTCGGCATCGGCATCTCCGTCAGCGTCATCCTCTTCAGTGACTATGCCGTAGTCGGAGACCGTCTTGGTGAAGTCCGAGCCACCACGGTTATAAATCAGGTAGGGTATTTGTGCCTGTAGTGAGCCTTTGGCCACACCAGAAACTTTTGCTGTTTCGCCATCTACTCTGTTACAGGTGTAGAAGTCGATGTTGTCGAAGTCCGAATCCCCTGCGATGTTGGGCGTGAAGGGGAAGATAACCGTACCGTATTTGCTGGTCTTGCAGGAAACGGTTACGCTTGCCGGCGTAGCCTCCACTAGGCTGAATTCTGCCCCACTTGCATCCTCGGTGAAGATGTTGCCCGACTCATTCTGACATATTACGTAACCCGTGCCTGTGTACTCGGTGTTTTCGATATGGAATTGGTTGTCCGTGGTGGTGGCTCGGATGATGAATTCGCCCCTATTGGCGATTTCTGTTGTGCCCTGAATCTGTTGGGGTGCCCATCCTGCGGCGCTGCTGTTCAGCGAACCGTAGGTCAGCCATACTTCACCTTCAGGGCGTTCGATGCTGATGTAATATGTGTTGCTGTACTCATATACCCCCTTCTTGGTGAATTTAAAGGTCTGTGCCTTGTGGAGAGCCACATTGTCCTCGTCCAAGGCATTGGCATTAAATTGATATCCCGTCCGGTTGTTGTCACCTGTTGCACCCAGTGTGGTGGCCACGTATTTGTTCTCCTTGCTGTGGCCGGAGGTAGCAACCTTCAGGTAGTATTGTTTGCCATCAGTAGGGGGTACCACACTGCTTTCGTAGACTGCCATGGCTCCATCCAGATCCATGATGGCCATCATGCCAGCTACGAAGCTCACGCTGCCGCCGTCATAAGTCGGTTTTTGGCGGTCGTAGGCTGCCTTCAGATCCTCGCGTACCGAGGTTGGAATCTGGAACACGTCGTCGCCCACGTTTGCGTTGGCATCATAGATGCTTTTGGCCTCGTCCAAGGCATACTTCAGCAGCGGTTTGATGCCATTGTAAATAAGACGGAAGTTGTCGGCCAGGAACAGGGTACTACCCTCCTTTTTACCGCCATCTACCTTGATGTTTATGACGGGATCAACGGTGAGTAGGATGTTGTCGATGCTCACCTCCACGCCCGTGCCGTCGCCGGCATTGGTGATGGTGGCCTCTTCTCCGTTTACGGTCAGTTTAATGGCCGTGGCATCGGTCAGACCGGCCAGGGTAGCCGTCAGCTTATATTCGCCAAGCGGCAAGTTGCGGATAGACTGTTGCAGGTCTATGCCGTCGTCCCACTGATTGCGTGCACCGCGGTAGTGCCATCCGCTCATGTTGGTGACGGCGGTGTTGCGTGTGCCGCAATCGCCCTTGTCCGTGTCCTTAAAGAAGCTCCACCCTGTGGGGTTGGTGACAGCTGCGCCGTCCAGTTCAAAGCCTTGGTTGATGATGAAGGCCGTAAGGTCGGCATTGTCGGCTGGGGCTCTCCAGTACGATACGATGTTGGCCTTGTATTCCGTCAGCATATCTTCCAGCGTTTCATAGGTACCTGTGGTGGCATCTGCAACGCTGTTGACTTCACCGTTGCTGTATCGGGTGACAAAGTTCATGGCGGATATGGTGTCAGCGGGTATGTCGCCGCGCTGTGCATCGGCCTGCAGTCGGTCGCTGAAGTCCTTAATCTGCTTATATAGTTCCACACTGGCCTTGGCTGCATTGATCTTTTCGTTCATTGCATCGTAGTTGGCTGCGTTCTTGGTGGTGTTCCAAGTGTTGAAGGCAGTGTTCATCTCCTCCTTGGCTGTGGCATACATCTGTCCCGTGGGCAGTGTGGGTGCTGGGGCTTCGGTGCCCAAGTAGTAGAGTCGGAAGTTGTCGAAGAGCGTCCAATCGGCGGCTATCTGTTCCGTCTTCTTTACACCCACCTTTCTCGCAATCGAAGGTTCGATTATGGCAAAGTCCAGGGTATTCAGGTAGTCGTGGTCGGAGTCAGATAGTCCGTAGGTGAAGGCCAGCGATGCATCATTCTGGCCGTTAGGCACGTAAACTGTGGAACCCGTGTTGGTGTTTGCGGTGGTGAATCCGTTGGCGTTGTCCTGAGCGTTCGTTCCCTCTGTGGCAATGTTCATGAGGGGTGTGTTGTAGGTATCGCCTATGTAGAGCAGGGCATGCTGTGCCGTGCTTGCATTGTCGTTAGCGCCTGGGCGGTAGTAGGCTTGCGTCGTCAGACGATACATGCCGGTGGTGGGCAGTGCCGGAATGGTTTGGTAAACATCGAAGGTGGTGTTATACTTTTCGGCGTTATTATTCGTCCCGTTGCCGGCGATGCCGGGGGCACCCTGCCACATCCAGCGGGGCAGTGTGGCATTATTGGCCTGGCTGAAGTTGGGGTTCACCATCAGGAAGGTGATGTCGAAGTACGTGTCTGCTGCACTGGGTGTGGCTCCTTGCAGATAGGCACCGATGGCTGTCAGCAGTGTATTGTTGGCTGTGGTGATGCCCGTGGCCGAGGTGGCTGCGAGTATGGCGCTCTGGTGTGCGTCGATGGCGGTGGTGAAGGTGGTGTGACTGCCGTCGGTCATCTCGCTGTAGGCTACGCCGGCCAAATCATTGGCACCGACGCTCAGACGGCTGGCCTCAATCAGTTCCACGTTGCCATCGTTCAGGGGGTTCATATTATTTATGGCGGTTGTGTATCCGTCCACGGTGGCAGCTGGCGTGGCGTTGGTGGTGTATACACCCTCCACGGCGGTCTTCAGGCTACCTGCTGTCAGTTCGCCTGCGATGGTATTTAGCAGGGTCTTCTCCTGAGTGTGCACCAATTCGTAGGCATCAGCTCCTGTGCCGTAGTAGGTTAGGGCTGCGTTGTCGATGGCGGCCCAGTCAATGCCCGAGGCGTTGATGTCGAGACCAATTTCCAAGCTGCTGCCACTTGCGATGGCGTAAACAGAGTAGGCGGCTGCTGTGCTGCCGGCTCCCGACAGGTAGGTGCGGAATGTCTTGCCGTTGCTCTTGGCATAGATAGACTGCTTATCCACGGTGCGCACCAAGGCTGCCAGATCCAGTTTGTACACACCGTCGGGTATGCCTGTCACCGTCTGGTAGATTTGGCCGTCCGTCAGACCGCCACCCTTCCAGTTTTCGAAGGCATGGCTGGTGAAGGCTCCTGTCTGACCGTTGAGTGTGCCGTGGTTGGTGGCTTCTGTGGTGTAGGTCCATCCTGTCACGGTGCCGCCGAATCCTTGGTTGCCATCGGCCTCCATGTCGGGGTTGATAATCTGGTTGGTCATGTTCACCGCGTTGGTGGTGGAGGGCACACCATAGTAGGTGAGTGTGAAGTCATCCACGTCTGCCTCGCCTCCGACAATCGTACCCTTGATGCCAAACGTCAGACTGCCCGGCGAGGTGAGGTTAACGAATACCGAGTATCCCTGGGCCGTAGTCACTTTCTTCTCCGCACTGGCGGCATATAACTTGACGTCGTTGCCGTCGTTGGTCGACTGTGCGTTGGCCGACACGCGGTACAGACCTGCGGGCAGCGAATTTACGGTTTGGTACATGTCCACCGTGCCAGCCGTATAGGCCCATGCATAGTTGGAGCCTGTCCGCATGGTAAAGGCTGCGCTCTTTCGTGCGGCGAAAATTGCACTTCCGCCGTTGGTCCAACCAGTGAGAGCTGACTCAAATCCGGGATTGGTTATCAGGCTGCTCCTGTCGAGGGTGTTGCTTGCCGAAGGGATGCCCAGATAAGTGATGCGGAAGTTATCGGCCAGCAGCCACGTTGTAGCCAATGTGCCTCGTAGGCCGAACGTCAGGTTGCCAGCCTCGGAGAGTATGGCATAGACCGAGTAGTCGGAGCGACCGCTCTTCCAAGGCACGTCAAATTCGTTGTCCCCGGCATGCAGTTTCAGACTACTGCTCTCGTCCGTCCCATGATGTTGGATGGTGGCCGTAATCTTGTAGAGTCCAGCGGGCATACTGGCCAGAGTGTTGCTTATGTCTGTATCGCCGGACACGCCCCACCCACGTAGCAAGTAGGTACCCACTTTACCTCCCCAATCTATATTTTGCACATTCAGTGTGGTGCCCGTGTTGGTCCAGCCTGTTTTGTCCCCCATTTCGAAATTTGGGTTAGTGACCAGCCCAGTCAGGTTGAATTCGTTGCCGTTGGTGGGCGTGGCGTTGTTGAGGTAGGTGAGCATGGCCGTGCGCAGGGTGTTGTTGGCCGTAGCAATATCTGCTGCTGTCTTCACCGTAGAGTTGATGGTGGTGGTGTGGCTTGTGATGGCCGTGGCGAAGGTGGCGTGGCTGCCGTCGGTTGTCTCGCTGTATTCCACGCTGGCCATCGTCTGTGCCCATGCACTCCATTGGCAGGCCTCGGCCAGTGCCGAGCGCAGGGGGTAGAGGTGAGCCAAGGGCAACATGGCGTTGATGGCGGCCGTGTAGCCCTCTACCGTGGCTGCCGGCGAGGCATTGGTGGTGCTCACGTTGCTTATGGCCGTCTTCAGCGGACTTTCATCGGTGAGTGCGGCCACCACGGCGTCCAACTTGTCCTTTTCCTGGTTAAACACCAGTTCGTAGGCTTCGGCGCTGGTGCCGTAGTAGGTAAGTCCTGCGTTGTCGATGGCGGCCCAGTCAATGCCCGAGGCATTAATGTCGAGACCAATTTCCATACTGCCGCCACTGGCGATGGCGTAAACAGAGTAGGCGGCTGCCGTTTCGTTGGCTGCCGACAGGTAAGTACGGAAGGTCTTATTGTTGCTCTTGACGTAGATGAACTGGTTGGTAGTCGTTCTCACCATAGCGGCGAGGTCAAACTTGTACACGCCATCTGGCATGCCCGTCACCGTCTGATAGATTTTGCCGTCCGTCAGACCGCCACTCTTCCAGTTTTCGAAGGCATGGCCGGTGAATGCACCTGTCTGCCCGTTGAGCGTGCCGTGGTTGGTGGCTTCTGTGGTGTAGGTCCATCCTGTCACAGTGCCGTCGTAGCCTTGGTCGCCATCGGCCTCCATGTTGGGGTTGACGATGTAACCCGTCATGTCGATGGGGGCATCTGTGAAGTCAATGGGGTTACTTGTTGAAGGCTCACCCAGATAACTCAGCGTAAAGTTGTCGAAAATACACCAAAGGTCTGTGTTTGTCTCAAGTTTTGCTCCCAACGTGATGCTGTTATTTGTGACGAGCACACGGATTGGGTCGATGGTATATTCTCCTGCTGAAAAACTTGCAGAAGCAGCATCCATAGTTCCTTCATCGTATTTCCTAGTAGGGAATGTTTTTGTCTTATCGTTGATATAGAAGACGGGCAGGTTTGTGTTGTCGGAGCCATCCTGACGATAAAAACCTTGGGCTCTCATCTCATACACGCCATTAGGCACAGTCAGAGTCTGAGAAAGCGTGAAGGTAGAGTGGTAAGATTCTGCGCAGCAGTTAGTATTGGCACCGCCACAAAGATTCTGGTTGTCAGCCACCATTGTCCACTGGTTGCCCAAGTCATTGTTGTCACCGCCGCCATAGCGGTTATTTCGGCCGAAATTCGCATCCAGAATCCTGTAAGTGAGGTCTGCTGGACTTGCGGAACTGGCATCATCATAAACATCATCGTAGTGTATAATTTTCCATTTGGCATTGTTGCTCGTGGGGTCAGCCAGATTGCTGGCCACTACAGTAGATGAGCCGTCGTAGCCGTAGTATGTGGTGCCGTTGCTCATGGTGAATACACCATCGCCCAAGGCGTTGATGGTGACATTAGTGGCTGCACCATCCATGTATGAGCCGGTGAAATAGTAGTCCGAGCCACCATTGCTAACCTGCGATTCAAGGGTGTAAACTCCATCGGAAATGTAGTGTACCGTGTTGAAGTGGCTCGATTCGATGAGCGAAGCCTGTGTTCCCCAGCTGTTGCTCGGACCAAGATATTTGCCAGAGCCGATATTGTAGAAAACATATTGCCCTCCGTCGGTAAACGAAGCTGGAGACTGTGCCTTCATCCCAAGCATGCTTGCGATGCAAAGCATTAAAAAGAGTAATTTTCTTTTCATAAAGTATATGATTTTGTTGTCTTTTTACCCTGATTTGTTTAAAATCGGGTGCAAAGGTACAAAATATTTCCCATACTATGTATGGATGCTAGTGTTAAAATTGTCAAAAGAAGGTAAAATGTGTGTATGAGATACGAATTATCACAAATTATCGTTAACTTCGTGACGTGAAAAGCCTGAAAAATATGAAAACAGTTTTTGTTATGTGCATGTTCTTGACTATGAGCCTGTGTGCCGATGCGGTGCAAGGGGTAATGGTTGGTGATGAGGTGCGTCGCGAGAAGGTTGATATACTGACGGTGAATAACCGTCCTAAGCCGGATAAACGACTGTTCTGCAGCGAGGCCGTGGAGAGGAAAATACAGGAGGTTACCCGACAACTGACCAATATGCGACTGGCATGGATGTTCGTCAATTGCTACCCCAATACGCTCGACACCACGGTACACTACGAGGAGACGGGCGAGGACGGACTGCCCGACACGTTTGTCTATACGGGTGACATCCACGCCATGTGGCTCCGTGACTCGGGAGCACAGGTGTTTCCCTACGTAAGGCTGGCCTCGACGGACAAACGTCTGCAACGGATGTTGGCCGGCGTAGTGCTGCGACAGTTGAAGTGCATCTGCCTCGATCCCTATGCCAATGCCTTCAACAAGGAACCTAATCCCAACGGCGAGTGGATGAAGGACATCACGAAGATGCGTCCTGAGTTGCACGAGCGCAAGTGGGAGGTGGACTCGCCCTGCTACGTGTTGCGTCTGGCTTACGAATACTGGAAGGAGACTGGTGACGAGAGCATCTTCGGTGATCTCTGGATAGAGGCGGTGACCCAGATCGTGGCCACCTTCCGCGACCAGCAGCGCAAGGAGGGACGTGGCAACTACAGGTTCCAACGTCGCACGGAGCGACAACTCGATACGATGAACAACGATGGCTGGGGGGCTCCCGTGCGCCCCGTAGGACTGATAGCCTCGGCTTTCCGTCCGTCGGACGATGCCACTACACTGCTCTTTCTCGTCCCCTCTAACTTTATGGCTGTCACTCAGTTGCGCCATGCAGCCGAGATATTGACACAGGTGAACCATTGTGACAATCTGGCCCGTGAGTGTACGGCTTTGGCCGACGAGGTGAGCGAGGCCTTGCAGAAATATGCCATCCATCAGCATCCCAAGTATGGTCCCATCTATGCCTATGAGGTGGACGGTTTCGGTAACCAGTTGTTGATGGATGATGCCAACGTGCCTTCGCTGCTGGCTATGGCCTATCTGGGTGATGTTCCCGTGGATGACCCCATCTATCAGAATACGCGCCGTTTCGTATGGAGCGAGGACAATCCCTACTTCTTCCGTGGAAAGGCAGGTGAGGGCATAGGTGGTCCCCACATCGGCTACGACATGCCTTGGCCCATGAGTATTATGATGAGGGCGTTCACCAGCACGGACGACCAGGAGATAAAACAATGTATAGAAATGTTGATGCGTACCGATGCCGGTACGGGATTTATGCATGAGTCGTTCCACAAAGACGATGCCACGAAGTTCACCCGTGAGTGGTTTGCCTGGCAAAACACCCTCTTCGGTGAGCTCATCATCCATCTTATCGACGAAGGGAAGCTTTCCTTATTAAATGATAAATAATAGATAATAGATAATAATGTATAATGGATAATGTAGCCTACGGGATGGCAAATGTGAGATGTTTACATAATCATTGTTTTTGCTCTCTGTAGGGACGCGACGTGTCGCGTCCGTGGCCGCAAATTCATTTCCAGGCGGACGCGACACGTCTTGCCCCACTTCGTTCTGCAAGCGTAGGCCTCTGGCCGTCCGATTACACGTCCCTACATGTTTTTTTAAACGAATTATCCTAATTTATTTTAATTTTATCCACGAAATTGGACGCGCAGCTACGCAAGCGTCTCCTAACGTCGCCAAGCGATCATTTATCATTTATTATCTATCATTTATTATTTATCTATTATTTATCATTTATCATTTATTTCGTAATTGCTTTCGTTGAACAAAACAGGCGATTCGTTGAAATAATTTGATAGATGGGGTACTTCTTGCTATCTTTGCAACGTCATTCAAATATGAAAAATATGAAAAAGAGCTTTCTGACACTTGGAATGTTGGTTGCGATGGGCACACACTTGTTGGCCGAGGACTTTGGCTATCTGGTGTTCTCCCTGAACGACGGCACGATGCAGGGTATCGTGGCCCGTGACCTGACACTGAGATTTAACGACGGTAAACTGATTGCCACAAGTGGGACAAACACCCTGAACATTCCTCTTGAGAGCCTGAAGTCGATGGCGTTCTCCTATGACGATGTGACGGGGATAAGTCAATTGAACAACAGTCAGTGGGATGGTTCTGCTGAGATATGTGACCTGCAAGGCAGAAAGGTATCGAGGGAACAGATGAAACCGGGGAATATATACGTAGTAAAATATAATAATAAAACCATTAAAACGGTAGTCAAATGAAGAAAATATATTGTTTAATCATGGGGCTTTTGCTGACGATGACAGCCATGAGCCAGACGCTGAACGTAAAAGTGGGCAGTGTGACGTATCAGTTCCCTGCCACTCAGACGGGCGACATGCCATACGCCGATGGACAGACGGTGACCATCATGGGTAGGACGTTTACGTTGAGCGAGGTGGATGCCATGACCGTTGACGATACGGAGGTGACCGACAACACAGTGAGTGTCAACTATAGTGGAACAACGGCTACGGTTGTTGTCGCAGGTAACGTGGCTCAGTACGTCACACCCACGGTGAATGGGGCACACGTGACCATCGAACAGACGAACTCTGAAGCCGTGGATGGCGAAGAGATTACTTATACGCTGACTGGTACGACCACCAACGGTGAGTTTGCTCTTTCGGGTTCCTACAAGTGTACGATATCGTTGGACGGTCTGACACTTACGAACCCCAGTGGTGCTGCCATCAACATACAGAACGGGAAGCGCATTCAGTTGAGCGCGAAACGGAATACGGTGAGCACGTTGACCGACGGAGCCAATGGTGAGCAAAAGGGATGCATCTACAGCAAGGGGCAGATACAGTTACAGGGTAACGGAACGCTGAATGTCGTGGGCAATACCAAGCACGCCATCAAGAGCGGTGACTATATTGAGGTGAAGAACCTGACGCTGAATATCACCAAGGCTGTGGGCGACGGCATCTCCTGTAACGAGTATTTCCTGATGGAGAGTGGAACCGTGACTATCAGTGGTGTAGGCGACGACGGCATACAATGTGACCTCGACGGCGATACCACTACGGGTGAGACTACTGACCATGAGGATGAAGATAGCGGTAACATATACCTCGAAGGCGGTACGCTTACCATCACAAATACAGCTACTGCCTCAAAGGGTATAAAGGCCATGGGCACAGTCTTCGTGAGCGAGGACGAGACGGCTACCCCCATAGTGAAAGTGACGACCTCGGGTGGTGTGGATACTTCCGATGCCAACGATCTTTCGGCCAGTGCTTGTATTAAAAGTGATACGTCCATCCACATCAGTGGTGGTACGCTCACGTTGACCAATACCGGGCAGGGCGGACGCGCCATCAACAGTGATGGCACCCTCATCATCAGTGGTGGCACCATCAATGCCAAGGCTCAGGGCTCCAACTATGGAAGCAGTTCTGGTGGCGGTGGTGGCGGCGGTCCTTGGGGCGGCGGTGGCCCTGGAGGTGGCGGCGGTAATCCTTGGGGGGGTGACAGTTCGACATCGAGCCACAAATATGCCAAAGGTGTGAAGGCCGACGGCAACATCACCATCACAGGCGGTAAACTGACTATATCTTCTGCCAATCATGAAGGGCTGGAATCGAAAGGCACCATCGATATTACGGGTGGAGAAGTGTATGTTCAGGCCAGCGATGATGCCATTAATGCATCCAGTCACTTAACCATCAGCGGTGGCTATGTATTCGGACACTCTTCAGGCAACGACGGTCTGGACTCCAATGGAAATACCTATATCAAGGGCGGTCTGGTCTATGCCGTGGGTGCACGGGATCCCGAAGTGGGCATTGATGCCAATACCGAGGGGGGCTACAAACTATATGTTACAGGCGGAACCATTATTGCCATTGGTGGACTGGAGCGCAATTCACCACTCTCCCAGTCGTGCTATCAGACTTCGTCGTGGAGCAAGAGTGTGTGGTATGCAATGACAGTGGGTAGCACTACTATCGCCTTCAAAACCCCGTCAAGCGGTGGCACCAAACTTGTGGTGTCTGGGGCTTCGAAACCTACGCTAAAGTCGAACGTTACCGTTAACAATGGTACCAGCATTTGCGGGGGAATGGGTTACACGGGAGCCTCGTACACCAGTGGTTCCACGGTCACGCTTTCTTCCTATTCGGGGCAATAAAAACAGGTTTCCAAGCGTTATCATAACAAATCCGAAAATACGAATGAAACGTCTGTCTCGACAGGAGAATCTTATATACTTGATAGCGTGGGGCGTACTCTTTGCGTCCCCGCTACTGAGTCTTTATGTCCGTAGTGTCCACGATTATGGCGTTGTGTTCGATTGGGCAGAGGTGTTTGTCATGTGGCGGAAGTTCACGCTCTACCTGTTGCTCTTCCTCATTCATAACTTTCTGTTGGCCCCGTTGTTTGTACACAAACAGCGAAGGATGGCATACTACTCCATTATGGTTGTACTCGTGGGACTTTTCTCTGTTTATCAGTGCAATAGTAGGCCGGATATCCCAGAAGAGCCAGACATCCGGGAGTTTCATGAGCGACCAGAACCACCAAGACCTCCCAAGGAAGAACTGAGGGGAGGGCACCGTCCGCCTCCCATCGTCGGTGAGCACGATATCATGGCCATCGTAGTTTTTATCCTGATGCTGGGTGTCAATTTGGGCACTAAGTTTTATTTCCGTAGTCGCGACGACCGGAAACGGATGGCAGAGTTGGAGAGGCAGAACCTGGAACAGCAGTTGGAGTATCTGAGATACCAGATAAACCCTCACTTCTTCATGAACACGCTCAACAACATACATGCCTTGGTGGAAATAGACCCGGCAAAAGCGCAGGAGACCATCGTGGAACTTTCGCGGATGATGCGTTACGTTCTGTATGAGGGCGACAAGCGCGGTGTGACGCTGTCTCGCGAGATGGAGTTCATACGCACTTACATTAAGTTGATGAAATTGCGATATACCGACAAAGTGCGTATCACGCTCGACCGACCCACTGAACTGCCCGACCGTACGATACCCCCCTTGGTACTTATCTCCTTTGTGGAAAATGCCTTCAAACATGGCATCAGCTACCGGCACGACTCGTTCATAGAGGTGAGAATAGAGGCTCTGGATGAAAAACTATGTTTTGCTTGTCGTAATTCGAAGGCCGACACGCCCAATGCAGAAAAGGGTGGGGTAGGGCTCGCTAATGTTCGTCGCCGTCTCGACCTGCTTTATGACCATGACTACACGCTTCACATCCAAGATGCTGAAGATGTTTATACTGTTGAACTAAACATCCCATACCTATGATTCGTTGTCTCGCCATCGATGACGAACCGCTGGCTCTGCAACAGCTCGTCGCCTACGTTCACAAAGTTCCCTATCTGGAACTTGCCGCACAATGCCAGAGTGCCCTCGAAGCCCGTCAGTTTCTGGAAGATGACACCGTCGATGCCATCTTCTGCGACATAAACATGCCCGACCTCAATGGCATGGACTTCATAAAGTCGCTTGCTGTCCCCCCTTTGGTCGTATTCACCACAGCTTATTCGGAGTACGCGGTCGAGGGTTTTCGCGTCAATGCAGTTGACTATCTTCTGAAACCTTTTGGCCTGCAGGATTTCCAAAGGGCAGCCCAGCGACTTAGGGAAAGACTGGCCGTCTCCCATGAACCATCGTCCCCCTCTGTTGCAGGAACAGGGGACGGGAGCGAGATCCTTTTCCTAAAGACAGACAGTCGCATTGTCAAGGTTTCCGTCTCCGACATACGCTACGTAGAGGCCATGAGCGAGTACCTGAAGGTGTGGATTGATGGCGAAACGGGACCCATCATCACCTTGCTTTCGATGAAAAAGATGGAGGAGCACTTGCCCGACCACTTTATGCGCATCCATCGTTCCTATATCGTCAACCTTACAAAGATACAGGAGGTGAACAAGAATCGCATCCGTCTGGACAATCAGACCAGTCTCCCCATCGGTGACCTATATAAGGATGCCTTGCAAGCTTACATCAATACAAAGTTTCTGGGCAGATAAAAACTTATATTCAGCATCTGTCACAGCATCGCCTCGATGTCCTTTTCAAAGTTCTTAGGCTCTGTGGTGGGGGCATAGCGTTTGATGATGGTGCCGTCCTTTGAGATGAGGAACTTTGTGAAGTTCCACTTGATGTCGCTGTCCTTTTCCACACTCTTGCTGATGGCTTTGAAGAGCGTTTTGGCAGCTTTTGCCTTCAGCCCGTTGTACTCCTCCGTGGGAGCCTGCTCCTTCAGGTATTCGAAGATAGGCTCGGCTGCGGGACCGTTCACGTCCGTCTTTTTCATAATCTGGAACGTCACGCCGTAGTTCAGTTGGCAGAAGCCCTCAATCTCGCTGTCCGAGCCTGGGTCTTGTTCCTTGAACTGGTTGCAGGGGAAGCCGATAATGACCAATCCCCTCTCCTTGTATTTCTGGTTCAGTTCCTCCAAACCTTTGAACTGAGGCGTGAAGCCACACTTGCTGGCGGTGTTCACCACTAACAGCACCTTACCCTCGAACTGGGCGAAGTCCAGTTCCTTGCCTTTGCTCGTCAGAGCCTTAAAGTCATAAATCTTTGCCATAAATACCCAATTAAATTTATCCTACATGTTTTTAGAAACGAATTCTCCTAATTTATATTAATTTTATCCACGAAATTATTTTAATTTTTAAGAATATAATTAAGAGAATTAAGGTCAATTCTTGGACGAGCCAAGCGTCACCCTTCGGGATGCCGAGCGAGGAGAATTCGTTTCGAATATAATAATGTCAATTAATTTTGTTCACTTACTTATTGTTATTGGTTATTCTCTATTGATGTTAGGTCTGCATTCACGCACGATAGGTATTTCTGAATGGTTTGCAACGTCTTCTGACGACCGATGGCAATCAGTTTCTCTGACTTGTCATAGTCGAAGCCTCCATAATGGCTCATTTGGATGTCAACGAGTATTTCGGGCTTCATCAGCTGAGCCATCAGAATGGAGTTTTGACGAATCATCAGCGAACTGACCCGAGAAAGCATCGTGTAATAATTGAAGTTGAGGTTGTCAGGAATCAGACGATTGAGAATCTTTTGCGACAACGATGTGCTGTGCTTGCGCCTTTCCGCCAACTTATGCTGTTTTTTCCACTGCGCCTCGTAGTTGTAGCCGCTCACATCAATGCCGACCAGTATATCACCCTTGTGGCGCACTACTCGATTCATCGGGATAGGATTGGTCACGCCACCGTCTATCAGTATCATCCCGTCGCGTTTCACAGGTTCATAGAACGACGGTAGCGAGATGCTGGCGCGGATGGCTTGAAAGAGACTGCCCTTGCGGAAAACTACTTCACGGCCAGTTTTCCAGTCGGTAGCCACGGCACAATAGGGTATCGGTAGTTCTTCAATCGGCACGTCAGGCACAAACTCCATGATGGCCTCGATTATGCGTGTGCCTTTGACCAAATGATTGATGCCCAGCGAGAAGTCTGTCAGTTCCAGCATCTTCTTCCTGTTGATTGTTTTCATCCACTCACGAAACTCCTCCAGCTTTCCTGCTGCATAGACCCCTCCGATAAGTGCTCCCATTGAGCAACCGGCAATAGAGGTAATGCAGAAACCTTGTTCCTCCAGTTCCTCTATTGCTCCGATATGGGCTAATCCTCTGGCACCGCCACTGGATAACGTCAGTGCTACGTTTCTTTTATTCATATTGCCATGTCATATAATTAGGGGAGACTATCCCATCACAACGTCGAGTACCATCATCAAGACGAAGCCGATGGCAAAGCCAATGGTGCTGAGATTGCTGTGCTTACCCTCAGATGCTTCAGGGATAAGTTCCTCAACCACGACGTAGAACATGGCACCCGCAGCAAAGGCGAGCATGTAAGGGAGGACGGGCATGAGTAATGAGGCGAGCAGTAGGACGGCAATGGCTCCGACGGGTTCTACGGCTCCACTCAGCGAACCAAGCAGGAACGAGCGCCAACGGCTATTCCCCGCGGCTCGCATCGGCATGGAAATGATGGCTCCTTCGGGGATGTTCTGGATGGCGATACCTAAAGAAACGGCTAAAGCACTGGTCAGAGATATGTACGTTGCTCCGCTATTGGCTCCTGCAAACACTACGCCCACAGCCATACCTTCGGGTAAGTTGTGAATGGTGACGGCGAGGGCAAGCATGGCGGTCTTGGATAGATGCGAACGCATTCCCTCTGGCTTGTCTGTGCCTATGTGCAAGTGTGGTGTCAGTTCGTCGATGAGTAACAAGAATCCCATGCCCAACAGAAACCCCACGGCTGCAGGCACTACCGACCATGCGCCAGCCTCATTATGCATTATGCATTCTGAATTATGCATTGAGACCATCTCCATTGCAGGTATCAGCAGCGACCATACCGATGCCGCCACCATCACGCCCGAAGCAAAGCCCAACAAAGACTTTTGCAGACGAGCCGACATCTCGTCCCGCATAAGGAACACAAAGGCAGAGCCGAGCATTGTGCCCAGCAGCGGAATCAGCAGTCCTATGATGAGTGTCATGCAGGATTGAACTTTTCCTTCGGCTGCTTGCAACGGGGACAACGCCAGTCGTCAGGCAGGTCTTCGAAAGCTACGCCGTCGTGCTCTGCGGGGTCATAGACATAGCCGCAGATGGAGCAGACGTACTTGCCTGAGGCTTCTTGCTTGGAGAAATCGACTTCAGCCAGAATGGTCGGCACAGGATTATCCAAGTCCATCACGCGCTTGGCTTCCAGGTTCTCATAGCCCTGCGGTGTGTGGGTGCCACAATAGACGGTGGGGTGGTTGCGGATGAACTCGCGGATGCGGTTCTGTGTCTCGCGGGCAGCTGGCAGATCGTCAAAGACAACGGACAATTTGTCCTCGTAGAGAGCTTCGTCCACATAGGTGATGTCTCCGTGAATCATGTAGAACAGGCCGTCCATCTCGACAATGATGATGCTGTTGCCCTTGGTATGTCCCTTGGCCTTGATGTAGTAGATGCCGTCGGCTATCTTTTGGCTTTCGGGAAAGTTGTAGTAGGCACCGTCGGTATAGCTGACGGGGACGATGTTTGTCAGCCCCTGCAACTCAGCCGCATCTACCTCTTCCTTGTTCACATAGATCTTCGCGTTGGGGAAGCTCTTCAGTTCGCCGCTGTGGTCAGCATGTCTGTGGGTGAGTAGTATTTTTGTTACCTGCTCAGGCTTGTAGCCGAGGGCTTTAAAGGCATCCATATAGCTACATATGTCCTTGCCGGTAAAGATGGGAGAATCTTCATTTGGAACTTCCTCGGGAAAGCCTGCGGGCAGGCCGGTATCCACAAGTATCACCTCGCTGCCCGTGTCAATCAGATAGTTCTGCAGACTGCCGCGATAGCGCACGTTCTTGTCAAACTTCTCTTTTCCTTCCTCGCCTCCGAACACGAAGGGCTGAGTGTAGAATCCGTCTCTGCGGAATTTTACTGCTTTGATTTCCATAATGATGTTTGTTTGGTTATTCTTCTACTGGTACGAATTTCTCTTTCTTACGCTTGCAGCGGGGGCAGCGCCATGTGTCGGGCAGTTCCTCAAAGGGAGTGCCGGGAGGGATGTTCTGCTTGGGGTCGCCCTTTTCAGGGTCGTAGGTGTATTTGCAGGGGCATTTGAACTTTGTCATATCGTTCTTTCGTTATAGGATTTAAAAGGGACTGCAAGTATCGGTGTCTTTCTGCCTGAAGGCTCAGTCACCTTGCTTGCCGCCTGAAGAAAAAATTTATTTGCGTCGTAGTGCGGAAGCACCTATCGAAGCCGTGAAATAATCAAGCGGGCTGCCATTTGCAGCGAACGGGCGACACAATAGCACCCTCCTTTTTCAACTCGGCAAAAGCCTTGTCAACCTCCTTGCGGTCAATACCTGTGATTTCCGCAATCTTACCAGCGTTGACGGGAGCACCGAACTCACGCATGGCCTGTAATACTTTCTCTTTCATGACTCGATAGTTGTTAGAATTTGATTGTTTCTACCAATTCCATCATCTTGAAGAAGTCTGCTTTAGCATCCTTCAGATAGTACATCACGCCGTTTTCACCATTTTCACCGAGGGCGGGCTTCAGTACTGGCATCTTCTCCACCAGTGCCTTGCCAACTTCAGGGCGGTTGTCCTCAACCAGTTTGCACTCTATGCGCAGCGTTTGTCCCTTGAAGGCACAGATTTCTGCCTTCTGATTCTGGGCAATCTGTCTGGTAGCATTTGTCTTGCCGAAAGCCATGATGTAAATCTTGTCTTCAAAATAGAGCATGGCTCCGTAAGGACGTACACGGGGCTGGTCGCCCTCTACTGTTGCGAGATAAAACGTTCCTGCTTTCTCCAGGAAGTCGAATACTTTCTTTGTTGTTTCCATTATCTTATTTGTTTTTTAATAGTTGATTACTGAGCCGGAGCCCACTTGCAACGGACGGGCGATACAATCGCACCCTCCTTCTTCAACTCGGCAAAAGCCTTGTCAACTTCCTTGCGGTCAATGCCTGTGATTTCCGCAATCTTGCCAGCGTTCACGGGAGCACCGAACTCACGCATGGCCTGTAATACCTTTTCTTTCATAAAATGAAGCCCCCCTTTTATCCCCCGAGGGGGAAGACCGTCGTAGGGGCATGGGTCTGATGTTTGTAACTTAGAAAGCCTCCCATTAGGCGACTGGGGCCTTTAGAGAAACCACTGAATGTGGTTTCGGCCCCACAAAGGTGAGCGAATCACCATTCGCGAAGTTGGGCAGGGCTTTGGAAGGGGCTTTTACATCTGTTTTTTCAGCCAGTTCTGTACGCCAATCTTCTCAATCATCTCGAGTGCGCCCTGACTCCAATAGAGGTCTTCCTCCTCGTCGGCCAGATAGGCCTTCAGAATGTCGAAAGTGATATAGTCCTCACATACCGATCCCATGCACTTACGTAGCAGTTCCACGCCCGGCTCCTGAATCTTCAGATCCTCCTTGATGTACTCCACGGGGTCGTAGCACAGCTCACGAGCCTCGTGCTTCTCCACTTTCACCTCGCCGCCGAGGTCGATGATGCGGTCGATGAATTTCTCCACCCATTCCATCTCCTCCGTGTAATGACCGATGTACTTCTCGCCCAGTTTCGTAAAGCCCTGAGCCTTGAAAATCTGTCCCTGTACCTTGTGTACGAATGCGCCCTCTGAGAGGCCTGTTACGAAGAACTGCAATGCTTCGATTGATTTCTGCTTGTCCATAATTCTAATTTTACAATTTAACGATTTACAATTTACGATTTATTTCTCAATTTATCGGTTTGATTATTTCGATGATGCAAAATTACACATTATAATTCATACAAATGCAAGCCCAAACGAAACAAAAACCGACTGAAACGAAACAGAGTCAAATAAATATTGTATATTTGCAAAGCAAATAGTTCATCGAATGTATAGTTTGAAGGAATTTTGGCGACTGAGAAAACTGCCTGTACCCGAAGGTGAATGGGATGGAAACGTCATCTGCATAGAGACCAATGTGGAGTGGACTTTCGGCGCTAATGAGACGCACGGATTCCTATCGTGCTACACCTTTACGATTGTCATGCGCGGTTGGGTTACCATATTGTATAATAATCGCGAACTGACGCTCCGCGAGGGCGACCTCTATACCTATTCGCCTGGCTTCGAGGTTACCGTCCTCGCCAGTTCCAGCGACTACAGCGGTATCTGTCTGCTGGCCGACGAACACTTTACGCTCAGCCTGCCTACGGTGCGCGACGCCATCCGCACGGCCTACTTCACCGTAGTGGAACTCACCTCACCTGTGCTGTCGCTGGAAACCGACGATTTTCGCCGTCTGCGCGAACTGATGCAAATGATGATTCACTATCAGCAGATGGGACTCCCGCTGGCCAACGACAGCCTGCGCATGCTCTATAACCTCTTCCTCACCGACCTCTCCACCGTCCAGCAGCACAGCATTCGCGAGCACCGCTTCCCCAAACGTGTGGAAGAAATATTCCTTGGTTTCCTTAGCCTGCTGCCCCAGCATTTCGAAGAACATCACGACATCGGCTTCTACGCCTCCGACCTCTGCATTACCACCACCTATCTTTCGCGCATCGTCCGCCAAGTTTCAGGAGGACGCACCGTCGTTGATTATATCAACCAGATGCTCCTGATGGAGGCCACGTTCCTGTTGCGCCAGACCTCGATGAGCATCGCCCAGATAGCCGACCGTCTCCATTTCGCCGACACCACCACCTTCGCTCGTTTCTTTCAGCGTATGAAGGACATGAACCCGAGGGCGTACAGGAAAGGGAAGTGAAATTCAAGCAGGCTTGATTCTATTCTCGCTTAATCGCAACCCTGACCGCTCGTGGTGTCCAGTTCATGAAGAAACGTAGTAATTTTTTCTTGTTGTAGCCCTTATCTTCTTCAAGGAAACTCGTGTCCTGGATATGGAGGACATTGCCATCTTCGTCAAGCACTACAAGTACGGGAAAACCGAAACGCGTTGGGTTGTTCAGGCGTTTCAGCATGGCATTGACCTCTGGTCGAACCTGTTCACGCTCGGCCTTACGAGGATTGTAGTTCACATGGATGTAGATGAAATTTTCATCAATGACCTTGCTGATAGTCGTATCGTTTTGGATGAAGTCGGCAAGCCGTAAGCACCAAGGGCACCAGTTGCCGCCCACCTGACAGATGACGAACTTTCCTTCCGTCCGGGCCTTTGCCACGGCCTGGTCTATCTGCTCTATGGGGTTAATCTCCTCGTCATAGACCTTCTGGGCATTTGCTGTCCAAGCAAATAACAGGGCAAAAATACAAATAAACTGCTTCATACTATATACCTTCTTTCCGATAAGTCAGTCCATACTTTTCATACAATTGACGGAGGGTTCCGTCTGCTTTCATCTGACGGATTATAATGTTTACCATCTGTAGCAAATCCTCCTGTCCCTTACGCATCAACACGCCAATCTCATTATGATTAAACGGAGCGTTCAATAGTGGGGCTGCAAGTCGGGCGTCGGTCTTCACATAGTAGGGTGCCTCTGTGATTTCCGTAATCATTACATCGGCTTGGCCTTCAGCTATGAGCGAAGGGATTTCCTCGTTCCTGGGGTGAACGATGATGGTTGCATGAGTCAGGTTCTCGTTGGCGAACTTCTCATTCAGTCCACCGGGATTCACCATCACACGAACTTCAGGTTTGTCGATGTTCGCCAGCGACTTGTAGCGACAGGAATCGGCAGCTCGGCAGAGGATGGTCTTGCCGTTTGCCAGATAGCCCTCGCTCATAAGCATTGTCTCACATCGGGCATCAGTGATGGTGATGCCGCCAATGGCAAGGTCGAATCGTTGTGGTTCGGCCTGCACGTCGGCTGTCAGCGTGGGCCATGAGGTGGGTACGAACTGGACGGCCACATCCAGCCGTTTCGCAATCTCCTCGGCGACTTCGATGCCGAATCCCCAGTATTTGCCGTCGGTCTCGCGATAGGAGAGTGGACGGTAATCGCCCGTGGTGCCAACAAGTATTTTTCCGCGTTCCTGAATCTCGGTAACCTTGCCATGGACAGGGATAGCCGTTTCTTGTTGCGACAAGACGACCAAAGGTCGAGCACCACAAATCGTAAGGAGGGCTATTAGCAACCCAATTCTAATTCTTTCTTGTATCATTCGCTACTTTATAGATTTTCCTTCAGAATGATGACTAACATGGTTTGTAATTTAAAGAATTGTAACGTCTATTTATGTTCGCCGATTATTTTCTCCATCCAAATCACGTCATACCAGCGTGCAAATTTCTTTCCGCACTGGTGGAAGTGAGCTACCCGTCTGTAACCAAGTTGCTCATGGAAGTGTACACTGTCCTGCGTCAGATATTCATCTTCCGTCTCGATGAAGGAGATGCATGCGTTCATATTAAGGATTCCCTGTGCTTGTAATCGTTGTTCGAGGACTTCATGGAGCATTCTGCCTATTCCGCATCGCTTCATACTGCTGTCAACATAGATAGAGGTCTCTACAGCCCATTGGAATGCTGCCCGATTCTTAAAAGCACTGGCGTATGCGTAACCCACTATCTGCCCATGCTCCTGAGCCACAATCCAGGGGTATTTCGCCTGCACATTCAATAAGCGTTGACAAAACTCGTCCCTTGTCGGCACATCGTACTCGAAAGTAATGGCCGTCTGTTCCACGTATGGCGCATAGATGGCAAGCATCGCCTCTACGTCCGTCGGCCTTGCATCTCTGATAATCCTGTTCATGTCCATTTAATCTATCACTTCAATATAGAAACTGAACGGTCGGAAACCGTCGTTGCAGCTAATCATCGCACTCATCGGATTCTTCATCCATCCATCAGAATAATCGAATGACCCGTCAGGGGCTACACTTTTCTTTGCGAAGAAGTGACCCTCGCCACGGGCCAGCGACTCTACAAACGGTCTCATGGATTCCCATGCAGACGGACACATGCCCTCGGGACACTGCCCATCTACGGAAACCCACTGTTGACCTTCCCTGACATCGCAAGCGTGTTCTATCGCGTTTTCATACTGTGCCATCAAGTCGGGATATATCGTCTGGCGAATGGCTGTGATTCGTACCTTGTTCATACGCTCAGATAAGTTTGTTCTACAACTCTCCTCGTATTTTCACGAAGATTCTCACGCTTGCTCTTACTAAATCGAATCTTTCAGTATCTCCGTAATATCCTCTTTCGTCAGATTCAGATAACCTGCGGGATAGATGACGGTGGTTGCAGTGATGCCAGGAATCATATCGGCAGTGGCACCAAGTGCACTGATGGTCAGTGGCAGACCAATCTCCAGCATCCAGTTCTTCAGGGCTTCGAGTCCCTTTTCGGCTATCTGCTCGTCAGTTAATCCCTCACCGCTAATTCCCCATACGTTCTTGGCAAAGCGCACAAACTTAGGCAGACCGTTTTTCATGGCGCGACGATAATAAGCCATCGAAACGGAAGCCAGTGCATAGCCGTGAGGAGCGTGCGTCCAGGCTCCTACGCTGTGACCAATCATGTGTACCATCCAGTCCTGCGCCTTACCCATTCCGATGAGGGTGTTCAAAGCCCACGTAGCTGTCCACATGATGTTCGAACGGGCTTCGTAGTCCTGCGGATTCTTCACGGCGATGCGGCTACTATGGATGACGGAGCGCATAAGACCTTCGGAGAGATAGTCGCTGGTATTGTCATCGAAGTCGGAAAAGTACTGCTCCATGATGTGATTCATGATGTCGTAGATGCCAGCCTTCATCTGGTTGTCAGGAACGGTCATCGTGAACTTCGGATTCAGGATAGAGAACTTGGGCATCAGACGATTGTCGAACACATGACCAACCTTGAACGTGTGCTCTGCATCGGTAATCACCGTTCCGGCATTCATCTCCGAGCCTGTGCCAGCCATCGTCAGCACACAACCTACGGGTAGCAACTTTTGGTCGTCATCGGGATTCTGCTGCTTCAGCCAGAACCTGTCCCAGTAGTCGCCTTCGTAATAGACTGAGGCAGCCACAGCCTTCGAGTAGTCGCACACGCTGCCGCCACCGAGGGCAAGAATCAAATCGACATTGTTCTCGCGGGCAATCTTCACGCCCTCGTTCAGTTTCTCCAACGTCGGATTGGTCATCACACCCGGGTTTTCAACAATGGTCTTGCCTGCCTCCTTTAGAATGTCCACCACTTGGTCGTAGATACCATTGCGTTTCACACTGCCGCTACCATAGTTCAGCAGCACTACGGGGCCGTAATTCTTCAGTTCGTCCTTGAGGAAGTTCAAGGAATCATCACCAAAATACAGTCTGGTGGGATTGTAATAAGAAAAATTGCCTAACATAATCAATCGTTTTTATTGTTATCAATTTTGTGAAAAATTTACCAGTGTACTTGCCATGTTGTTTATATTCTGGCACATATTTGTCAATATATTATGGTTGTTCGTCAGGCCAAGGACACGGTTTGCCTATAGCTTTTACAGTAGGTCGCTGTGCATTCATGGCCCTGAGCCGTTCGCCCAGATGGCGGGAGAGGCGACGGACAAGCTTCGGCTGCTCGGCTGCGAGATTGTGCTCTTCGCCTATGTCTTGCCGGATATTGTAGAGTTCCTTCTGTCCAGTCTTATAGCTGTAGATGAGCTTCCAGTCACCTTTACGAATGGCACAGTTGAGGTCGATGCCCGGTCCCTCGTTGCCCCAGACATGCGGATAGTTCCATATCAGGCAACGTTCCTTCGACGAGTCTCCTTTTCCTCGAAGCAGGGGTACAAAACTCCGGCCATCTACTGTCTGCGGAACTTCATAGCGACGGATGCCTGCCATCTCGAGGATGGTTGGGAAGAAATCCTCGATGATAAGGTAACTGTCGCAACGAGAGCCAGCTTTGGCAACGCCTGGCCAACGCACAATCATCGGCTCACGGATGCCACCTTCGAGCAAAGAGCCTTTTCCGCTGCGCAAGGGAGCGTTCTGCGTGAAGAGAGGTTCATCGCGCCATTCTGAGCCGGAAGCATATCCACCGTTGTCGCTCATGAAGATAATGATGGAGTTCTCCACTTGATTGTTACGTTCGAGCCAGTCGAGGATGTCACCAAGACTCTTGTCCATGCCTTCAATAAGCGAGGCATACGCCGCTTCTTTCTCTGAAAGTCCCTTTCTTCGATACTTCTCATAGAAGCGCATATCGCGGTCAATGGGAATGTGGACGGCATAGTGTGACATATAGAGGAAGAAGGGCTGGCGGCTTTTGTCCAGTGCCGAGAGCGCTTCCTGTGTCAAGGCTTCTGTGAGGAAAGTACCTGTGCCCCAATACTTCTGCAAGTCAGGAATGGCGAACTGGGCAACAGGATGCCCTTCTGCATCGTGGCCAAAGTTGCGTTCACTCAGGTAAGTTGCAGGACCTCCAGCAGCATGACCAGCGATGTTCACCTCGAAGCCGAAGTGCAGAGGCGATTCGCCCGGTGTGTCTTGAGCGCCCCAATGTGCCTTGCCACAATGGATGGTATGGTAACCCGCGGAATGAAGAATTTCGACAAAACTGCGAGCAACGAAAGTATTGGGCGTTCCATCGACCTGACAGAGGCCGTTGTAGTTCCAGTCGGGTGGTGCGAGCATATCGTCCTCACCATCGGTCATCTGGTTTTTACGGAATGTCCAGTTCGTCACCCGATGTCGGGCGGCGTTACTTCCCGTCAGCAACGAGCACCGACTTGGCGAGCTGATGGCACTGGCGTAGGCTTCAGAGAAGAGCATTCCCTGCCGTGCCAGGCGTTCCATGTTTGGTGTCTCGTAGGTATTGTTTAATGGTGTCGGCTTTGTCCAAAAAGGCACAGACGTGTCTTGCCAACCCATGTCATCGACCATGAACAGAACGATGTTCGGCCTTTGCTGGGCTTGAACGGAAGCAGAAGTGGCAACCGCCGCCGCCATCATCAGCAAATCCTTATGCTGATTGAGCATGCCCAGACGGAGGTTCCCATCCTTTGTTGTAATAGACTCGGGAAGAATCATTAGTATTTGTAGAAGTTGTATTTCTTGCGCAGTTCTTCCTGTTTCTCAGGTGGCAGCGACTTAAAGTAGCCTCGCCAGCTGGGACAGAAATTAATTTGCCAGCGCCAGAAGCGTCCGATTAATGACTTTGGATTCTTGTCATACGCAGCACGTAGCTTGCAGTTTTCACATGGGTACTTCATAATTTCCTTTTTATTTCTTGAATAGGACTATATGGTAGATTTACCTGTTAATCTCTCTAACCACTCGACAGGGATTACCTACAGCCACGACATTCGCTGGGATGTTTTTGGTCACGACAGAGCCTGCACCAATGACTGTGCCATCGCCAATCGTTACGCCAGGCAGTACAACCACATTCGCCCCAATCCAACAGCCATTGCCGATGGTGATGGGTTTCGTGTAAGTCCGCCAACGATACTCTCCGCTCTCAGGGTTCCAGTTGGGTGTCAGGCGGTCGGCAAGTTCGACGGGATGCGTGGCTGTGGTCAGATGAACGCATGGAGCAATCAACACGTTATTGCCGATGGTGATGCGATTGCAGTCGATGAACGTGCAGTTGAGGTTGATACTCACATTCGAGCCGATGTAGATGTTCGTGCCAAAACCGCATGTGAAGTTATCGCCCACGCTGACATTCGTGCCAACAGCACCGAACAGCTCCTCCAGCATCTTCCGTCGTTCGCTGCGCTGCGAGTAGGGCGTGGCATTGTATCGAGCACACCACTCTAATGCTCGTGCCCTGCCTTCGATGAACTCCGGCGCGTGGCAATCGTACCATTCGCCAGCCATGCATTTCTCCAGTTCCGTCATATTAGCTTACCTGTTTATAGATTTCATTCGTTTCCAATCTGTGTTCTTTATCTTCTCATGTTTTTTGAATATATTTCTGCCGAACCGCTTTTTGTAGTTTCGATGCTACAAGTAGATAGGATTCTTTTATCCATTCCTTTACCAACGCATCTTCAATCTGCTCGTAATACACATCGCTCCAATGTTTCTTGTTCCAATGCCAAGCGGGAGTCACGGAAGAAAAGTGTTCCCTGAGTTCCTCATTCCTTTCCGGTGACAGCTTCAGGGCAATCCTTGGTGAGGAATCTTTCATATCATGCTTGCCGCCGCCCAACCATAGGCATACGAAAATCTTTCCCTCCAGTCGGAAGGTGATGATGTCGTCGCCAAACGGCTGGTCTTCGGTCACCCCAAGGAGTGACAAAGTGTAGTCTCGTACTTGTTCTATGTTCATTGCTTATGTCTTCTTGTTATGGTTTTGTGGATGGTGTGTGTTCCGGCTTGATATGTCTTTGACGCTTGCTCGTCGGGCAGCGTAACCGTAGCTGTTGCGCCTTTGGGGATGGTAAATGTCCAAATCCACTCGTCGCCTTTGTATTTCCAACTGCTCTTGATGAGTCCTGCAGCCGACTGATAGGTGGCGTCGAGATGTCCCAATCGCCGGTCTGGGACGGGGCACATGATGATGTGCTTGAAGCCAGATCGGGCCGGGTCGGCAGCTATGCCGGCACAAGTTTGCCATATCCATTGGCACACGCATCCGTAGGCATAGTGGTTGAAACTATTCATGCCTCTTGGCCCCATGCCATGCTCCTTCGTGTAGCTGTTCCAGCGCTCCCATATCGTCGTGGCACCGTTATCGACAGAATAGAGCCAGCTGGGGTTCTTACGCTGGAAGAGTAGGGTATAGGCCACGTCGGTCATTCCGTTATCAGTTAGCGTGGACATAAGGATGGAGGTACCCAGGAAGCCAGTCTGCAGACAGTCACCATGCTCTCGGAAGTTCTGACGCAGACGCTTAATCATGCTGGCTTTCTCTTCGCCTTCGAAAAGGTTGTTCTTCAGGGCAAAGAGAGCGGGTGTCTGCATGGTGCTGAGGATATCGCACTTGAAGGTGCCGTCGCCGTTGAAGAAGCGTTCGCGCAGATAGTTCTTCGCCTCGCAAACCATTGTTTCGTATGCTGCTGTGTTGCGCCCTGTAGCCTTTGCCATATCACACATCATTGCGGCATCGATGGCCCAATATGAGGCACCCAGATAGTTCCAATACTCTATAGCCTCGGGCTTCGGGCCGTTCTCGTCGAAGGCACTGCGTCCACAGGTCTCCAAAGGCTCATAGCTCAGCCAGTCGCCCCACTGGTAGTTGCCGTTCTCCTTGATGATAGCCTCGTGGTCGTACCGAGTATGGTTCACATGATCCATGTATAGCTTCATCGACTCCCAACTCTCCTCGACGATGGACTTGTCGCCAAACTGTTTCCAAACTGTCCATGGCACGATGATGCCGGCATCCGACCAGCCAAAACGCATATATTCATCTTTCCACGAGCCGTATTGTCCCGGAGGTGCCACGCTGGGATAGCCCCCTTCGTCGTTCTGCGAATCGCGCAGGTCGTGCAGCCATTTGTGGAAGAAGCGATCGGTATTGGCAAAGTACGAACCTGTTTCTGCAAATACCTGTGTGTCGGCTGTCCACCCCAGACGCTCGTTGCGCTGCGGACAGTCTGTTGGTACGCTGAGGTAGTTGGAACGCATACCCCAGATGGTGTTCGAGATGAGTTGGTTCACGAGGTCGTTGCCCGTTGTGATATGCCCTGTCACCATCTCGGGTGTGATGCTGCTCACGGGGATGGATTGAATATTCTCGATAACGACCTCATCTGTTGCGGTGATGTCCACGTAGCGGTAGCCGAAGAAGGTTTGACGCGGGGTGTATTCGACGGTATTCTCCCTGCCCTTATGGGAGGGGGTGGGGGTAGGGCCGAAGGTGTAATCCAGTCGGATGCTTTTGTCGTGGATGCGCAGGTTGCGGCGGTGAATGCTCTCCTCAGGACCGTCCATACCGCGCGACTTGGAACCATTGCCGTCGTTCAGCAGTTCGCCAGGCAGACAGGTGAGTCGTGTGCCCGACTTGGCAGCAAATCGGAACGAGGGAACAGCCGCGCAGTTCTGTCCGAAGTCGATGACCAGATGTTCGCCGGGACAGACAACCATCTTTTGACCGTCTTTATACTCGCGGTCAATAACAATCTTGCCGTAAGCCTCGTCGCTGGCCCCCTCTACTTTGGAATAAACGTATGCGCGTTGGGGTTGGAGTGCCCACTCATAGATATGATAAACCTCAGCGCCGCAGTTGGGCACGATAACACCCACATATTCCTTGCTGACAGTAGGCGCAGACAATTGTGAATTATGAATTATGTAATCGGCTTTGCCGCTTGATTCATTCAAGAATTGTGCATTACCCTTGCGGGCGTCATACTCCTCACCGTCGAAAATGGCAGCATGCTTCACTGGGCCGGCAATACCCGCCTGCCAATCTTTTATGTTAGTGCCGTAAAGGCGTTTTGTTCCATCAGCAAAGGTCAACTCCAGCACACCACGGAATGCACATTTTTGCCCGTACATGCCATTCGAACCACTGGGCGTGATAATCTTGTCGGCCCACCAGCCTGGCGTTACTTGGGCGGAAAACGTGTTCTTCGCCCCTTTCTTCGTCTGAAACTGCTTCGTCACGTCGTAGGTAAACGAATATTTCGTGCGACTGTGGTGAGAGAACCCCGGGCGTAGCACCTCCTTGCCGATACGATGGCCATTTACGTACAGATCGTTCACGCCGAGGCTCGTGGTCATCCACAAAGCCCTCACTACACGTTGCTCGTTCGTGAATGTGTTTACGAACCAGTTGGCACCGTCAGCAGCCCTTGTGTGCTCATCTACACGTCCTTGCACCTCTGGGGCATCGGCTACGCTAATCCACTCTGACGCGTTCCATGCCTCGTCAGGCAATGGACTCACCATCTGTGCCGACATCGTCAGCACACCCATCATTGCCATAAGACAGGAAAACAAATTCTTCATATCATCATTTTGTGTTGTTTTAGTTATTTGCTCTTCAACGTCAGGTTGGCGGTAGGCAACTGGCTTTTGATGTTCACGCTGACAGAGCCTTTCATCTGCGTGCTGCAGACCCCCCACCGGCTGTGGCCCCTACTGTCATCAGAAGCGCCCAGGTAAGTGCATGGTAGTTCTTCATTATATATTTTTTGTTTTTTCAGATGCTTTTTATGGCTTAATGAAAACATTGTCAGGACTTGGCCCAGTGTAGCTCGCCTTAAGTCCACCCCAGTCGATGATTACTTTCTGCACCATCTGCCCTGCGTCGATCGTGTGGAAGGTCAGGGTGTGTGTGGACAGTGTAGAGTCGATGGAAAAGCGTAGGCGACAGGCGATGCCATTGCGCATTACCTGGTCTTTCCAAGAACGGCCGTACTCTCGGAACTTATTCTCAAAAAGCTGTATCTTTCCACCATCCATGCTGACACCGATGCGGTTGCTTAGTCCCTTATAAACAGGCCAGAATGGAACGGCATAGAAAAACACGTCAATGCTGTCGCGACTGATGGCTGGAAGTGTGTAATCCACCTTGCCGTCTTGCAGTTGAAGAACTTGCCAGTCGTACCCTAAGCCGTTGATGATGCTGACACCTTCATCCTTGGCGGCAAACTTGGCGAGGTCCACCACATAGCATCCTTCGGCTGATGGGGATTCTGGTGTCAGATCCACGGGTTTCTCACCGATGTCAGGAGTGAGAGTAACCTCGGGCTTTAGATGATTGAGCGAGCGGAAGGCTGGCGCAAGTGCCATCATGCCTCGCCATTTGTTATTGAGCAGGGCGTTGAAACGGGCATTCAGGGCATTGATGCTGTCGTAGGCCAGTTCCATCTGACGGGCGGCCCAATTGGCTTCAGCCGTCTTTCCCTCTGCAAGGAGTTCATGATTGAGTTGTGCCATTAGGAACTTGCGGTTCATCTGGTAGGCTCCCTGCACAGGAAACTGCACCAACTCATAAAAGGTGGCAACAAACTCTTCACTTTTCGTTTTCAACCCTTCACTTATTCTTTCCACTTCGTCGCTGATACGTTTGTAATCAGCCAATCGACGTTGGGCTTCGCCATAGTTCTTGAAGGAATATTCTGTGTCCTTCAGTCCGGTGTGTGCCTTGTCGTCCCACTCGTACTCCCAACCCATGTATTCGGGTTTGTGGCTCCATGCAAGCCGCAGATAGGTGTCGAGAATGTCCTGGTAGTTACCATTTCCAAAGATTTTCCCGAGGAACTCTGCCTGGTGTCTATAGGCTTTATCGAAACTGAAGGCGTTGATGTTCCAAGCCATATCCATGAAAGTCTGAATGCCGAGTTCCATGGGCTTGATGTCTCCTACATTCAGCAGCCAATAGCGGTCGGCACCGTGGTCGTAGGCTTTCTTGAGTTCTTTGTACATCAACACTGGAGGAGTGGTATAAATCCACAGATAGTCGTGCGGAGCACCCAGATAGCTAATATGATAATAAACGCCGGAACCGCCTGAGCGACGCTGTTCGTCAGGATTGGCGACACGCTTCATATAGCCATAGTTATCATCGACCCATACCAGAGTAATGTCGTCTGGCACCTGCAACCCGTGCTCGTAGATCTCCATCGTTTCCTTGTAGGGCACGAATATCTGCGGTATCTCGTCTGTCCTACGTCCGATATGCTTTTCCAACAGTTCTCTCTGATCTGCTATCACCCTTGTGATGAGTGGCACACGTTCCTCCATTGGCAAATTGCCTCGCAGACCCGCGTCGTGCACTCCACGCATGGCGGTGGTATAGATGTTCTCGTAGCACGAAGCCTCTGCCAGTCGTTTGTCCCATCGTTTGAGGATTGCCGCGCTGTTGGTCTTGTAGTTCCAGTCGCCGTCCACATCCTGATTCCATTCTGCTTTTGACGCTGTGTTGATGAGCAACGGTTCGCAGTGCGAGGTGGTGATGATGATACCGAACGAGTCGGCCACAAGTTTGCTCTCTGGATGGGTGTAGAAGGCTCCTGTACACGAATGCATGGCTGGCCCCAGCATGTTGGCCTTCAGACGCAGTAGCAGTTCACAGATACGGGCGTATGTCCGTGGACCGATGTCGCCCAATTCCTTTTCGTAGTTCTTCGATGCCCACGGCTTCAGTCCCCAGTCCTCGTCATTGATAAAGATACCGCGGTACTTGACGGAAGGGGCAGTAGAGGTGGTATCGGCTTTTACGTACAGTCGTTTATGCTTAATGACAGGAATATCGGCCCACCAGTACCATGGACTGACTCCCATCGCCTCGCTTAGCGTGAAAACTCCGTATGCTGCACCTCGACGGTCGCTGCCCACAATCACGAGAGCCTTGTTGATACCTTTCATAGGTGCATCCAGCACTTTGATTACGTACTGCTCCCACCCGCCACGGATAGCCGACACATCGAGAAGTCCCTCATTTGCAAGGCGGTCTATCAGTGGGTTGTTCTCCGTGGTTCCTACGATGATGACGTTCCTACCCTTGGGTTTGTCGGTAGTCAGTACATTAGGAGTGTTACCCGTCACACGCGCAATGTCTTCTGCCAGCAACTGTGCCACTTTGCCGATTGTGATACCGTCCTTTGGCGATACAATAATCGGTGTGCTGCTATCCTCGGTTATGGGGAAGTCATCCCCCATGCTCTGTTCTGTCACTGTCACCTGCGACCAGAGCAGGGAGGTCTGTATGATAAGGACGCATGTAATAAAGAAGCCCTTCATGTCATTTTATAATTTTCTTTCCGTTATTGATGAAAATTCCTTTGGGGAGGTGTGACGTTGCGGAAACTCGTCTACCACTGAGGTCATAGACAGCATCTGACTTTAATCGTAAATCGTAAATCTGTAAATTGTCAATTTCCTTGATGCCCGTAGTAGCCTTGTCTCCCAGACGGAACAGCCTCACGCCGTGACTGGGCACGGTAGGGCTGATGGTGCCAGTGGCGGTGCCAAGGTCCTCGCCCATCCAGATGTCATAGACGGGAACGGGCTCAGAGGAGTTGTAACCCAACTGTGTAAGGTCGAAGTCGAATGTCTGATTCTTGGTGACGTAGAAGATGAACTCCATCGTTGTGCCTGTGGAAGACGTATTGTCCTTGTCGCACGAAGAGTCGTAGCCGCAGAGGGCACGGAAGGTCTTCCACGAGTGACCCTCGGGCAGGTCGTAGATGAGGGTGCACTGGGCATTCATGCCGAGACCGGTGGCGTATGCCTGACCATCAACCTTGAGCGTGCCGCCCTCCACATTCTTGTTCACATGCAGCGAGCCCCATTCCGACTGGTAGGAGGTCTGCTTCAGTGTGGTCAATGAGGTCTCGTTGCCTTCGGCATCAATGAGAACGGGGTTGATGAGATCGGCACGGTCGTAGGCAAAGCCGTCGCCCCAGTTGCTTACCACAATCTTCAGTTGCTTGGCACCCGTTACATCAGCCTCTAAGGTCTTGCTCTTCGTGCCTGTGCGGCAGATGAGTCCTGAGCGGGCAGCGGCATCATCCTGCTCATCGGTGAGCGGGTTCTGGGCGAACACCATGAAACGGATGCTTGTGGTGGCTCCCTGCTGACCGATACCGGAGTCGTCGGCAGCAGCCATAGCCTTGAAGCGCACCACGTCCATGTCATCGGGAATCTTGAAGAAGATGGCGGCATTGGCATCAGTAGAGAACCCGCGGTCGTATGTCGTGCCCAACACCTTAATCTTGCCACCGTTGTCCACGTTCTTATTCTCATAGACACGATTGAAGTAGGACTTCGTATATTGGCGCGTCTTATAGGTGCCAGTGAGGGGCACCTCGGTGCCGTTGCGCAGCACAAGCGTGGGATTTATCCAGTCTCCGTGGTCGTAGTTGTAGTTGTCGCCACCATCATCAACGACCAGCACGAGTGTCTTCTCGCCCTCGGGCCATTCTATATCTACATCCACAGCATGTCCGTCGGTGGTATAGGCCACCACCTCGCTCTTATACAAGGCCTTGTTGCCCACTACCCAACGGTTGTTGTCGCGCTGGAAGAGGGCCAGATAACGGGTGTCGCCGATGTGTGATGTCCACGCCACACGACCATTATCCTCGTCATTAAACACTTGATGAGCCTCCTCACCAAACTTGTGCATCTGGTGGTACTCCTCATTGTTCAGGAGCGAGAGGGTGAAGGCATCGTTCTTGGTCATTTCGCCACCGAAGAACAAGGGTGAGTGACAGATACCCCAAAGGGTCATCATCGTCAGTTGCTCGTTCTGCGAGAGATTGGTCCAACGGCCATTGTCGGCTGCGGTATAGCCTGCATCACCTATGGTCATAGCAATCTGTCCCAGAGGCAGCATGTCGCAGTCGGCATAGTTGCCCGGACGGGTTACTGTTTCCCAGGCATGGGCTTCGTTGAAAACGGCATCCACAGCACTCCAGTTGTCCCACAAGTCATCCATCATGCGCCACATATTGGCATTCTCCAGACACTCTCCTGCATACTGGTACTGCGTCTTGCCAGGCGAGAGCGACAGCACGATGGGACGGTTTGTCTGGTCGATGGCCTTGCGGATCATGTGAATCTCATCGGTATAGAACGGACGCGAGAGGTCATCGATCTTCAGGAAATCCACGCCCCACTCGGCATAGAGGTCCATGATACTGTTATAATAGGTCTGTCCGGCCTCGTTGTTGCGTACCAGCAGGTTGTCCTTCAGCCACGTGCAGGGCGAGGTGGCTCCGTTATAAACCTGACTCCAAGGCGTACTCTCACTGCCTTTCAGTTTATAGGACGAACCCACTACACTTTTGGGCACGCCACGCATGATGTGGATACCGAATTTCAGACCCATGTCGTGAATCTTCTGGGCCAGTGCCTTGAAGCCCTCGTTATTGCCATCAACCATACACGACGGGAAGCGTGAAGGCGACGGCAGGTAGCGTCCATATTCGTCAATAACGTAGTCCTGTGTACCCTTCTGGTTGTAGTTGCCACCACCCAGGGACGGATGGTTGCAGTACCAGCGGATATCGACCACCACGTACTCCCAACCATATTTCACAAGGTCGTTATCAACTAAGTACTGCGCATTCTGCAGCACCTCTTTCTCTGTCACCGAAGAGTAGTAGCAGTCCCAAGAGTTCCAGCCCATAGGCGGTGTCATCGCCCAAGTACGGAATGTAGTGATCTCTTCGTCGTTCTGTGCCTGCGCCATGCCTAAAGAGAACAACGCAGCAATAATAGTTAGCGTTAGTTTTTTCATCATTGCCATAGTTCTGTTAATCTGCAACAAATATACGAAATAAATCCCAAAGCAGGGTGAAAAAGCCTTGGGATTTATGATTTATAGGGAAAATGACATGGCTCCTGTGGCAAAGGCAAGCATGTCTTCACTCCAATAAATTATTATTCTTTCTTCCACTTGAATAGCCAGTCCAATCGGTCTGACGAAAAGGCGTTATCACAGGCGTTAGGATGGTCAAGACCTGGGAGGATAGTAAACTCCACGGTGCCTCCAGCCTCCTTGATTCGGGCGGTGAAGTCCACGAGCGTAGCATAGGCATTCTCGTTGGTTCCAGCTGTGACGTACAGAGGAATTGTCTTGAAGTCTTCTGCGGTTACATTCTTCGGCATGCCTGATGCGATGAAACCGGCAGCAAACAGATTGGGATTCTCTTTCATGATAGTCCACGTACCTCAGGCTCCCATCGATGCACCGCAGATATATATCCTGTCTGTGTCAACGGGATTGTTCTTGATGAAATCGGCAATCAAAGCAACCACTTTGTCCTTACATCCAGGTGTTCCCCTGTTCTCAATCCATTCATGGTCTGAAGGACATTGCGGAACCAGAAACCATGCAGGAAGTTTCTTGTCTGCCAAGTAGTTGGCCATCTTTCCCACAGATGGCTGCCTAAGTTGCTTTTGGTTGTCGTTGCCACTGCCGTTGTGACTGTGTAGGTAAATCACAAGAATCGGTTTTTCGCTTCCTTCCGTCAGGTTTGACAACTGCTGATATTTCAGTCCATCATATTCCTTCGGCTCAAAAGTTCCGGACGTCTTCGAATTCTCTATAATCTGATTTTCATTGTCATCACCACAAGCAGGAAAAACTCCAGCAAGCAGTGCCAAGGATAGTAAGATTAATAACTTTTTACTCATATAATAATTATATCGTAATTTCAATTTGGATTCCCTCTGGTCCGTCACTTTTCACTTTTTGCTTCGTTCCTCTACGCAAGCGTAGCCCTAACGGCCGTCCGATTACTCACTTCTCACATCTCACTTCTCACTTCTCACCTTCCGTTATCATATTCTCCGGGCAGTCGTACATAACCCGGGCATGGTTGGTGCGTATGAGCTGACTTTCGAGATGCTGACCCGATGTGCGGTCGATGATATCGCGATAGACTTCCCCATTGCGATAAACCACGCCATTCTCTCGCGAGAAGAATTCATTCTCGGCATGGATATGGAAGGTATGGGGCTGCTGTTCCGTGGCTCTCAGTTCGCCGTTAAGGTACTCCTCGTCCGTCCAAAGGCGCAGTTGATAGGTATTTCGCGTATCGTTGCGGAAGCGATAGTCGATGTAGTTATACGAGATGCTGGTGCCCGTGCCGAAGGGAATCTGACGCCCAAAGTCGGGGAAGAGGTCGAGTCCGTCGTGGTGATGGTGCTCGGTGATGGTCAGTTCGCTATGCAGAACGAGCCAGTGTATGAGGTTCGACAGCTGACACATGCCACCACCGATGCCCTGCGATGGCTTGCCCTTCGCGATGGTCAGTCCCTCCTTGTAGCCCTTGCGTTTGGTTGTGCGACCGATGAGTTTCCATACGGAGAATGTCTCACCCGGGCGAATCACCAGTCCGTCGATGTGCTTAACAGCCAAAGCCAGGTTCGTCGTCTTATTCTCCTGCAGCTGCATATTGACATTTCCCAGCCTCCGACGTATGAGGGAGCTATGATGATAGACCACCACAGGCAGTGACTCCACCGTCCGCTCCTTGGCAAACTGCGTCTTTCGCAACATGTCCTGAATGTGACGTTTCAGAATTTCCTTCTCCATCGATAGTCGATAGGTAAAGGGCGAAATCTCGCAAAATAGTTTCCTTTCCATATCCTTTCGGATGATTAACATATTACTTCACCCAATCCTCCAAATCTTTCTTCGTTGCTCGATTCAACAACTTGCCTTCCTTCCAGTTCACATCAGAATAAGTGGCTTCCAGGTCTTCGCAGGATTTCTTAATGCTACTACTGCCAGAGGTGGCAAAGGGGATGACGGTCTTGCCCTTGAAGTCGTATGCCTCCATGAAGGTGTTGATAATCCTCGGACAGGTGTTCCACCAAATGGGAAAACCGACATAGATGACATCATACTCCTGCATGTTCGCGAGTTTGTCCGTGATGGCAGGTCGCGATGACTTGTCCTGCATCTCCACGCTGCTACGGCTCTGCTGGTTGCGCCAGTCGAGGTCGGCATCCGTGTAGGGTTGTACTGGCTTAATTTCGTGCAGCGTACCGCCTGTCACTTCTGCCAACTGTTGTGCAACGCCTTTCGTCACACCCGATGCTGAGAAATAGGCTACTAATACTTTCATGTCTTTACTCTCTTTTTTCTGTGCGCAAGCACTCAGACTCATTGTCAAGAGCACCGCCATCACCATTACTATCTTCTTCATTTTCGTCTATCTTTTGTGAATAATCATTTCTTTATCTCCAAAATACCGTCCACTTCATGCTCGACGAATGGTCCGGCCTTGCATTCCAGCAGAACGCTCGGTTCTAAGCATTCCACTCCATGCCAGACGTTCTCAGGAATGTCAACACCATAGCGTCCATCCTCATGACTCAAAATATAAGACTCCAGAACCTCACCATCGTCACTGTAAGTTGACACTCTGACTTTGCCTTTCAGTACCACGAAAGTCTCTGCCTTATCGGGATGATGATGCACAGGAATGAAAGTGCCAGGTTCTAAGGCATTGAGGAATCGGTGGCACTTGTCCTGAAGGCTCTGATGGAAGTTGTAGTTCATTCTCAGCCTCGGCGACTTCTTGGCTTCCTCGGTCAGTCCGTTCAGAAGCTGTTCATCTATTATTTTCATATGTTATTATTTGGAAGTAAATTATAGAGTCTGTCTTCCCTGATAATCTTTGGAGAGGCTTTACCTGCCAGCACCAGTACTTTCTTGCCGTTGCGGTAGATATGTAGCTGGCGCGAGCGGACTACTGCTGTCAGCTCTGGATCATCCTGCAAAGCAATCCAAAGACGGTGGTAAATGCCGTCCACTTCAAACAGTTTCCGTTGCAGGTGCGAGCACATATTTGTTATGTCAATGCTTACCATACTCTTGTGTTAATACTTCTTCCAAGAACTCTGCTGCATCGGCTACGCAATCAGGACACTCTCTGAGTACCACCTTTGTTCCAACACCTTTCAGCAGCTTGCATTGTGTGGTTCCGTTTCTCTCCTGGAACTTAGTCATTATCTGGCGCATCTGTTTTATGGACTTTGCCTTGGCTTTCAGCCGAGCCTGCTCACGCTCGGCATAGTCGATGCAAGCATCACTCTGCTCTCGCTTACTCGCAGCCTTGTCTTTATTGACCAATCCAAGAACGAGGCCAGCACCAACCAGACCGCCACAAGTGCCTTCCATGTTGCCCATTCCGGCACCAAACGCATTGGCAATGTTCATGGCCAGGTCTTCATCAATTCCTGCTATATCAGCGTATGTGTGAAGAATAGCCTGGGCGCAGTTGTGACTCCCGCACCTCTTCTTCTCAGCAGCTATGTTTTTCCTTGTTTCCATACAATCAAATTTTAATAGTTCCACATCTGAAGGACTGCAGTTGTTCACATATTTCGTCCTTCATCACCTCAAACACATTGTTACCTGTACAATGGCTTGTATAGAACAACGTTTTAGGATATTTTGCTTTTAGCCTTTGAGCTAAGGCTTTTATTTCTTCAACCGTTTCTTGTCCGTCAATCAGGTGGAAACCACCAACGACAGTATGTACGGACCAGGGACAGGCAGCAAGAATGTTCTCCAGTCCGCTGTGAGCGCAGCCTGTAAATAGCATACCATCGACATACAGGGCCAACTCATGACGGAAATCGTCGTGGATATAATCTCCATTGACCTCCTGCACATAGAGGTTCCGATTCCCCTTGGGTATTGGATGATTCTGAGGGATATGGGCAATCACATGGATACCTTCTGCTATCTCACATGTTTGGTTTATCAAGATAAGTCTGTTGTTGTCTATCTCCGGCCACTCCGTGGTAATGCTATGCAGATTACCTCGTTTAGAAAAGAACTTTCCGCTAATAGCATCTGGTGAGACAATGACCTGAGCCTGTCGATTATGCTCCAAGAAGTATCGTAAGCCTCCTGCATGATCACTATGTCCGTGAGAAATGAAAACATAATCCACATCACTAAGATTTACACCCAGCAACTCTGCATTTTTTATAAACACGTCACTTGCTCCTGTATCAAGCAGAATCCTATGTTGTTCTGCTTCCAACAGGATAGAAAGCCCATGCTCTGTAGAGAGATGGCTGTCATCGCTTCGATTATCTGATAATACAGTCCACTTCATCATTCCATTCATCCCCCTTCATCTCTCATATATGCTACTTTCTTAAAGCCAGCCCGTCCTTATAGGCATTACCAACTTTCTCGCCCAGCGAGAGGTGGATCTTGTTCATCCAGTCGAAGGCTAGGGGGTGGAACTTGTCGAATGACACCTTGCCGTTCTCCCCTAGAATGCTCTCGTCAAGACTCACGTTTACTATCTCGCCTACCAGTCGCCATGTATCAGGGTCGTAACTCTTCACACGACACTCCACGGCAAAGGGCAGTTCGTCTATCAGTGGCGCATCCACGAACTCCGACTTCGTTGTGTGGAATCCCGATTTCTCAAACTTGTCGGCTACCTTGTCGCCTTTCGTAATGCCCAGGTAGTCGCACTCAGTCGCTGTTTCGACAGTTCCCATACTCACGACGAAAGCCTGTCGCGTCAGGATGCCTTTCAGCGTGTGTCGTTCCGAAGCAACCGTAATCGTCAACTCCTTCTCATTGCTTATACCGCCCCATACGGCCAGCATTGTACAAGGTTTCTCGTCCTCTACCTCGTATGCCGACAGCATCAGAACCGGCATCGGCATTATGTAGGGCTTTTCCCCAATGTTCTTTCTTGCCATAATATTCAGATAAAACCATAACTGAGATTTCGATAATTGTTATTTGCTCTTCAGCAACAGGTTGGCTGTAGGCAATGGGCTCTTGATGCTCACGCTGACTGAACCTCCCTTTTGCGTGCTGCGTACGACGAAAAGGGCGCGGCCTTTCCAAGTTTTTACTCGCGGTGAGGTGTAGGGTTCCGTATCCTTCAGGTCGGCAGAAGCAAAGGCTAACAGTTGTCCTTGTCCCTTGATGAAAGCCTCGCAGTCGATAGCGGCTTCCGGGACGAGTGTGCCTTGCTTGTCAAGGACTTCGACAGTAACAAAAGTAAGTGACTGTCCGTCGGCAGACATTATAGTACGGTCAGGGGTTAGGCGCAAACGGGCAGGTTCACTGGCAGTCTTCAGTGTCACGCTCTCGCCACCGGCTTCTGCACGGAGTGTGCCGGCCTTATAGGGCAATGAGAAGACGGCCTTGAACTCAGTAGAGCGGCTTACCTGCTTCGTGCCGATAAGTTGGCCGTCGAGATACAGCTTTACTTCTGGCTGATGGGTATAGACCTCCACTTCGACAGGCTTTCCCTCCCAACCAGGCCATGTCCACGATTCCCATGTGGGCCACACGCTCCACATCGTGGTGTGAATCTCGCCGTGATAACCGTTGGGTTCGCGAACGGCCATGTAGAGTGGTGTGTCTTTATTCCACAGCATCTCCCTATAATGACTTATCGGTTTCCTCCAGCCGGTGATATCGACATCGCCACAGGGAGCGCCGTGCCATTCTGGCTGTCCGCCCTCAATCCACGACTCGCCCTCGCGCTCGCCCTTATAATAGTTACGACCTATGCCGCTCTCGCCCAGATAGTCGAGACCCGTCCACACGATGTCGCCCACGACGTAAGGGAAGTCGTTTGAAATGCTCCAGTTGCTGAAAGCATCGCGCGGATAGCTCTCCGTCTGCCAGATGATGCGCTTGGGGTCGCGCTCATGGTCGCTGGCATGCTTGAACAGCATATAGTTGTAGCCTACCACGTCGAGCACCTCTGCGTGTGGGTCGTAGATTTCCCAGTCGCGGTCCCAGGCACAGAGAGCCTCGGTGACGGGGCGTGTCGTGTCCAGTTCGTGGATGGCCTTCTTCATCTGACGGGCGGTATAGACCACACGGATGTCCTTGCGCTCAATGACCTCGTTGCCAATGCTCCACGAGATAACGCAGGGGTGGTTGCGGTCGCGCAGCACCATCGCATGGATGTCCTGACGGTAGCAGGAGTCGATGACGGTGGAGTAGTCGTAAGGATTCTTCTGCGTGCGCCAGCCGTCGAAGGCCTCGTCAATGACAAGCATACCTATTGAGTCGCAGGCATCGAGGAAAGCGCGGGTCGTGGGATTGTGCGAGGTGCGGATGAGGTTAAAGCCCGCCTCCTTCATCTGGCGCACCTTGCGGATTTCGGCATCGTCGAAAGCACGGGCACCCAGTACACCGTCATCATGGTGAACACAAGCACCGTTGATGAGTACCTTCTTGCCATTGAGCACGAAACCATTTTCAGCTTCAAACGAGAACGAGCGGATGCCATATTTCGCCATTGCATTGTCTATGACCGTGCCATTCTCCTTCAATTCCACCTTTGCCTCGTAGAGTGTCGGGCTCTCTGGCGACCACAGGTGTGGATTATTGACGAAGAGAGTCGTCTTCACGGTCTTGGTCTCGCCAGCCTCCACTGCCACCATCAATTGTGCGCCGCCCACCACGACGGTGGCATTGCGGTCGGCCTGCGACTCATTCTGCACAGTCACCTCCACCTGCACCCGAGCCTTGTCGGCACTCACCTCCGGCGTGGTGATGAAGACGCCGTTCTCGGCAATGTGCAACGCGGGCATAGTCTCTAACCACACGTGGCGGTAGATGCCGGAACCGCTATACCAGCGACAGTTGGGCTGCTCGCTATTGTCCACCTTTACCACTACTTCATTGAGGCTTTCAGGCTTTGAGGCTTTGAAGTTCCGAGGTTTCAGATAGGGCGTGATGTTAACCGTGAACGGCGTATAACCATAGTGATGCTGCCCAGCCTTTTGGCCATTCACATAGACCTCGGCTTTCTGATACACGCCCTCGAAGTGGAGCTTGACGATTTCGCCATTGGGCGAGCCGAATGTCTTGCGGTACTCGCCCTTACCTGCCTCGAACCATCCGCCGCCAGTGCCCGTAGCTCCTTTGCCCGAATTGGGGCCTTCGAAGATGTCCCAGTCATGCGGCAAATCAACGGTCTGCGTCGTTCCATTATGTGTAAACTGCCAGCCGAAGTCAAACAGTTGCCTTTTTGTCTGTGCAGATGCCGTCACCACGGCGATAACCAGCATCATTGTAATCATGATCTTCTTCATATTTTACTATTTCATTCTCTCAGATAAAACTACAGATTAACCCTAAGATGGCCAAGCCGCCTTGCTTCAGGATGATACTGGGCTTGCTGGTCAGACTACCATATAGTGCCACTAATACGACATAGCCCAGCAACAAGCGAGTCCACAGCAAATCCTGCTGCCAGACTGCAACCAACAGCAGGACGGCTATCAGACCATTATACACACCCTGATTCTTCAGCAGCGTTGCTATGGTCTTGCTTTTCAATTGGTCAATGCTGATGCCAAACACTCTTGACGTGCTTTCTGAACTCGTCGCGATGGTTTCGAGGAACATGATGTACAGATGTTCCAAGGCTACCAGTATTGTCAAAACTGTTGTGAGTGTATTCATATTCCTATCAGATTTAAATTATTGATACTTCCAGAAATCATACTTTTTGCGCAGTTCTTCCTGTTTCTCAGGTGGCAGCGACTTAAAGTAGCCTCGCCAGCTGGGACAGAAGTTGATTTGCCAGCGCCAGAAGCGTCCGATTAATGACTTCGGATTCTTGTCATACGCAGCACGTAGTTTGCAGTTCTCACATGGGTACTTCATAATTCAATAGTGTTAACCTTAATATTCTAGAAATATGTGGCAAATATACGAAAAGAATCCCAAGGCTTGTTTATTTTGCCTTGGGATTTAAGAAAAATTGTGTATTACTGTTTATTAACCCTAATATGATTCATTATTTTCAGTTATTTCCGGAGCCAGATAAAGTCCCAGTTTCTTGACCTCGGCCAAAGGCCAAGGTCGAGCCTGCTCCCGCTCGGCAGAGTCGAAGCACACCTCGAAGATGTCACCATACTCCGTTCAGCGAATAGTGGATGAAGGCATACATCTCCATCTCCTGCCAACGTAATTGGTTCTTACTGGGCAGCGGACCGTATGGTTTGTCTGGTGAAAACACCTGTGCTGCGGTACCTAAATCCATCGTCAGCAATGCCGCTAACATCATAAGTATCTTCTTCATATTACAAACTCTCCATTGCTCTTCACCCTAATATGATTCGCAGAACCAGAGGGGCAAGCAGGGCGGTCAGCAGTCCGTTCAGGATCAGGCCAAGTGAGGCATAGGTGCCGTATGTCTCTCCTTTCTCCATGGCTCGGGATGTGCCCACGGCGTGGGAGGCGGTGCCGATGCTCAGGCCTTGAGAATAGGGGTTCTTGATGTGCCAAACCTCCAAGACCTTGAAGCCAAAGATTGCACCGAAGAGTCCTACACTGACCACGATGGCAGCCGTGAGCGACGGTATGCCGCCCATGGCCTGGCACACCTCCATGGCGATGGGAGTGGTCACGGACTTGGGGGCAAGCGAGACGATGATTTCGCGGGAGGCACCCATCAGCCGAGCGATAAGCACGACACTTACCACTCCCACCAGACAACCTGCCAGTTGTGACAGGAAGATGGGCAGGAACTGCCGACGTATCTGTCCCAGACGCTGATACAGGGGAACACCCAGGGCCACGATGGCCGGCTTCAGCCAAAACTCGATGTAGTTGCCAGCCTCGGAATACGTTTCATAGCTGATGCCTGTCAGTTTCAGCAGTACAATCAGCATGACGATGGTTACAAGTATGGGATTCAATGGCAGTTAATGATTCAAAGCCAAGTCTGGTATGTCATTTTCGCTCATTTTTGAGAAAATGGGGCACAGCTCCATGTTAAAGTCTGTCATTCCAGCTCTACTTTGATGAAAATTCAGTAACTTTGCAGCGCAAAGTATGCAATACGGCAGACAATATGGCAAAGATAACAGTACAGAATACGCAGATAACGGTCATAAAGCAGAATGAAGATGACTATATCAGCCTGACAGACATGTTGAAGGCGAAAGATGGTGAATTCTTCTTCTCTAACTGGCTGCGCAACCGCAATACCATTGAGTTCCTTGGAATATGGGAGCGGTTGATGAATCCGAATTTTAATTGTGCCGAATTCGACATAATTAAATCTCAGGCCGGACTGAACCGTTTCCGTCTCAGTGCAAAAGAATGGACGGAGAAAACCAATGCCATAGGAATCATCTCGAAGGCTGGACGTTATGGCGGCACATACGCCCACAAAGACATTGCCTTTGAGTTTGCCATGTGGATAAGCCCAGAGTTCAAGGTATATCTGATACGTGAGTTCCAAAGGCTGAAAGACGAGGAGCAAAAGCAACTTGGATGGACGGCGAAGCGTGAACTGTCCAAAATCAACTATCGCATTCACACGGATGCCATCAAGCAGAACCTGATTCTATTTCCCGAGAAGAGAAGAGTTGATGCTCGTGCATAAGGCGCGGGCTGAGACTTGTATCTGGGAAACGGCGTTTGGCGATGCCTCTATAGCGGATGCGGAATCAGACTCGCGCCATCTTCATGCCCTGTGATAAAGAATATTTAACGTCCCAAACCGACATATTTTTGCCTTTCCTACGATATAATAAAGGAAGAACAGATAAAACGAAAGATTATGAAGCAAACCATCATCACCATCCTGCTTGCCCTCGTTTCAATGGCTGGGCAGGGGCAAACAGAAGCTTCGGCTTTGATTCGTGGCCGTATCATCAACGTTC
>CAMVOK010000006.1 GCA_947169115.1 uncultured Prevotellaceae bacterium
GTTTGCAAAAGTTTAATTCGTTAAATCTTCATCCTTTTTGTCCTTCACAGAATCCACGTCGACTTTTTCTACTGTTTAACACACAAGTCGTTGATATAAAACGACTTGCAAATTCATACATTGCAGTGCCCTAAATTCTGTCACCATCGGCAACAGCGTGACGAGCATCGGCGATTATGCGTTCTATGGTTGCACAGAACTCACATGCATAAACTGCCGTGCCACCACGCCACCAAGCTGTGAGGAGAACACTTTTCAAGATGTTCCCTGGGATTGCACCATAGAAGTTCCTGTTGGCTGTCAGGAAGCATACGAGGCAGTTTATCCCTGGAATCTTTTTACTATTGTTGAAACAGAAGCCCCAGTAGAAGAGACAACAGTCACCCTTGCTGCCGAATACGGTACCTTCTGCTCTGCGAAGGCACTCGACTTCACCGACGTGGAGGGTGTGAAAGCCTACATCGCCTCGGTATTTGATACGGAGACAGGTGAACTGACGTTGACACGTGTGAAGAAAGTAAAGGCTCGCACGGGCTTGGTACTGCGTGGTACACCCGGGCAGACCTACGAGATACCCGAAGGAACGGGAACCACCGTTGTAGCTAACCTGCTCGTGGGTATGACCGAGGATACAGAATTGAGTCCGACGGACGGAAACTTCACAAACTTCATCATGGCACGGAATGATGCGGGCAACATCGGCTTCTTCCGTGTGGGAGGTACGAGCACACTGAAGGCTGGCAAGGCTTATCTGCAACTGCCCAGCGACGAACTCAGTTCAGAGGTAAAGGGCTTCCGCATGATGTTCGACGACGGAGACATGTCTGACAATGTCGAGACAATTCACAATGAACAATTCACAATTCACAATGGGGCTGACGCGGTGTATGACCTGCAGGGCCGCCGGGTGGCAAAGCCCACAAAGGGAATATACATCGTCAACGGAAAGAAGACGGTGATAAAGTAAAAGCCTACCCCTCCCCCTCCCTGAAAGTAGGGGGAGGGGAGAAAGGTAAATATGTGTTAAGTAACTATGCAAAATTAATCGCCATCAACTTGTAGGGACGCGACGTGTCGCGTCCGTTGCAGCAAACAAACATGACCAAGCGGACGCGACAGGTCTTGCCCCACTTCGTTCTGCAAGCGTAGCCCTAACGGGCGTCCGATTACTAAACAACTAAATTACTAATACAACAAGAGGGCGTGAATCACGCCCTCTTGTGTATTGATAATTACTCTAATTGTTTTAGAACATGTAGGCAGCACCTATGGAGATGACACCACGGCTGCCACTATTGCCATCGTTCCACAAGCATTGTAACTTGCCCTCTGCACCCAGTTTGAAGTGCTCGGAGAAGCGATACTCGTAACCGGCACCAAGATTGAAGCCAGCATGGTTAGTACTTGCTGTAACGCCATATACATCCATGTGCTGATGGAGGAAAGCGAAACCTGCCAAGGGATAAAGACCATGCTTCTCCTTGATGTCGAACACATAGTGCAGGTTCAGATTAAACCCAAATTGGCTAACGTAATCTTTTTTGAAGAAATAGTCAACAGAAGCCTCGCCACGCAAGTGATCAATGAAGTTGTAAGAGAACTTGGGAGCGATACCGAAGTTGTTGTAACCATGGTCGAGACCAATGTTGAAGTTGCCACCAACGGCCATCTTACCTGCCTCACTCTGTGCATTTACTGCAACAGCCATCATAAGAGCCATTGCCATCACAAAAAACTTTTTCATAACATGTTTGTTTTAATGGTTAAACATTGTTTTTTTAGTTTCACTAATGCAAAGTTAACATAAATGTGTATAGAAAACAAACACTTTCGTGACTTTTTGTGACTATTTATGTCGAATTGTCGTTTTTGTTTGCCAAAATGTCCCCATTCTCTCCCTGGCACGCCCTTTGTGTCTTATAGGGTGTAAGCCAATAACGGCAAAGAGATTTTAAAACAATAAACATTAATAAACTAATTAACAGGAGGACAAAACTATGTTACCAGTAATGTTAAGAAACAGTTGGTTCCCGACAGTGTTCGACGACTTCATCAACAACGACATTATGTCGCACAACCATGTAACTGCACCCGCAGTAAACGTAAAGGAAAGTGAAGAGGCATACACCATGGAAGTGGCAGCCCCAGGTATTAAAAAGGAATTCTGCCGTATACACATTAACGACGACGGTAATCTGAGCATCGCCATCGAGAACAAGATGGAGCACAAGGAGGAAGACAAAAAGCAGCACTATCTGCGCCGTGAATTCTCGTACGCCAACTACCAGCAGAACTACACTCTGCCAGAGAATGTTGATCGCGACAACATTTCAGCCAAGGTTGAGCACGGCATACTTACCGTAACTCTGCCTAAGCAGAAGAAGGAAGAAGTGAAGGTTAGCCGCCAGATTGAAATTAAATAAGGAGTTAAAAAAGAAGTAAAAAGGAAGTTATAGGGACATATCATCCCTATAACTTCCTTTTTTTGTCCTTAAACCTTTAAACCCTTAAACTTTTAAACCCTTAAACTCTTATTTAAAATAGTAAACGAAGGTAGCCAACCCTTCGAGTGCTTTTTTCTGGGTTTCGTCTATCCAGATGGTAATCTTAACAGTGGTCTTAATGGCGCCACGCAGGTTTAGAAGTTGTTCGAGATGAGCCGTCATCGAAACGTGCTGACCTGAAAGTACGGGCTGCGCGAAGCGAAGTTGGTCCATGCCATAGTTCATCTGCCTTTCGAGGTTTCCCACCTCAACAATCTGTCCCCACATGACGGGGAGGAGTGAAAGGGTGAGGTAACCGTGTGCTATGGTTTGTCCGAAAGGACTCTCTTGGCGACATTTCTCTTCATCCACATGTATCCACTGGTGATCCATAGTAGCATCAGCAAATTGGTTGATGCGTTCCTGGGTGACATGGATGGAGCCACTCTTGCCCAGTTCTTTACCTTCCCATTGTTTGAACTCTTCAAATGAATTTATTTTTACCATGTTTTCTGTGTTTTGTATGTCTATCGTGTGCAAAGGTAAGAAATATTTGACAATTGATAATTGACAATTGATAATAATTCCGTATATTTGTCGAAAATATACCTAAGATGAAGCCTATTTTCATTGCCGGCCCCTGTGTTATAGAGTCGATGGACTGTATGGAGGAGGTGGCCAAAGAGTTGGTTCGATTGCGTGATAAATATGACCTTGATATTTATTTCAAGGCATCGTACGATAAAGCTAACCGCACCAGTCTGAGGAGTTTCCGCGGTCCGGGTATGGAACGTGGTCTGCAAATGCTTGCTGACATAAAGGAGCGTTTCGGATTGCCGTTGGCAACGGACATCCATGAGAGTTATCAGGCTGAACCCGTAGGACGGGTGGTTGATGTGGTGCAGATTCCTGCCTTCCTGTGCCGACAGACCGACTTACTTGTGGCTGCTTCGAAGACGGGACGCCCTGTGAACATAAAGAAGGCACAGTTCTTGTCAGGTTTGGATATGCAGTACCCTGTGGAGAAGTGTCGTGAAAGTGGTGCCGCTGACGTATGGCTGACAGAACGAGGAAATATGTGTGGGTATAACAATTTGGCCGTTGATTTCCGAAATATTCCCGACATGAAGCGTTGGACTCCACGGGTAATTATGGATTGCACCCATTCCGTACAACGTCCGGGCGGTGCGGGAGGCTCAACAGGTGGCAACCGTGAGTTTGTGCCCATGATGGCCATGGCTGCCAAGGCGTTTGGGGCTACGGGTTATTTCTTTGAGGTTCACCCCGATCCCGAAAAAGCACTGAGCGACGGGCCTAATATGTTATATCTTAAAGATTTCGAGAAAGTTGTAGCGAGGCTGGTGGAAAGTGAGAGGTAAGAGGTTTAGAAGTTTAGAGATTTAGAGGTTTAGTAATCGGACGCCCATTAAGGGCTACGCTTGCGTAGAGGAACGGAGCAAGAAGTGAGATGTGGTGAAAGGTGAAAGGTGAGAGGTGACTTTTACATATAGCCTATAATCTGAATATAATAAGAATGATGACAAACAGAGAAATTGCGGAGCAATGCCTACGCGACGAGGCTGAAGCGATATTGAGCCTTATCCCTCAGTTGGATGAGGAGTTTGACAGGGTGGTTGAACTGATATTGGGGTGTAAAGGGAAACTGATTGTCACAGGTGTTGGCAAGAGTGGACACATTGGTGCCAAGATTGCTTCCACGTTGTCCAGTACGGGCACTCCAGCTTTTTACGTCAATCCACTTGATTTCTATCATGGTGATTTGGGCGTTATCACCCATGCCGATGTGGTGCTTGCTATCAGCAATTCGGGGCAGACCGATGACCTCCTGCGCATTATTCCCTTCCTTACTGAAGAGAATATCCCACTCATTGCCATGACAAGTAACCCAGACAGTCTGTTGGGACGCAACAGTACATGTCATCTCAGCATTGCCATAGACAGAGAGGCGTGTCCTCTTAACCTTGCTCCGACCAATAGCACCACAGCCACACTGGCTATGGGTGATGCCTTGGCCTGTGCGCTGATGGCTAAGAGAAATTTTGGTGAACGTGATTTTGCCAAGTATCACCCAGGAGGAACACTCGGACGTAAACTTCTGACACGCGCAAAGGATGTCATGCGCCGTGACGACCTTCCAGTCATAGGACCTGACATGACTATGCCAGAGGCCGTACACCATATCAGCCAAGGTAGACTGGGATTGTGCGTTATTGTTGAGAACGATGAGATTGTGGGTATAATAACGGACGGGGACGTCCGTCGGGCTATGCAGAATCTTCAACAACGTTTCTTCCAAGTTCCTGTGTCAGAGGTAATGACACATTCTCCTAAATGTGTTGAACCAGGTACGAAAATCAGTGAGATACAGCGTATATTACAAAAGAACAAGATTCATGCCGTTTTGGTGGTTGACAAGCATCGCCATCTGTTGGGTATCGTGGATAATTTCAGCTGCGCCCTGTAAGGCACAATCTGCTGAAGCTATAGGCAATGCTTTAATACGGCAGGGTAATCCGGAATATACGGGTAATGATGTGGTATTGTTACCTTCGGCGCGGGAGAAATACGCGGATATGTTCCAAGCTATCCGTGAGGCGAAGAATCATGTATATCTCGAATACTTCATTTTCCGTAAAGACAGTGTAGGAACAGAACTTATCCGTTTGCTTCAGGAAAAAGCCCAGGAGGGTGTTGAGATACGTCTGATCATTGATGCCTACGGAAATTGGAAAGCTCCCCATCCAATAAGTGCATCGCAACTTGATAGCATTCGGGGCTTAGGGATTGATGTCGTTTTCTTCGATCCAATCCGTTTCCCTTGGATTCCCAATATGCTTCATCGTGACCACAGAAAGATTGTTGTCGTGGATGGAAGATTGGCCTACACGGGAGGCATGAATGTGGCCGACTATTATCTGCATGGTACGGAGAGAACGGGTCCTTGGCGTGATATGCAGATAAGGTTGGAAGGTCCAGTTGTATCGGAATTTGCTCAAATATTTGAGAAGACATGGAAGCGGACATTGCATACGGACAAAAAGGATTCATGTAATCGGGTGTCAATGGACCAGAATCCTGTAGCAGATGTCCTTCATTATAACAAACCATCGAAAGATGATGATAATGCTAGGGTGATAGTGGTCAATCGTGAACCCGGCAAGGACAGCAAAAAGATGAGGAGGGCGTATGTTTCTGCCTTTGATGCTGCTCAACACGAGATAAGCATTGTTAATCCTTATCCTACAAACACGCGCTCTGTAAGAAGAGCCATGAAACGTGCTCTCCGTCGTGGCATTCGCATGAGGGTTATGGTTTCTTCAAACATGGACACACGCATTACTCCAGAGGTTGTGGCCATGGAAATGAAGAAAATGGTTCGTCGTGGTGCTGAGGTCTATTATTATGAAGGAGGTTTCCATCATACCAAGGTTATAACCATAGACGACTCCGTTGCCGTGTTGGGTACAACGAATCTTGACGGAAGGTCGCTTCGATATGATTATGAAGTTTCTGCTTTTGTTTTCTCTCCCAAGATTGTCGTACAACTGGATTCAATATTTGCCCGTGACTTGCAACAAAGCGAACGTCTGACAAAGGAGAACTTCAAACAGCGTTTCTCGTTGAAACGCAGGTTCTTGGGACGTTTGTTTCAGCCGATAAAGGGCTTACTTTGAATAACGTGTGTTCGACGAAAACGATTAAGGTCGGCGTAATCGGTTTACCGCTTGCGTAGGGCAACGGAGCAAGAATTATTCGAATGATTCGAATAGACTTTGTCTATATTTGAGTGTGAATTCGTATTATTTGCTCCATTCGCCGTTAAAATTAATGTATGTAGGCAAATTCGTTTAACTGACGTTAATTACAGTCTCTGGGAAATGAGGTCGTGCATGAGGCGGATGTCAGTAAGGCTCTTCCCATGTTTTCGAAGCATATCGGAATCGGTCAGGAAGGGAGACAGGGCATCTGTATGGTCTGGATGGGCATGCATATATCGATGAGCGTATTCGATGTAATGCGAAACAGCAAGTGACATGTTTCCTTGTAACCAATAGGTGTGAGCGATGTTTAGGTAATCGTCCCAACGGCTCTGGGTGGGAGTTTCCTCCATTATGTTTTTGTAATATCTTTCAGCCAATGGATAGTCCTGGTTTTGTAAAGCACACCATGCTATGGCTCGTTTGGAAGGAACGACCCGCAGATTCTTATATTCCATCTTGTAGAATCGTTTCTGCGCCTCCTCCCAACGTTGAAGTTGCATGAGACAAAGTCCGGTATCTGTTAGGATACGCGGTTCGTCGGGCGTTTTCTTTTCTAACTGTAGTAGATATTCGAGTTGCTGCTTGTATTGCGACAAATGGCCGTGACACGATTGGATGTGATAGAGTGCTTGCATGTTGTCGGGTTCGAGCATCAGTGCTTCTTGCAGATAGCGTATGGCTTTTGCATATTGTTTCTGTTGTTCGTGACAATAGGCAATCTTACATAGAAGTTCGCAATGGCTTCCTTCTATTTGTAGAAGATGCTTGAAGTGCTTCTCGGCCTGCTCGAATTGCTTGTGCCGATAAAGCGTTTGCGATATATCGTGGATATAGGTCGGTGACTTGCTTAGGGTCGGACCGAGGATGGGATTGTCAATGAATGGAGGTAATGCAAAGACATCGGGCCACATCGCACTCCATGGCGATCTGCACAACAGTCTGAAGAGACATTGTATGATGTTTCTGTAGGGGGATAGGTTGACGGGCTGAACGTGTCCGTCTTCTTCTCCTACCTTTTCTTTAATCATTTGTTCCATTTCATTGCGCTGTTTCTCTGGTATCTTTTCGGCAAGTAGAGCAATCGAATACATGTCAGAGTCGCAAAGCTGCATTTTCCGAAGGAGGGGATGGGGGACAATACCTGGTCGCTTCTCGTCAAAAGGGGCTACCCAATGGCATAGACGATGGAAGAAGTGGAAGCCTTTGAGGGCAACGAATGTATGGAGATTGATGTCCACACCCTCCTGAAACATCTGAAACATCTCCTGAGCACTTTCGCTTATCTTTTTTCGCTCTTCCTTACTTAGTCGTAGCTCAGTTTCGGGAGATAGGAATGTTTGCTCATCTTCTACATTAAATCCAAAACGTATTTGTTCCTGAGAGGCTTTGATAAGAGTGGGGAATATCTCCTGTTCCATTTTCTGCCGAAACCGCTCTACCTCCTGATAAAGACAGAAAATGTGTTGAACTTGTGTTGCTGCACCAATGAATGAAGATGTTTGGAGTAGTTTTTGAATGCTATTGTAAATCTGAGGGAATAAGGGAATTATAGGTGCATAGAGTATGCAACATACAATAACTCCAACTGTTGCATTTGCACAAACCTGACCATTCTCATCGGTCTCATTTGCCACGGCATATTCCAATAGCAAACGAAGTTTTGCCGCATCGAAAAAGTGAAGTGACGATATCGTTAGTGCATTAAGCAAGTAGCAGTGTAAGCGTGAATCGGTGGCGATAAGAAAAAGTCGTAATTGGCGTTCTTCGTTAGTGTTGAGTTGGGCTGACAGCCATATAAGGTCGAAGAGATAATCTTGTTGGTCAAATGTCAAAGGGCTTTTGAGTTGGGTCGTGGATATATCGAACTGTTCTTTCCAGATGGGTCGAATGGTTCGTGCCATGAATGCAAAATAGTCCTTCTCGTTGTCAATGTGGTAGTTGTATCGGATATTCTGAAGTATTCGGAATGCCTTTAATATAAAACGGTTATACAGAATATCGCGCTTGGTATCTACTGAACCTTCAGCCATGTAATGAAGCAACCTGTCGTAGTCGGCTTGGATATTGGACGCTTCTCGCTTGAGATTAGGGGATTTTTGTATGTCGAGTATATTGGACAAGAGCGATAAAGCATTGTTTAAATGTCCCTCGACGAGACTCTCCCTGATCGTGTCGGTCAGTTGCTGAAAGGTTTGACGGTCTAACATATTATTCGGTGATGCTAAAGCGAGCTGGCAGGATGGGGGAGTGGGTAGATATCTTACGTTCCCGTTCTTTTAACCATAGAGTAACCTGTTCTATATCATTTTGTCGGGGTTGGAATGCCTTTCGTAAAATTGGGATGTGTAGGCTATCGACAAGGGTTGAGGGTATTTGATATTGCTGTATGAGTGTTTTCCGAATAGAATCGGGGTAAGACTTTGCATTTATTTCCTCAACAGCAGCATTGTATGCTTTCACAAAAAGACGAATCTGTTTGGCTCGCAACGTATCGGCAAGTATCCTTTCCTGTAGAGCGATACAGGAGTAGATATAAGTAGAATCAGGCGTTGAGAAAATGCATGGATTACCTTGGATGATGGCTTGTGTTGCGTATGGCTCTGGAAGCTGGGCAGCATCTACCAATTGCTCTATGAGCATTGATGTGCGTAGGCGTAAGTCATTAATTTGTGGCCGATAAATATCGGCTTGGTCAAGCTGGGCTTTATGCATGATTTCATCACTCCAGTAATCAGCCATGCTTAGACGGTTCAATGCGACTGTCCGTTCTTTGAGATTACGCAATTTACGGATGCGTTTTGAATGGGCTGTTACAAGCTTTACTTGTCCGTTGATAGAAAAAAGGATGTTGAGTGGAAGTGTATCTGTTTGTTGGTCTAAAAGCCGTGCATAATCGGTGTAAGCCAATTGAGAACGTCCTTTCAGTAAAGCTGTGTCACAATCCATTTGTGACAGATATTCGTGTAGGCGGACTTGGATTCCTACGTTACTGAATATTCCCATCCGTTCTGCATAATAGATGGGCAGACAATCGATAACCGGCATGACGGCAACGTGAAGAGACAACGAATCTTGTCGTGCTAATTCTTCTTGGGTAAGTGGCACCTGTTCTTGCCGACACGAAACAAAAGAAAAGAAAAAGTAAAAAGTAAAAAGTAAATGAATGAACGTTTTCATGGTCATTACCTTTTACTCTTTACTTTTTACTTATTTGAAGTTGTAGAAAGGATTAGCCCTTGATGGCTGCAACACCAGGAAGAACCTTGCCTTCGATAGCTTCGAGAAGGGCACCGCCACCAGTGGAGATGTAGCTAACCTTATCCTCCAAACCAAACTTGTGGACGCAAGCAACTGAGTCACCGCCACCAATGAGAGAGAAAGCTCCCTCGGCAGTAGCCTTGGCAACAGCCTCACCTACAGCACGGCTACCAGCACAGAAATCATCGCACTCGAAGCAGCCGGCAGGACCATTCCACAGGATGGTCTTAGCCCCCTCGATGGCCTTAGCAAACTTCTGGGCACTTACAGGACCTACATCCAGGCCGTCCCAACCTTCTTCGATGGCATTGGAGGGGAAGGTCTTAATCTGAGCACCGGGTTTAACGCAGAAGTTGGCGAAGTCGTAGCCTGTGCAGCAAACGCTGTCTTCTGCAAGAACAAGTTCAACACCATTCTTCTTGGCCATTTCCTCAACGCCAAGGGCAACATCCAGTTTGTCGAGTTCAACGATTGAATTACCAATCTCACCACCATGAGCCTTCATGAAGGTGTAAGTCATGCCACCGCAGAGGATGAGCTTATCCACCTTGCCCAACAGGTTCTCGATGATACCAATCTTGGTGCTTACCTTAGAGCCACCCATGATAGCAACGAAGGGACGCTTGATGTCGGTCAGTACGTTGTCAACAGCCTGCACTTCCTTCTCCATCAGGAAGCCCAGCATCTTATTGTCAGCATCGAAGTAGTCGGCGATAACAGCTGTAGAAGCATGCTTGCGGTGAGCGGTACCAAAAGCATCCATCACGTAGCAGTCGGCATAGCTGGCCAGAGTCTTTGCAAACTCCTTCTGACTTGCCTTCATGGCCTTCTTGGCTTCATCGTATTCAGGTGTGCCTTTTTCCAGGCCAACGGGCTTGCCTTCCTCCTCGGGATAGTAACGCAGGTTCTCCAGCAGCAGCACCTCACCCATCTTCAGGGCATCGGCCTGTGCCTTAGCCTTGGCACAATCGGGAGCAAACTGAACGGGTGCCCCCAGTGCTGCAGATACGGCGTCCTTAATCTGACCCAAAGAGAGTTTGGGGTTAACCTTACCCTTGGGCTTACCCATGTGCGACATAATGATGAGCGCACCACCTTGATCTAAAATGTGTTTCAGGGTGGGGAGGGCACCACGAATACGGGTGTCGTCGGTGATGTTACCATTGCCATCCAAGGGCACGTTGAAGTCAACACGTACGATTGCTTTTTTACCAGCAAAATTAAAATCTTTGATAGTCATAAATGTGTTAATTTGTTGAATAAATAATTTTGTGCTTTAACAATGTGCAAAGATAAGAAATAATTCTCAATATACAACTCTTGGAACTAAATTTTTCTTTGGCAGATTCCCAACAAACCACATGTCTCACATTTGGGCGCTCTTGCCAAACATACATATCGCCCATGAAGAATGAGCCAGTGATGTGCCAAGGGAATAATCTCGGAGGGAATGTTTTTGACGAGTTCACGTTCAACAGAATATGGCGTACTGCAATGCTTGGGTACTAAGCCAATGCGATGTGACACACGAAATACATGAGTGTCAACTGCCATTGCAGCCTTGTCATAGACAACGGCCTGAATGACATTCGCAGTTTTTCTTCCTACTCCAGGTAGTTTTAAGAGATTCTCTAACGTACTTGGCACTTCGCCTTGAAAATCACTTAATAACATCTTTGACATTCCGACAAGGTGCTTGGCCTTGTTATTAGGATAAGATATACTTTTTATGTATTCAAATATGACTTCCGGGGTGCTCTCTGCCATAACTTCTGCAGAGGGGAAATCTTCGAATAATTTAGGAGTAACCATGTTTACACGTTTGTCTGTACATTGGGCACTCAGTATAACAGCCACTAAGAGTTGAAAGGGCGTTTCAAAATGCAATTCCGTTTGTGCATCTGGCATTGCCTCTTGAAAATAGGTGATAACCTTGGTGTATAATTCTTTTTTTCTCATATTGTGAGCAAAATTACAAATATTTTTTGTATCTTTGTACCCTGTAGAGAAAAAAAGAATAATATTACATATTAAACATATGGGATTATTACAGGACAAATTATCACATTATACTCTGCCACAGGAGTTTATGGCGCAGGGGATTTATCCTTATTTTCGTGAAATCGAAGGAAAACAAGGTACGGAAGTGATGATGGAAGGTCGTCGCGTCTTAATGTTTGGCTCAAATGCTTACACTGGACTTACGGGCGATCAACGTATCATCGATGCAGGCTGCGCCGCAATGCAAAAGTATGGAAGTGGATGCGCAGGAAGTAGATTCTTGAATGGTACACTTGATATTCATGTACAGTTGGAAAAAGAGCTGGCTGAATTCGTAGGTAAGGACGAGGCATTGTGCTTTGCGACAGGATTTACCGTAAATAGTGGCGTTATCAGTCAATTGGTTGGCAAAAACGACTACGTCATCTGTGACGACCGTGATCATGCGTCTATAGTGGATGGCAGGCGTTTGTCATTTGCAACACAATTGAAGTTCCGCCATAATGATATGGCTGATTTGGAGAAACAATTGCAACGCTGCGAACCAGAAGCCATCAAACTGATTGTTGTGGATGGTGTGTTCTCTATGGAAGGTGATCTTTGTAAGTTGCCAGACATAGTGGAACTGAAGAAGAAATACAACGCCACAATCATGGTTGACGAGGCTCATGGGTTGGGAGTCTTTGGACGACAAGGACGTGGCGTTTGTGACCATTTTGGACTGACGAAGGATGTTGACCTGATTATGGGTACATTCTCCAAGTCTTTGGCTTCAATCGGTGGATTTATTGCTGCTGATTCCAGCATTATTAACTGGTTGCGTCATAGTGCTCGTACCTACATCTTCAGCGCCAGTTGCACACCGGCAGCAACAGCTGCAGCCCGTGAGGCTTTGCATATCATCCAGCAGGAACCCGAACGTTTACAGGCTCTGTGGGATGTTACTAACTATGCATTGAAGCGTTTCCGTGAAGAAGGTTTTGAGATTGGTGATACAGAAAGCCCCATTATTCCTTTGTATGTTCGAAACACCGAAAAGACATTCAAGGCTGTTGCTATGGCTTTCAATGAAGGCGTATTTATCAATCCTGTAATTCCACCAGCATGTGCTCCACAAGATACTCTCGTACGCTATGCGTTAATGGCCAATCATACGCATGAGCAAGTTGACGAGTCTGTGGTGAAACTGAAGAAGGTGTTCAAAGAACTGGAAATTCTTTAATAATATACGCATATAGGATATAGGGTCTTTAAGATCTTTGAGATCTTTAAAGGCCCTATTCATTATTATATTATAAGGATGAATAATATACTTTCCATACTATTCCGTCTTGGTATTGAGCAACTGAATGCGATGCAACAAGATGCGATGCTGGCTTATAGGAAATCTAAAGCCATGGTATTACTTAGTCCTACAGGTAGCGGTAAAACCTTGGCATATTTACTGCCCATGTTCGAGACGATAAAGGAAGAGGGGGTATTACAGGCCATAATTATTGTTCCCAGTCGAGAACTTACCATTCAGACAGTCAATGTAATTAAAGATTCGGGCACGTCAGTACGTGCTGTCGCTGTATATGGTGGACGACCGGCCATGGATGAACATAGAACGCTATGTGGAGTTCAACCCCATGTCATTGTTGGAACTCCGGGACGTTTGCTTGACCATTTGAGGAAGGGGAATATTCAACCAGATACACTTCACACATTAATAATAGATGAGTTTGATAAGTGTCTTGAATTAGGTTTTCGCGATGAGATGAGCCAAGTGTTTTCGGCATTGCCAAATAACGTAAAACGTGTTTTGCTTTCTGCAACTGAGAATACAGAGATTACTAATTTCTTACCAGAATATACCAGACTTGATTATCTTGACCACAATGCTCAGTCAGAGCGTATAGAGCAATATGTTGTAAAATCCCCTCAGAAAGATAAGTTAGAAACCTTAAGTCATTTTCTGCACACTTTGGGGCAAGAACAAACCATTGTTTTTGTTGGATTCCGTGAGAGTGTAGAACGTGTGGCTAAGTTCTTACATCAGCATGGTTTTTATGTATCATCACTACATGGAGGTATGGAGCAACGCGACAGGGAGAAGGAACTCTATCGTTTTGTAAGTGGTTGTACCAATATTCTTGTTAGCACGGATATTGCCTCGCGTGGACTTGATATTCAGGATTTGGACAACGTGGTGCATTACCATCTGCCACTCAATGAACAGGCTTTTATTCATCGGAATGGACGAACAGCCCGTTGGGACAATGTTGGACGTTCTTTCTTGTTGATTGGTCCAGATGAAGATGTACCCGAGTATGTTGGCATTACGAATGACTTTTATATTCTTGATAATTCTCCAATAGTAATACAGCCTCCTAAATGGGAGACCTTGTACATTGGGAAAGGTAAGAAGGATAAGTTATCCAAAGGTGATATTGCTGGATTCCTGATGAAGGTTGGAGGTTTTGAACGGGATGAAGTTGGGCGCATTGATGTTCGTGACCATTATTCTTACGTGGCTGTTTCCCGAGACCGGTTACCCAATGCACTGCCTTATTTGAAGGAGCAGAAGATAAAGGGAATGAAAACAATTATTGAGCGTATTCGATAAGTGTTATTCTTTATTATTTTATTAGTATGAATAATCTACCTAATGACCCTATGATGTTATACTCAGCCGTGAACATGATGCTTCGCGACCACTATAACTCGCTGGATGAACTGTGCGACGACCTCGATGTGGACAGGCGAGAACTGGAGCACAAGCTCTCGGAGGTCGGCTTCGAATATAGTGTGCGTGACAATAAGTTCTGGTAATAAAAGGCTTTCTTAGCCCCACACCTCGGCCATGGGCTTGCGGGTCTTGGGGCGTAGTTCGTCGGCAGGCAGACCAAGGGGCACGAGCACCGCGGGCGTGAATCCCTCTGGAATGAGGCCTGTCCCCATAAGTCGCTGTACGTCGAAGTTGCACACCCAGCAATTACCGAGCTCTTGTTCCGTAGCTGCGAGGCAAAGGTGCTCGGTGGCGATGGCGATGTCTATGTCGGCGTGGTTGTGCCCGTCCGACTGTCGCGTCCAAGCCTCCTGCTCGTTCTTCAGACAGATTACGATGACGGGGACGTTCTGTATCCAGTCTCGGCTGTAACATGCCTTGACTTGCGAGAGCATCGGCTCGCGGTCGATGACGAGAAATCGCCACGGTTGTCGGTTAACGGCGGAGGGTGCGAGACGCACGCACTCGCGGATGTAGTCGAGTTTTTCCTGTGGCACGGGCTCGTTCTTGTAACTGCGACAGCTCTGTCGCGCCGTGCATAGTTCCTTGAAGTTCATAGGCTCGTTCATTACGATTACGTCGCAAAGTTACAAACTTCCCTTGATGTGTGCAAGAAATGCCCCGACTATCCTCACGGACCATCGGGGCGTGGCATGCCTATACTAACAAAATCAATTATTGAAAAACAGTATGTTTAGCGTTTCTTCGGCGTTCGTGCGAAGTTGTAGGTTAGGTGGAGCATGAGGTAACGAGGTAGGGTGTTGAAGATAGTCTCCTGTCGTCCCTGTCCGTTGATTATGAGCTGGGCGCATGAAAGTTGGTTCAATAGGTCGAAACCTTCGAGACGAGCGACGAGCGTGCCCCCGACCTTCTTGCCGAAGGGATTCGGGAACGAGCGCGAAAGGCTTATATTCCAGACGAGTTCGTCCGTATTCATGGAGGTGTCGCCGTAGCCTCGGCGTGAGTACATCTTTGGCAACGGAGAATCCTTGCAACCACTTCGCAACCTTACGTCCTTCCTCGCGTTTGATAGTGTAGTTGAGCGTGATGCCGTACTGATAATTGAAGGCATTAATCGGGTCGATGGTGCCCTCTTCATTGTCCGTGTGGCGGTATTCGAAGTATGTTGGCACGCCCAGCGTCAGGTCCTTGAAGGTATAAGAGAACGTCAATCGGTTCTCAAAGTAGTAGTTGTTGATGTGGGAGAGTCCGTTCAGTATGTCCACATTCCTACTATAATCTCCGTGAGTGTATATGTTCATCATCAGGCGACGAGGCTTGTCTAATGGCATATTATAGAAGTTGAAGAAGTACGTTTGCCAGTTGCCTTCGACGTTAACGGGCCGATAAGTATAGACACCCGTTACGTCGTCGTAGGTCTGGCCCTGCGATACTTGGTGGCGGAAGAAACGGAGGCCTCCGCCGAAGCGTTCCGATATTCGGCGTTCACGCCAATTACGATTGATGCCAAACTGCATACGATGGATGGTGGCACCGCGCAGGTCAGGGTTGCCGTATCTTCGTATCAATGGGTCCTCGTCGTTCAGAATGTTTACCTTCTGGAATAGGTCGGGTGTCTTGAACTCGATACCATAAAAGAGGTCGAACGACTTGGCCCAGTTGTCCCAAGCATACTGCACATGTAATTCGGGCGACATAGTGTAGCAGTGCTGCACAAGCGTCGTGTCCGTGTGAGCGCTATGATATTGCAACCGCTCGTTTACGTTGTAGAAGTGCATCTGATAGTACGCTCGCACATATCGTCCGCCTTTTTCATAGCTGTAGCCAGGCGTCAGTGCCACGCGATTCTCCAGTCGTCGGTGGTTGCGGTCATAGGCGTTTTGCAGGTCAAGAGTATCTGCAAGGAACACGTCGTTCGTATTGTTTCGCTCGTCATAAAGGAAACGATACTCCGCTGTCAACCATAGGCCATTGCGCCATTGGATACGATAATAAGGCGCGAACGCCGCATAGTTGCTATGCGAGGGTGTACGTCCATGACGGTTCAAGATAGTATTGAGCGAGGGTGTAAGCATGTAACGCATGTCCTGTTGGCTTGCCGAGCGTTGGTGCTCATGGCTATGTCGATAGTTTGCTTCCATCCCGATGGCATCGCCCGAAGGTAGCTTATAGTTGAACACATTGTTCGACCAGATGTCGGTGCGATTGTTACTGCTCTGCGAGTTCCTCATCGAGTTGTTGACGAGCTGTTGTTGTATGTCCGTGCTCAGTGTCGCCGCGAAGATGCTGTCCAGTATGGCTAACGTCGTGCCGTACTTCGACGGGTCGCTGGAGAACTGCCCGCTGCGGCTTCGGCTCCAACTGTCACCATCTATGTAGGTGATGCCCGTGCCGTTATAGAACCAAAAAGGTTTCCTCAACTCGAAATTGTTTTGGGCATCAAGGTTTATCTCCCTACGCCTTTGGCTTGTTGCACTGCGGTTATAGGTCGTAGGGGCGTTAGTATGGAACTGCTCCGAATTATAGATGAAGTCATTGACATTATTATTCCACTGCACCGTCGCCACGGCGTGGTTGCGCCAACGCTTATCACGTTCCTCAACAAGCAAATCGGCGCCACCCATGCGAGTCTCCCTAACTCCCCATTGTATGTTACTGGGACTCCACTCGCCATCGCCACCAGGTTTGCGTGTCTCGTTCACGTTGTTGAGGTTACCATATACCGACAGTCGCGAGTTGTCGGTATAACGAAGGGCGAAGAAGCGCCCGAGGTAGGGAGCCTGCACGTCCGACGACAGTTCCCTTGCCTCCCCATTGCTCTTGGCCTTCCAACCGCCCGCTCCTTCCACATTCATTAGCCAGCCGGTGTTGTACTCTCGCTTCAGTTGCACGTCCATGACGAATCGTTTCTTCTCCACGTCCGTGCCCATATACTCGCTAAGGTCGGTAGTTTTGTGGTACGTCTGCACTTGCTTCACCGTGTAAGCTGGTAAGTTATCGAGCATAACCTTATTATTTCCCTTGAAGAAATCCTTGCCGTTCAGGGTCAGCTCCTCTACTTGCTCGCCCTGCACAAGGATACGACCATCGTCCTTCAGCTCTACGCCGTCCATCTGCCGAACAAGCGCGTCCAGCATCGAACCTTCGGGAAGATTAAAGGCATCAGCATTGAAGGTGATGGTGTCGCCACGGTAGGTCATGCGTATCTTCGTCGCGTGGATGGTCACTTCATCTAAGGTCTTTTCCTCCTCAGCCATACGACGACGCATGTAATGCCACGGTGCATCTACGTAGGTATTGCGCGCAAGGTGGCGTAGTTGATACGCGACGTAGGTGGTCTCATAGTCCGGATGTTCGGCGCGTATGATATAGTTTGTCTCGCGTGCAGGTACCTTGAACATGTAGGCATAGTCGTCTTTCGTGCCATTGTTCCATTGCTTGAATACGTGCATGGTATCTACTACGGTCGAGTCCTCGCGAAGTAAGGTTATGAAGGCATCCTTCACTCCTACGCGCGTCAACGAATTCTTGACGTGGCCCCAGAGTTCTATCGTTCGCTCCTTATGCTTAGTAGAGTCGGGGCTGACGGTGCCGTCCTTCTGCGCGGAAAGGGACGTAGCAAGGGGGACCATCATTGCGATGGTCGCTAACAATCTGTGTATCATAAAGGGGGAAACTAAGTAAGGTTACTTGAAGATGTTCTGTTTGATGAGCTGCTGAATATCCTTGGGTACTTCCTTAGTCTTACAGCAATCGACGATGTATCGTACTAACTTATCGGGCATCTTCGTCTGCTTCTTCCACACGTCATGTCGGTTCTTCCACTTACCCTTGTATGTAACCTTATCCACCAACACGATAGCATCCTTCAGGGGCTTGCGTCCCATCTCCATGTACCAACCGTCCCGAAGATAGTAGGTGCCATATTCCTGCGGTATGACCACACACTTACCGTCCTTGTTCATGGCTATACCAGCGCTTGCATACTCGCCGTCCGCACCATAGTACTTCACCTGCGTATAGCCCATTTCACGTCCGCACTTCTGCAGCTTCTCACCCTCCCATTGCATCGACTCCATCGTCCATACGCCCACGATTTCTTTCTCACTGACCTTAGTCTTCTGGCCGCTGACGTTGCCCGCCCACAGCAGGGCAAACATCAAGGTAATAATAGTACTTTTCATAATCATAGAAATTAAGTTGATGCTGCAAAGTTACGACCTTCGCGCCTTATCGTCCAAACTTTCCTTTTTGCATTTCCTTTGCATCTCACGTGCAAATAATATGCAAGCTACATTCTCGTATGTCGCGATGCCATCGCGGCTCCCTTACCCTCCGCACTAAGCGATACTTAGCACAAACTCGTCCCACTCGCGGGCGCCGCCCTTTCGACCAAACACTTTGCCGTAAAGCCTACTGCGAACTGTGCTGATTGTCGAGACATCGCGTGCCAACACGCTCGCCATGTCGGTGGGAGGGATACGTAGCTTTGTGAGCATGCATACCTGCATCTCCAGTTCACTCATTGGATAAAGACCACGCAACTGTCCGACGAAGCCGGGATAGACTCCCTTCAGCCGCTCGCGAACCTCCTGCCAGTCGGCCTCCGTCAACGGGCGGCCCGAGGCGATGCGTCGGCGCAGTACATCGTATTCGTCCGAGCGGAAGAAAGCCGATTCAGAGTTTTCCATTGCCTGACGTACCGTCGCTGGGCGGTGCTCCTTTACTTCCCTGATTTGCTCAAGTTGCAACTTCAGCCGCCGACGCTCCCGACGATAGTTCAGCAACGTCTGCCCCATGACCAGCAAAGCTACGACGATGACCATCGAAACCCACAAGAGCCAGTGGATGGTCGCCCGTTGCTCGCGCTCCTTCATCGATAGCACGAAGCGCTGCCCAGCCGACATGTCCTCGCCCTCCAAGTTATTTTCGACGATGCTCCTTATCTCCTCGCCCCACTCGCGATACAAGTCCTCCGCCCGATGCCAGGTAAATCGCACGCCATTCCTCTGTACGACGATTGTCGTGTCGCCCCTAACTTGTAGCGGCCTCGGCTCGTCGCCCTCCAGATAGACATACTCGCCACCGCCCTTAGATATCAGCGTGATGTCCGCCTTCCAATACGGTTGATGCACCACCAGCGCCGTGGGCGTCTGCGTCAGCCCACATTCCCTCAACAGGCTGTCGTCCTCATAGATGCGCAGCAGACTCATGTTGCTGATGGGGTATCGTTCTATGCCCCCCATGGGGTACTCCTTTTCCGTCAAGACCCAAGCACCCGAGAGCACTTGCCTTTGTCCTTTCTACTTTGGCAACCCGTCATGAGCAGGGCCAAGGCCATAATGATTATCGATTGTTTCATAGACCTCGCAAAGGTAAGATTATTTGCCCGAATCACCAAACCACCGACTTTGCATTTTGTTTGCAGTATGGTCAGGTCACAAGCATTTAAGGGTTTGGGAAAGGGTTAGTAATGTTAAGGCCCGAAGATTAGTAATCTTAAGACCTTAACATTAGTAATCTTGAGGGCTGAAGATTACTAATCTTTATTTACGAGGTTTATTAGGGTCAGAACTTCACCTTTACGGCGGTGCCGCTGTAGGATACCGTCTTCACGACCTGAGAACCGGCGAGACGGACGTTGAAGGTGCGGGAGGCGAGCATGCCGGGGAAATGACCTTGACGCTTGGCTATCGTAAGCTCCTGCTTCTTGTCGTTCCATTGGAAGGCGATGGTCGAATAGGCGCCTTGCTCGTAACGATAGGAGTCTCCCTCGTCCTCGTATAGGGTGAACTGGCCGTCACGTCCGGGGTATACAACGATGTCGATATTATCCCAGGCGCGCTCACTGGCGTATTGCATGACGGGTGCCAACGGGAGGATGGCGCCTGAGCGAACCATCATTGGGGCCTGATTGAAGGGAGTCTGGAGCGTCACGTCCTGGCCGCCAGAGAGGCGTTCTTCGGTGTAGAAGTTGTACCAGTCGGAGCCTTGGGGCAGGTACTTCGTGGCGCTTGCCGGCTGACTAAAGTCAGCCTCACGGGACGGGTTAGTACCTTCGTCGGTGAACTGCGGGCGAGTGATGGGCAAGGCCAGTATGGAGCGGCCAAAGAGGAACTCGTCGGTGAGGTCCCATGTACGCTGGTCCTTGGGGAAGTCATACATAAGGGCACGCATGTAGCTGTCGCCTTCGTGCGTCACTGCCCACGCGGTGCTGTAGATGTAAGGAAGTAAGCGGTAGCGTAGACGGATAGTTGCTTCGATGGCATCGAACGTGGGGTCGCCCTTCTTTCCAAACTGGTATATCTCGCGAGGGGCGTCGGCTCCGTGGCTACGGAATACGGGGCAAAAGAGGCCAAATTGTATCCATCGCACGTAAAGCTCCTGATAGTTAGGGTTCTTGGGTGCGCGGTTGCCGCCGTAGCGACCGCAGAAGAAGCCACCGATGTCCGTGTTGATGTTGGGGCATCCCGTCATCGTGTAGTTCAGACACAAGGGGATTTGCTTCCTCAACACATCCCAGCTGGAGGTGATATCTCCGCTCCATAGCCCGCTACCGTAGCGTTGCTGACCGGCGAAGGCCGAGCGCGTCATGATGAAGACACGGCGGTCTTTGTCGATACGGCGCAGATTGTCATACACGCCGCTTACGGTGGCGAGGGGGAAGGCATTGCGCATGGAGCGCCAAGTGCCCTGTGCCTCGATGCCCATCGACGGGGAGGCGCCTACGGGACGATTGTAATCTTCGTCCTTCGGGTCGTTATAGTCGGGGTCGGTAGAATCCATCCACCAGGCGTCACAGCCGTATTGATGGAGGCGCTGGAGATACTTCCAATAGATGTCACGCGCCTGTTGGCTGTAGGCATCATATACGCGGACGCCGCTCGGATATTGCATCTTTGGCGGCCAAATGCTACTGCCACTCTGGGGCCACGTCGAGAAGTCGAAAAGCAAACCTGCCTTGTCCAGCTCCTTATACTGCAGGGTGTGAGGGCCGAAGCTCGCCCAGATGCTTATCATAAGGTGCGCATTTTGCTCGTGCACGCGCTGGACCATGCGCTCGCCATCAGCGAACTCATCGTTCAGAAAGTCCATAGCATTCCACAGATAGTTCGAGCCCCAGTACTGCCAGTCTTGTATGATTCCGTCGAGAGGCACGCTATTCTTGCGATGCCAATCCACTACCTCGAGGAGCTCACGACTGGACTTGTAGCGTTCACGGCACTGCCAGTAGCCGAACGTCCATAAGGGGAACATGGGCACATCGCCCGAAAGCTGGCGCATCAACTTATTGACGCCGTCGGCCGAACCTCCGTACATGAAGTAGTAATCGATACGGTCGCCGGTCTCGGGGTTAAACGTCATTCCCTCCTGATTGTCAATAAAGTCGGCACGGCTATAGTTATCCCAATAAATGCCCCATCCCTTTAAGGATTGGATAACATACTGGTAATCTTCGAGGTTCGACTGCTCCATCTTTCGGCGCTCAGTGCCACGACGATTGAGCTTGCCGTCCTGCAGGGCTGCCAGGCCATAGATAGGTTCGTCCTTGTCCAAGGTATAGGTCTGGGCGAGGCGAGGCTGTAACGATGTGGCCTTCTCCTTCAGTAGGTTAGCGCCCTTCGTTAGGAACTGCACCTGACCGTTCGCCTTATTGATGACGACCGTCAGTGCCGACGATGTGGCGGTGACCTCGTTAGCCTTGTCCTTCACGCTCACTTTCACGTCTGCCTGTGGCTGCATCGTTACGACCAGACTCTTCTGACCTTCGCGGTCCAGCGCCTTGCCGTGCTCCACGCGCACAATGGTCGGTGACATGAAAGTCACGCGCGTTTCACCCTCGTTCGTCTTAATCTCAATGGGCTTTGCCCCTGCTCGTCCGACCACAAAGATAGCGGCGAGCACCAGTAGTGTAAGTATCTTTTTCATGCTTATATGGATTGTTTCTTCAGTATATAATCTACCATCCCGTCAATAGGTCGCTGTAGTATACGGCCAAGCTTCATACCTTCGAGGCATAGTGCCTCGGCGAGTTCATCACGAAAACTATTGGCTATGCCTCCAACGAACGAAACGGGGAGGTCAAGACGACGGTAGGCTGCGACGTTTCGATGCAGAAAACGACGGAACTCGTTGATAAGGAAATGATGCACATCGTCGCTATCCCGGTGACGACCAAGGAAGGGTACGAGCGAAGCGAGGAAACGATTGGGCATCGGTTCCCTATATACCTTATTTATAATTTCCGCGCGTGTGAAACCCGTTTCCTCAGTGAATGCCTGACAAAGGGCAGGGGAGAACTGCCCCTTCAAAATATCTCCAACGAGTCTACGCCCCAAAACTGCACCACTGCCCTCGTCGCCAAGAATCCATCCCAACGGGGAAACGTTCTCCACAATTTGCATCCCGTCATAGAGACACGAGTTCGAGCCCGTGCCTAAGATACAGGCGATGCCTTCCTTGTGCCCGCACAACGCATGGGCAGCTCCAAGCAGATCGCTCTCTACCTTGACCTCAGCATTGGGAAAACGACGCTTTAATACACGCCGAACAACATCGCTGTAAGGGGGTATGCAACCAGCACCGTAGAAGAAAACGAAAAATACCTCTTTCCCTTCACAAAGAGAAGGATGTCCTTCCTGCATCGGGAAAGTTTGGATTATCTTCTCAATGTCCTCTTCGCTATCCCTCACAGGATTAATGCCCATCGTTTCAAAGTGCTCCCGTGTTGCTCCGTCGGTCAAGGCCCATGAGGTCTTAGTACTGCCACTATCGGCTATAAGATAAGTCATGTTTTGAATTGTATTTGTTTTTCATTGACAAAGTTACGTTTTTTTCCTAAACAGGCAAAGCATATTCATAGGATTTCCTTTTATCATGATATTTTCGAAAAAGCAAAATAGCATCAACCACTTATCTTATAGATGTTGCGTTTCATACATAGGTAAGGTAATGACAAGGAATCATATTCTGTGATGTGATAAAGAAAAGGGATATGTCTGTTTGACATATCCCTTTTCTTGTGTGTTGAATTAATTTGCATTTATTCCTCACAAAGTTCGGTGAGGATGCCACAAGTTGATTTTGGATGCAGGAAAGCGATGTGGAGACCATCGGCACCCTTGCGGGGAGCCTTGTCGATAAGACGGATTCCCTTCTCATCGCACATGGCCAGTGCTTCAGTCACACCATCCTCAACCTTGAAGGCTACGTGGTGAACGCCACGACCACCATTGTCGAGGAACTTCTGTACAGTGCTTTCGGGGCATGTGGGCTCCAACAGCTCAAGTTTAACCTCACCAACCTTCAGAAAGGCAGTCTTTACCTTCTGGTCTTCAACGACCTCTGTCTTGTACACTTCCAGTCCCAGAACGTCCTGGAAATAGGGCAGTACAGCGTCGATGCTCTGTACGGCAATGCCCAGATGTTCGATTCTTGATATCTTCATAACGTGATTTAAAAGTTTAAATATTTAATGATTTTGTGTATTTTGCATTGCAAAGATACGAAACTATTTTTGATTTGGGGGTAGGGAATAGCGATTATTTTAGAACTCGATAAGCACGCGTCCATTAATCTGCCTGCCCGTCAAGTAGTTTGGAACGGCATATTGTTGTCCCACGACATCAGTCACCCAATAGTAACCTGAGACATTGTTGAAGCCGAAGATGTTGAAGCAGTCAAGCCCTAACCAAATGTTCTTCACGGCATTGTGTTTCAGATGCCGGTCCTCGTTGTTTAGGGCACGATAGTTCATGCCAATGTCAACACGTTTGTAGGCTGGAGCACGGAAAGCTTGTTTCTCCAGGCCTGTATGTGGTGGGCCAAAGGGAAGGCCGTCGGCAAATGATGCTTTCAAATTCATTTTCCATCGTTTGGTTCCTGGGAAATAATCGGAGAAAAAGAAGTTGAGGTTCCATCGCTGGTCGGTGGGCTGAGGTATTTTCTTCCCGTGTAGAGTCATTTGCGCTTTCATCAAACCAAAACTTATCCAGCTATCGGTTCCTTTCACCATCTCGCCATATACTTTGAAATCTATGCCCGTTACAAATCCTGTAGCGATATTCTCTCCGTAATAAACAACCTTGACGTTATCTACGTTATATGGATTGATACGACTTTGCGCCTTATAGTACATCTCGGTAGTAAAACGGAATGGCCGTTGTGCAATATGGAATCTGTATTCCAGGCCAGCCAAAATCTGGAACGAGCGTTGCGACTTGATGTCCTTGTTTAGTTCAACTCGTGTATTGCCATTCTCTGTGATGGTGTCACGCAGTTCCTTGTAGAAAGGACGTTGATAGTAAAGCCCCGTGGCCAGACGGAACGTAAAGTTGTCATTTTTCTTTGGTACATAGCCCATGGACACACGTGGCGAGAAAAGCCATTCGCGGTTCCAGTTCCAAAAGGAGAGGCGTGCACCATAGTTTACATTGATAATGCCTATTGACGATTCTTTCCTCCAGGTGTCCTGTACATAGGTTTCCAGATGGTCGCTTGAGATGTTGTTGATGCTCTTGAGATTATAAATGAGCATGAGGTCGTTGCCCGTGTGTGGTATGCTGTAGCCACTACTATCCCGGCTTTCCCATTCACGGTAGTTTTCCTTGATGTGTTCGTGTTTCCAGCCAATGCCAGCCAGCAATGCGTGATTCCTACGTTGAAGGCTGTAGCTGAGTTTCAAGGCTTGTGTACTACTGGTTAACAGGTTTCGTGCATGCTCCATATATGTGCCTACACCCAACTGCTCATCGGTATTTGTCTCATTGAGCCAATACTGTCCTTGTATATCATAGGTTTCTCTTTCCTTCGTGGAGAAAGCACTGAATGCCATACTTAAATTAGAACGTTCATTAATGCGTCGGGTAAGTTTTGCCGTCCCAAAGAGAGTGCGGAAGAGGTCCTCTTCCTTACCGTCGAAATAGACACGGAAACTCTTTACATCTTCCATTGTTCCAAAACGTGTTTCTCGGTCTTTGGGTACAAAATTGTAGTTGTTCTTAGAGATATATCCAATAGCATCGAACGTCCAGTTACGTGAAGGCGACCATGATAGATAGGCTTGATAGTCGAGGAAACGGGGACGGTATTCCCCTTTGGTTTCCATGGCACCAAGCATGTATTGATTGGTCTTGTATCGTAGCCCGTTGGAGAAAGAAAACTTTTTCGTTCCATATCCAGCATACGCATTAGCTCCGAGCAGAGAACCTTGCAACGAGCCTTCCCATCCTCGGGGCTTGTGGTAAGTAATGTCAAGTACACTGGACATTTTATCCCCATATTTGGCTTCAAAGCCTCCCGCCGAAAATTCCACGCGTTCCACCATGTCGCTATTGATAACCGATAGTCCTTCTTGTTGCCCAGAACTTATAAGGAGAGGGCGATATATTTCTACGCCATTGATGTAAACAAAGTTTTCATCGAAAGAGCCACCACGTACGTTATATTGACTGCTTAACTCATTGTGGGTGGAGACACCAGCCTGAGTGGCAACAAGTTCCTCCACTGCATTTCCCGTGGTCGAAGGCAGTCGTTTCAGTTCTTGAGTATTCAAGGTTTGGGTCTGTCCCATTTGTCGTCGCTGTTCCTGTACAACCACATCGTCAAGGTGTCTGTCATTTGATTTCATGACCACATTTAACACTAGTTCTCCCATAGGCTTTTTTAATACCCTTTTCCTTTGGGAAAAACCCATCATCTGATAGATTACTACAACGCTGTCCGCAGTGCGAAAGGAGATATTGTATTTGCCATCCAGATTGGCCGTTGTGGCTATTCCTTGTCCTTCAATACGCACAATGACCAGTGGGATGGGTTCTTGGTTCTCGTCAACAACGGTTCCACGAAGCTTTACCCTGGTTGTATCGCTATTCTCTTGTGCACAAACAATGCAGTTGCCTCCCGCGAAGAAGGTAAGCAACCATAGGAAAGTACACAGTAGTTTTTGCGTCATATTATAATATATAACGCGCGGAGGTTGGTTTTATTGCACGGGCAGAGTGAAACTGCCATTAGCCCGACTATAAAGAGTGGAAGATATAGAATTAATACTGCCAGTGCATCCAGTGCCTGTACCACCATTATATGAGTTCTGCTCGGCATCGGCAGCGTTGTTCCAACTTGCCGAGAACTGACAAGTATATCTGCCACTTATGGTATTGGCAGGAATGGTAACCTCCCACGTAGGATTGTCATAACAGCTGACATGGGTTCCCGATGGAGTACTATAGGACAATGTACACTCCGTGGTTTCACCATTCTCAATAGTTTGTACTTTCAACACCCAATTATGCTGGGCGCCATAAAGATGTACGCCTTGTTGTATTTGCACGGCTGTTATGGTTACTTTGTCACCTGCATGTACTACTTGGGGCTCATACTTGAATCCTTGGAAAACAGGAGGCCTTGCTCCTTCTTTTTCATTGTCACAGGCAAACAAGCAAAGGGCAAACAGCCCCATGATAAGTAGGCGTATTGTTTTCATGTTCATAGAATGATGTTGTTTTGTTTAAGTTCTTTATACAGACGTTGAACAGGTAGTCCCATTACGTTGAAGTAAGAGCCCTCAATGCGTTCTACCCCAATGTAGCCAATCCATTCTTGTATGCCATAAGAACCGGCTTTGTCTAATGGTTTAAATTTTCTAACGTAATATTCTATTTCTTCATCTGTTATATTACTAAATGTAACATTGCTTACTGTAGAAAAAGAATGCATGAGATTGGTTGTTAGGAGGGTTACGCCAGTAATTACCTGATGAGTCTTTCCTCGTAAGGCTTGTAGCATTTTAATGGCATCTTTCTCATCGTTGGGTTTTCCCATAACTTGGCCATCAAGATAGACAATGGTATCTGCTGTGATGATGAGTTCATCTTGTCCCATACTGCAACGGTATGCCTCTGCTTTTTTTCTTGAGATGGTCAGTGCTATCTCTTCGCCCGTTAGATCATTGGGATATGATTCGTCAATACCCGGCATTAAACGAACCTCAAAATTCAAGCCTAGCCCCGACAGTAATTCCTTACGACGTGGGCTGCCACTTGCCAAAACTATTTTATATTTCGGATTAAGCATTAGTGTCCTTTTTACTACTTTCACCATCCAAAGGCTTTTTTGTCAGCCATCCACTTTCCTTGTGCCCGTAACACTTGTTCCAAGACATCACGTCCGCATCCGCATCCTCCCTTGATTGGACTGATATAGCAACTTATTTCCTTAATTTCTGTTGCAGCATCGGCAGGGCAACAGGGGCATCCGCTTCGTATCATTACTTCGTAGTCAGGTATGTCGTCACCCATGTAGAGAACCTCTTCGTCATTAAGGGCGTATTTCTGCAGGAAAGCATCGTATATTTCAATCTTCACCGCAACTCCAACATGTATGTCTTGAATGCCAAGTCCCTCGTAGCGAACGCGTATGGCCTCCACCTTAGCTCCTGTTATGATGGCAATATGTAGTCCCATTTTCACAGCCAATTGCAGGGCATATCCATCTTTAATATTCACGGTGCGACATGGTGTTCCGTCTTCGTTCATTGGGATGGTTTCCCGACTCAGCACACCATCCACATCAAAAACGACGGCACGTATCTTTTTTAAATTATAGTTTATCATATAATTTTGTCTTTATGATCAATTCCATGATGATGTATGCTTTTACTCATTATCTGATAAATCTCCTTTTTATATCCTGTGAGCATCATTTCCTGCTTTCCGATGACAGACCTGTCATATCGGATAGCAGGTCCCGTTTGTGCCTCTTGAGGCGTGAGTCTGTGTACTTTCTGAGCTGTTTCATCTATTAATGGAAGCATAATACTGAAAGGAATGTCATGTTCCCGTAGGATATCTTCAGCAATTTTATAACAATGATTCGTGAAATTACAGGCAAAGACTGCTGCTAGATGTAGATATTTGCGTGATTCGCTGTCTAATCGGAATGCTACTTTGCTGATGGAGTGAGCAAGTTCTTCTAACAGCAATGTGTCTTCCTCTGTTCCCGATTCTACAAATATAGGAATCTCAGCAAAATCTACTAAGCGTTCCTTGCTGAAGGTCTGCATGGGATAGAACACGCCCCGTCGGGCAGTCGGGATGGTATTTATCGATAAACTGCCGGCGGTATGTACCACCAACTGAGGACATCCCGCCAATCGTTCGGTTACAGTAGGTACGGCATCGTCTTTGATGCTGATGATGACAATATCGCCAACAATGTCCGTTAATGAAAAGGTACGCCCGTACAATTGTTTTACTGTATGACCGGCTTTCGTGAGTGCTGCATGAAGGTTGGAACCTAAATTCCCTGTACCAATAAGTGTTATTACCATGTTTCCTTATGTACCTTATCCCACATCAGACGATCTTCGTTTTGAGGCTTGCGTTCCATTCCTTTGTGGCCAAGAGCAATGACACAAAGCACTCGCACATCTGCTGGGATGCCTAACAAATGGCGCACGTTTTCCTCTGCATCACGTCCCTCGGAATCCTTCCGTTCGCGCATTTGCACCCAACATGCTCCCAAGCCAAGATCCTCGGCTTGTAGCAGCATCATGGTTGCAGCAACGCTGCTGTCTTCTATCCATGCATCACTTATACTGGGATTGCCCAAAACGACAATGGCTGCAGGAGCACCAGCCAACAATTCTGCCCCCATGGATTTACATCGCGAAAGATGACCGATAACCTTTCCGTTAGTTACTGTTATAAATTCGTAGCTATGCAGCCCTTTGCTTGATGGTGCCATCAACCCGGCCCGCATCACGGCCTTGAGGTCTTCTTCACTTATGGGTTCATCCGTAAACTTGCGATGGCTGCGACGGATGTAAATCAAATCGCTAAAATCTTTCATAATCCTTGTTGTCTGTATGTCTGTGTATTGATTTCAACTGCCAAAGATACGACTTAGTATGCAAATTCCCAAATATATTTGAGAAAATCAACTAATTTGCGTATCTTTGCAGAGCGTAAACAACTGCATATTAGTAAAAATGCCAAAGGAATGTTTTGACTATCTAGTGTGGGGTATGACGGTGATGGCCGCCGTGGTATTTGTTAGTCTCTACTTCGTAACAGCGGGCTATGGTCAATTCCGTACACGCCAATGGGGGTGGAGTATAGATAATCGTATTGCATGGACATTGATGGAAGCACCCGTTTTTCTAGTAATGTTTCTTATTTGGTTCTTTTCACCGATTCGTTGGCAGCTGCCTCAGCTCGTTTTATTCGGACTGTTTCAAATCCATTATTTCCAACGGTCATTTGTTTTTCCCTGGTTGATGACAGGGCGAAGCCAAATGCCTGTGGCTATTATGTCTATGGGCGTTGTATTTAATGTTATAAATGGCCTCATGCAAGGTGGCGGACTTTATTGGTATCCCAATCCTGACTTCCAAGAAGGTGCCACATACCTATATCGATGGAATGCCCTATTAGGGATATTGATTTTTGTCATTGGATTGCTTATCAACTGGCATTCCGACCATGTCATCCGACATTTGCGTAAACCTGGTGATACACGTCATTATTTGCCACAAAAAGGAATGTATCGCTATGTTACTTCGGCTAATTACCTGGGCGAATTGATGGAGTGGATTGGTTTCGCATTGGCTGCAGCTACTCCAGTTGCTTGGGTGTTCCCGATTTGGACGGCTGCCAACTTGGTACCCAGAGCCCATGCGATACACAACAAATACCGTCAGGAGTTTGGAGATGAAGCTGTAGGACAACGTAAACGCATCATACCATTTTTATATTAAAAACATTCATTATTAATGAACAAGATATTTGAGGAGGCTCATATTGGACCGCTAACTCTTAGGAACAGAACCATTCGCAGTGCTGCTTTCGAAAGCATGTGTCCTGGACACGAACCCAGCCAAATGCTGTATGACTACCATACCAGCGTAGCACGTGGAGGAATTGGTATGACTACTATTGCCTATGCTGCTGTGACAGAGAGTGGACTCAGCTTTGATAGACAACTTGTTATGAAACCAGAGATTGTTCCTGGTTTGCGTCGTTTAACAGATGGGATTCATCATGAAGGAGCGGCTGCCGGCATCCAGCTTGGACATTGTGGCAACATGAGTCATAAAGCAATCTGCGGTTGTATCCCAGTTGGGGCATCAAATGGTTTTAATCTTTATAGTCCGACCCTTGTTCGTGGTTTACGCCGAGACGAATTGCCATCATTAGCTCGTAAGTTTGGGGAGTCCGTAAATTTGGCTCGTGAAGCAGGCTTCGATGAGGTGGAAATACATTGTGGGCATGGTTATCTGATAGACCAGTTTTTAAATCCCTATTTCAACCATCGTCAAGACGAGTTCGGGGGCTCGCTTGAGAACCGTATGCGTTTTATGACCATGTGCCTGGAGGAGGTAATGAAAGCAGCAGGTAACGACATGGCCGTAGTCTGCAAGATGAACATGCGAGACGGACTGAAGAATGGCATTTCACTTGAGGAACATAGCATACCCGTAGCACGTCGTTTGCATGAGTTGGGGGTACATGCGTTAGTCTTAAGCGGTGGCTTGGTGAGTGCAACGCCAATGTACGTAATGCGTGGAGAGTTACCACTCCAAACTATGACGCACTATATGGATAAATGGTGGCTGAAGTATGGCATTCGTTCATGCAAGCCTTTGGTGCGTAATATATTGACACGTCCTGTTCATTACGAGGAAGCGTTCTTCCTGGAAGATGCGCTAAAGTTCCGTGAAGCCATGCCGGACATGAAATTTATTTATGTCGGTGGTCTCGTTGCTGGCGACAAGATTAACGAGGTGCTAAGTCATGGCTTCGAGGCCGTACAGATGGCTCGTAGCCTGCTCAATGAACCAGACTTTGTCAACCGTCTTCACGAAGACCCTCATCATCGTTGTGGTTGCAAGCATAGTAACTATTGTATTGGTAGAATGTACACTGTTGAAATGGCTTGTCATCAACATCTTAATAATTCGTTACCAAGTGATTTGCAACGCGAAATAGATAGAATCGAAAAAGAACAAAATCAATGAAACTTGCTATTATAACTGGTGCCGATGGAGGCATGGGATACGAGGAGGCGAAAGCCGTTGCTCAGGCTGGATACCAGACTATCATGGCTTGCTATTGTCCTAAATTGGCTATGGCAAAGTGTGAGAGTTTAAAGGCAGAAACAGGTAATCCCAATATTGAGGTTATTGGTATTAACTTAGCAGATTTAGCTTCAGTCAGACGTTTTGTGGATGAAGTGAAGAGTAGATACCAACGTGTTGATTTGTTAATGAACAATGCTGGCACAATGGAGACAGGTTACCATATTACCGTGGATGGACTGGAGCGAACGGTCAGTGTTAACTATGTTGGTCCATATTTGCTTACTCGATTACTTCTTCCTCTGATGGGAGAAGGAAGTCGCATCGTCAACATGGCATCTTGCGTTTATTGTCTGGGTGCACTCAACTTCCCGGAATTCTTTGAAAAAGGTCGCAAGGGTTCCTTCTGGCGCATACCCATCTACAGTAATACCAAATTGGCCATAACGCTATTTACCATTGATTTGGCACGACGTGTAAAAGATAGGGGAATTACGGTTAACGCGGCCGATCCTGGCATTGTATCAACGGGCATCATCCGTATGCAAATGTTTTTCGACCCCATTACAGACCTTATTTTCCGTCCACTTATTCGTACGCCTCGGCAGGGGGCAGACACGGCCATCCACTTGTTGTTAGATGAAGATAAATCTCAACAGACAGGAACATTCTGCCGTTCGAATAGAATAATTAACTTAGGCGAAAAATATCAAAATCATAAACAGATGAAGGAATTATGGTCACTTACAGAGAACATAGTTCGTGAATATTTGTGATTATAAAGAGCATTATAATAAATAATCCATTTTTTCTTTGTATCTTTGCCGAACAAAATAAAAGTTTTCTTTTGTAAACCTGAAAGCCGATGGAGCAATTGAAGCATGAGTGCGGGGTAGCGATGATACGCTTAAAAAAGCCCCTCGAGTACTATCAGCAAAAGTATGGCACATGGATGTATGGCCTCAACAAACTCTATCTGTTGATGGAGAAGCAACACAATCGTGGACAGGAAGGTGCAGGAATGGCCTGTGTCAAGATGGAGGCTGAACCAGGTAATGAATATATGTTCCGCGAGCGTGCAATGGGAAGCGGTGCTATCGGAGAGATATTTGGAACGGTTCATAAGCAGTTTAGTGAGATTCCGTCCGATTTATTGGCAGATGCATCTTATGCGAAAAAGAACTTCCCATTTGCGGGAGAGATTTATATGGGGCACCTTCGGTATTCAACAACTGGAAAGCGTGCCCTTTCTTTTGTTCATCCCTTCATGCGCCGCAATAACTGGCGAGCCAAGAATCTTTGCCTCTGCGGGAATTTTAATCTAACCAATGTTGATGAGATCTTTGATTCCATTTCTTCGTTTGGTCAGCATCCCCGGGTGTATAGTGACACGTTTATCTTATTAGAACAGCTTGGGCACCGTTTGGATCGCGAAAGCGAACGTCTATTTAACATTGCATTGGAAGACGACAAACACGGAAGGGAGATTACACAATATATCGAGGAAAACATAGACATGCGAAATGTACTGAAAACTAGTGCGCCCATGTGGGATGGTGGCTATGTAATCTGCGGTATGACAGGTAGCGGTGAGATGTTCTCCATGCGCGACCCATGGGGAATCCGACCTGCATTCTGGTATCAAGATGACGAAATTCTTGTTGTTGCTTCTGAAAGACCAGTTTTACAGACGGCCTTTGAGTTGGAAACAGAACAGGTAAAAGAACTTGAGCCTGGTCAAGCACTGGTCATGAACGCTTCTGGACAGGTTTCACTTTCACAGATATTACCAGCACAGACCAAACGTGCTTGTTCTTTTGAACGTATATATTTCAGTCGAGGTTCCGATGCTGATATCTACGAGGAACGCAAGAATCTGGGTGAACAACTCACAGAACGTATTACGGAGGCCATTGACGGAGATGTTGCCCATACTGTTTTCTCCTTCATTCCCAATACGGCAGAAGTTGCATATTACGGCATGGTTCGTGGATTCATTAAGGCATTGAACCGCCAAAAGGTAGAGGAGATATGCAAAATCACACGTGACCATCAGCCCACAGCAGAAGAGATACAGAGAATCATAGGCATGTACATTCGTTCTGAAAAGATTGCATGGAAGGATATTAAACTTCGCACCTTTATCACGGAAGGAAATCAGCGAAACGACCTTGCTGCTCACGTTTATGATATTACCTATGGCTCGATAACTCCCTATGAAGATAATCTTGTCGTTATTGATGACAGTATAGTCCGCGGTACGACCCTAAAAGAAAGTATCATTCGCATACTCGACCGGTTACACCCGAAAAAGATTGTTCTTGTCAGCAGTTCTCCGCAGGTTCGTTATCCCGACTATTATGGTATCGACATGGCACAAATGGATGAGTTTATCGCATTCCGTGCAGCCATCGAACTGATTATTGAACGTGGTGACTGGGCACGCATCGATGATGTTTATCGTCGTTGTGTACAACAAAAGTCATTGCCAAAGGAGGAAATGAAAAACCATGTGAAAGACATCTATGCTCCATTCTCAGATGAGGAAATCAGTCAGAAGATGGTTGAAATGTTGCGTCCTGTCGGTATTGACACCCCCATAGAGATTGTATATCAAAGTCTTGAAGGACTTCATAAGGCATGTCCGAACCACTCGGGCGACTGGTATTTTAGCGGTGACTATCCGACCCCTGGTGGTTTGAAACTGCTGAATCAGGCTTTTATCAATTATTACGAAAATGTCTATAAGAAGATATGAAAAAGGTAACGCTTTTATTAGATGATGGAACACGCTTTCAGGGAACTTCCTTTGGATATGAAGCTCCTGTTGCTGGCGAAGTCGTATTTAACACAGCTATGATGGGCTATCCCGAATCGCTGACCGACCCTTCTTATGCCGGTCAGTTGATGGCCTTGACCTATCCTCTTGTGGGAAATTATGGTGTACCAGAGTTTTCCATTGAAGAAAACGGCCTTTCCACATTTATGGAGAGTGATCGTATTCATGCACGAGCCATTATTGTAAGTGATTATAGCGAAGAATTTAATCACTGGAATGGAAAGGAGAGTTTAGCCGATTGGCTGAAGCGTGAAAAAGTACCAGGAATCACAGGCTTTGACACTCGCCAGTTGACGAAGGTGTTACGTGAACATGGTGTAATGATGGGTAAAATCCTTTTTGATGACATGCCCGACAATATCCCTACAGCCGACTATGAGGGCGTAAATTTTGTCGCCCAAGTTAGTTGTAAGGAAGTTATTCGTTACAAAGCCGAACGTCCCAATGCAAAGAAGGTCGTTTTGGTGGATTGTGGTGTAAAGGAAAATATTATTCGCTGCTTGCTTCGTCGTGGAGTTGAGGTAATTCGTGTACCTTGGGACTATGATTTCAACGAAATGGAATTCGACGGATTATTCTTGGCCAATGGCCCGGGCGATCCTGACACCTGCGAGATAACCGTGCAGAACATTCGTAAGTTCTTGGCAAATCCGACGATTCGTCCTTGCATGGGTATTTGTATGGGCAATCAGTTATTGAGCAAAGCCGCTGGGGCTCGTATTTACAAACTGAAATACGGTCATCGAAGCCACAATCAGCCTGTGCGACTTGTTGGTACGACAAAATGTTTTATTACAAGCCAGAACCATGGGTATGCCGTGGACACCACCACGCTTCAGGAAGACTGGGAACCCTTATTCGTAAACATGAATGACGGGTCAAACGAAGGTATTCGTCATAAAAAGAATCCATGGTTCTCGGCTCAGTTCCATCCCGAAGCCAGTTCGGGGCCTGTGGACACGGAATTCCTTTTCGATGAGTTTGTGGCTTTATTGGAGCGTAAGGAGAAAGGAGCAGGGGACAAGGAGCAAGAGAAATGTATTAGACTGGACGAGATACAACCCGCCAATGAATCACCCTCCTCATTCAAAAAAGTTCTCTTACTTGGTTCTGGTGCGCTCAAGATTGGCGAAGCTGGCGAGTTCGACTATTCGGGTTCCCAAGCACTAAAGGCATTGAAAGAAGAAGGCATTGAGACCGTATTGATTAATCCCAACATTGCTACAGTACAGACTTCGGAAGGCGTGGCCGACCATATATACTTCTTGCCTGTGACTCCATATTTCGTGGAACGTGTGATTGAAAAGGAACGTCCACAGGGCATACTGTTGGCTTTTGGTGGTCAGACCGCATTGAATTGTGGCGTTTCACTTTACAAGAGTGGCGTTTTGGAGAAATATGGTGTGAAGGTTTTGGGTACGCCTGTTCAAGCCATCATTGATACGGAAGACCGCGAACTCTTTGTGCAGAAACTTGATGAGATAGGAGTGAAGACTATCAAGAGTCAGGCTTGTGAGAATATTGAGGCGGCTCGTTGTGCTGCTCGTGAATTAGGCTATCCCGTAATCATCCGTGCAGCCTATGCCTTGGGCGGCCTGGGTTCAGGTTTCTGCGACAACGAGGACGAACTTAACCGTTTGGCCGAAAAGGCATTTTCGTTCTCGCCACAAGTTCTTGTTGAGAAAAGCCTGAAAGGTTGGAAGGAGATTGAATATGAAGTGGTGCGTGACCGATTCGACAACTGCATAACGGTCTGCAACATGGAAAACTTCGATCCTCTGGGTATTCATACTGGCGAAAGCATTGTCATTGCTCCCTCGCAGACCCTTACAAACAGTGAGTACCACAAGCTCCGTGCGCTCTCCATCAAGATTATACGTCACATTGGTATTGTTGGTGAGTGTAATGTCCAGTATGCTTTCGACCCCGAGAGTGAGGATTACCGTGTCATTGAAGTAAACGCCCGTTTAAGTCGTTCATCGGCATTGGCCAGCAAGGCCACGGGTTATCCTTTGGCATTTGTTGCAGCCAAACTGGGATTAGGGTATGGACTCTTCGACCTGAAGAACTCTGTTACAAAGACTACGACAGCCTTCTTTGAACCCGCACTCGACTATGTAGTGTGCAAAATCCCGCGCTGGGATTTGGGTAAGTTCCGTGGCGTTGACCGTGAACTGGGTTCAAGTATGAAGTCCGTGGGCGAAGTCATGGCTATTGGTCGTACCTTCGAAGAAGCCATTCAGAAGGGCCTTCGCATGATAGGTCAGGGCATGCATGGCTTTGTGGAAAACAAGCAATTTGTCATTGACGATATAGATAAATCCCTAAAAGAACCTACCGACAAACGTATCTTTGCCATTTCCAAGGCAATGGGGCAGGGGTACAGCATTGACAAGATTCATGAACTGACCAAAATCGACAAGTGGTTCTTGCAAAAGCTCCGCAATATTCGGGCCATAGACTTTGAACTTAAGGAAGCAAAAGACTTGGATTCCTTGAACGTGGATTTATTCCGTCGTGCAAAGGTGTATGGATTCTCGGACTTTCAGATTGCACGTGCCTTAGGCATGGAAAAGGAAATGGACATAGAAGAGGCCATGAATGTTGTCCGAAAGAAGCGGAAGGCTATGGGCATTTCCCCTGTAGTCAAGCAGATAGACACCTTGGCTGCCGAATATCCGGCTCAGACCAATTATTTGTACTTGACTTATAGTGGTGTAGCCAGTGACATCCCTTACGAGCATGACAATCGCAGTATTGTGGTATTGGGAAGTGGAGCATATCGGATTGGTTCTTCAGTCGAGTTTGACTGGTGTGGTGTTCAAGCACTTAACACGATTCGAAAGGAAGGGCTTCGCTCTGTAATGATTAACTATAATCCCGAGACTGTTTCCACGGACTATGACATGTGCGACCGCCTTTATTTCGATGAATTGACCTTCGAGCGTGTTATGGATATTATAGAACTTGAGGAGGCCAAGGGCGTGATTGTTTCCACGGGTGGTCAGATTCCCAACAACTTGGCCATGAAACTGGATGCCCAGCGCGTACCAATCCTTGGAACCCAGGCACGTTATATTGACAATGCAGAAGACCGCGAGAAGTTCTCGGCTATGCTCAACCGCATCGGTGTGGATCAGCCCGAATGGAGCGCTCTGACTACAATGGAAGATGTCAATTCATTCATCGAAAGAGTAGGTTTCCCCGTATTGGTTCGTCCCTCCTATGTGCTTTCGGGTGCAGCCATGAACGTCTGCTCCAACCAAGAGGAACTGGAACGCTTCCTCGAACTTGCAGCAAATGTATCCAAGAAACACCCCGTTGTTATTTCCAAGTTCATGCAGAACACCAAGGAGGTGGAGATGGATGCCGTGGCAAAGAATGGAGAAATCATTGCTTATGCCATATCAGAGCACATCGAATTTGCCGGAGTACATTCTGGTGATGCCACCATTCAGTTCCCTGCCCAAAAGCTATACGTGGAGACCGTACGTCGAATCAAGAAGATTTCTGCACAGATAGCCCGTGAACTGAATATTTCTGGTCCCTTCAACATCCAATACCTTGCCCGTGAGAACGAGATTAAGGTCATTGAGTGCAACCTTCGTGCATCCCGCAGTTTCCCGTTTGTAAGCAAGGTTCTGAAGGTAAATCTTATCGAGATGGCCACTCGGGTGATGTTAGGGTTGCCAGTTGAGAAGCTACATAAGAGTTTCTTCGACTTTGACTATGTGGGCATCAAGGCCAGCCAATTCTCATTCAATCGTTTGCAAAAAGCTGACCCCGTGCTTGGGGTTGATATGAGCAGTACGGGTGAAGTTGGATGTCTGGGCGACGATACAAACTGTGCTCTGATGAAAGCCATGCTTTCCGTGGGCCAACGTATTCCCGAGAAGGGCATCATGCTTTCCACGGGTGGTGCCAAGGAGAAGGCTGCCATGCTCGATGCTGCCAAAATGCTCAGTGACCATGGCTACAAATTGTATGCTACAGGAGGTACAAGTCGCTACTTGACAGAACAGGGCATTGAAAACACCCTGGTACACTGGCCAAGCGATACCGATAAGCATCCACAGGCATTGGACTTGCTCCACGAACATAAGATAGACATGGTTGTCAATATTCCCAAAGACCTTACTGCTGGTGAATTGACAAACGGATATAAGATTCGTCGTGCGGCTGTTGACCTCAATATACCTCTGATAACAAACTCTCGATTGGCTGCAGCCTTCATTTCGGCATTCTGTACCATTAAGCCCGAAGACCTTGCCATTAAGAGTTGGGAAGAGTATAAATGAGGGTGAAGGATTAAGGATTAAGGGTGAAGGATTAAGGGTTAAGGGTGTAATCGGACGACCCGAAGGGGCTACGCTTGCGTAGCGAAGAGGAGTGAGAAGGGTTAAGGGTTAAAGATTAAGAATTAAGGATTTTTTAAGATAATGTCTTTTCCGATAATTTTTGTAGCCATCGTACTTGTCTTGATGTTGGTGGCTCTCATGCGCGAGCTGTTACGTCCAGGCTTGATACTATTCACGGCAGTTGTACTGCTGTTGTGTGCAGGTATTATTAACCCGGAGGAAGCCTTGAAAGGCTTTTCCAATAAGGGTATGATAACTGTGGCCATGCTTTATTTAGTGAGCGAAGGAGTGCGAAAAAGTGGCCTTCTGGAACGTATTGTTTACCGTGTCTTGCCTAAGAAGAATGTTACGATAACGAGGGCCAATCTCCGATTCTATCCCATCGTGAGCTTCATTTCAGCGTTCTTCAACAACACCCCAGTGGTGGTGATATTCGCCCCCATGATAAAGAACTGGGCACGGAAGATGAAGATTTCTCCCACCAAGTTTCTCATCCCTCTTAGCTATGCCACTGTCATTGGTGGTATCTGTACTCTGATTGGTACCACCACAAACCTTGTTCTTCATGGTATGCTCATTCAGGAATACAAGGACGAGACCAGGGTGTTCGAAGAAACCCAAGGTGCGGTTGAGGGCTTGCTGTTGAAGTATAACATCGACGGTATGCACATGTTCGAGTTGACCAAGGTGGGTATATTCATTGCCATTGCCGGACTAATATATCTCATATTCTTTTCTCAATTCCTATTGCCTAAAGAACGTAAGGCCGAGGAGGAGAGCGAGAGTCAGGATGTTGCCCCGGGCATGGTTCGTCACGAGATAATGTTGGGTAACCGTTTCCCGGGATTAGGTAAGACCCTGCATGAGTTTGACTTCTACCGCCGCTATGGTGCCCATGTGCGTGCTATCAGTAGAGGAGGGGCAGTACTTGAAGGTGACTACATGAACATGCGTATGTCGCACGACGACACCCTGATTGCCGATGCCCCAGAGGACTTTAAGAAGACATGGCGTGACAGTAAGGTCTTTTGGATGATAAACCGTGTGGGTGATTTTGAGCCCCCTATGGGCACAAAGAAGCGCTATCTCGCTTTAGCCTTGCTGATATTCATGATTATTGGCGCCACTGTAGGTGAATTACCCATTGTGACCGAACATTTCAAGTTTATCAAGCTCGACATGTTTTTCTTTGCCTGTGTTACCACCATCATTATGGCTTGGACACACATGTTCTCACCTAAGAAATACACCAAATATCTTTCATGGGATGTGCTCATCACCATTGCCTGTGCTTTTGCCATCAGCACGGCCATGACCAAGTCGGGTTTTGCCGACTATGTGGCCAGCTACATCATTGCACTCACGGATAGCGTTCGTCAAAGCCGATGGGGCATATACATCATACTGGCAGCCCTGTTCTTGATAACCAATATCTTTACAGAACTTATCACCAACAATGCTGCAGCAGCCCTCTCATTTCCTCTGGCACTATCGGTAGCCGAAAAGTTGGGAGCCGACCCCATGCCTTTTGTCGTATGCATCTGTTTCGCAGCCTCATCAGCATTTTCCACTCCCATAGGTTACCAGACCAACTTGATTGTACAAGGAGTAGGAGGGTACAAGTTTACCGACTTTGTAAAGGTTGGTTTGCCCATGAACCTGATAGTATTCATACTTTCTGTATTCCTCATACCGTTCTTCTATAATCTATGAAAATAGCCTGATTCTTTTGCCTGTTAACACACTAATTCGTATCTTTGCAGACAAAATTTGGAAAAGAATAAAGACATGGCAGAAAACATATATCCTATTTATGACCGCATGTTAAGCCGCGAAGAGCGGGAGCGTATGCTCGGACAGCGTGGTGTCATGGTATGGTTTACTGGACTTAGCGGTAGTGGCAAGAGCACAGTGGCATTAGGCGTGGAACGCGAACTACATGCCCGTGGCATCCTTTGTCGCATTCTGGATGGTGACAACATCCGGGCTGGCATCAACAGTAACCTTGGGTTCTCACAGGCCGACCGCATCGAGAACATTCGCCGTATAGCCGAAGTAGGCAAGTTGTTCGTGCAGACAGGCATTGTCACTTTGGCCTGTTTCGTAAGTCCCACGGAAGATATTCGTGAAATGGCTCGTCAGATTATCGGTGAAGACGATTTCAAGGAGGTTTATGTTTCCACTCCGTTGTCCGAATGCGAGCGTCGTGATGTAAAGGGGCTCTATGCCCGTGCTCGTCAGGGTGAGGTTAAGGACTTTACGGGCATTAGTGCTCCCTTTGAGGCTCCCCGTAATCCTGCCTTGAGTATTGACACGTCGCAGTTACCTCTTGAGGAAAGTGTTCGTCTGGTGGTGGATATGATTTTAGACAAACAATAAAACGACCCCACCCCCGAACCCCTCCCGAGGGAGGGGAGTGGTTACAAAGAATAACAAAGCATTATTAAACAATAGTAAAAATAGTAAAGTTAATACAATATTAAATATTTATAATATGACCGATAAATCCAGCGTATATACGCCCTCCCCTCGGGGAGGGAATGGGGAGGGGGTCTATAATCTTTCCCATCTTCAGGAACTCGAAACCGAGAGCATCCACATCATTCGTGAGGTGGCCGCAGAGTTCGAAAATCCTGTGATGCTCTACAGTATTGGAAAAGACAGCAGTGTCATGGTACGTCTGGCCGAGAAAGCTTTTGCGCCAGGTAAGGTTCCATTCCCCCTTATGCACATCGACTCTAAGTGGAAATTCCGCGAGATGATAGAGTTTCGCGACAACTATGCCAAGCAATACGGCTGGAACCTCATTGTTGAGTCCAACATGGAAGCCTTCAACGCTGGCGTTGGTCCCTTCACCCATGGTAGCAAGGTACACACCGACCTCATGAAGACCAAGGCTCTGCTCGATGCCCTCAACAAGTACAAGTTCGATGCCGCTTTCGGTGGTGCACGCCGCGATGAAGAGAAGAGTCGAGCCAAAGAACGCATATTCTCCTTCCGCGACAAGTTTAATCAGTGGGACCCCAAGAACCAGCGTCCCGAGTTATGGGACATCTACAACAGCCGCATCCATAAGGGTGAGTCGATTCGTGTGTTCCCCCTTTCCAACTGGACGGAGCTTGATATCTGGCAATACATTCGTCTGGAGAACATCCCCATCGTTCCTCTTTATTATGCCAAGGAACGTCCCTGCGTGGAAATTGACGGACAACTCATCATGGCCGATGATGACCGTCTGCCCAAGGAACTTGTCCCCAAGATTCACAACCGTATGGTTCGTTTCCGCACCCTCGGCTGCTGGCCATTGACCGGTGCCGTAGAAAGCAATGCTACCACCATCGAGGAAATTGTGGAAGAGATGATGACCACCACCAAGAGTGAGCGCACCACGCGCGTCATCGATTTCGACCAGGAAGCTTCGATGGAGCAGAAGAAGAGGGAGGGATACTTTTAATAAGCCCCCCCGAAACCCCTCCCGAGGGGGAGGGGAGTGGATACTGACCTAAAGAATGAAGCTGAAATACAATACCGCTTCGCCAAACCGCCATCAATTACTAAAGGAGTTGCCTCACAAGCACAAACAATATCCTACAGAAGCAGAAAAACACCTGTGGCATTTCATCCGAAACGGTCAACTTGGAGTGAAGTTTAACAGGCAACATATCATAGGAGACTATATTGTTGACTTTGTATGTTTGGACAAAATAATTAATGAATTAGAATAGAGAGATATATTATGGATACAAAGGAAAATACTCCCTTCCCTCGGGAAGGGCAAGGGGATGGGGTCGGAATCTTAGACATTAAGGCATTCCTTGATGCCGATGAGAAGAAAGACCTCCTGCGACTGCTTACGGCAGGTAGCGTTGATGATGGCAAGAGCACACTTATTGGCCGTTTGCTGTTTGACTCGAAGAAACTTTATGAGGACCAGCTTCAGGCATTGGAGCGCGACTCTGTTCGTGTGGGCAATGCAGGTGCTGGTGAGATAGACTATGCCCTGCTGCTCGATGGTCTGAAAGCCGAACGTGAGGAAGGTATAACCATCGATGTGGCTTATCGCTACTTCTCTACCAACCAGCGTAAGTTCATCATCGCCGACACTCCGGGACATGAGCAATATACGCGCAACATGATAACGGGTGGTTCAACAGCCAATCTGGCCATCATACTTGTAGATGCCCGTAATGGCATCATCACCCAGACACGTCGCCACAGTTTCCTCGTCAGTCTTCTCGGCATCAAGCACATTGTGCTGGCCGTAAACAAGATGGACCTGGTAGACTTCGACCAGACTGTCTTCAATAAGATAAAGGAAGAATACCTCCAACTCACCCGTCAACTGGGCATTGAGGATGTCACCTGTTTCCCCATCTCTGCCAAGCAGGGCGATAATGTTGTGGAGCGTAGTTCGCGCACACCTTGGTATGAAGGTCCTTCGTTGCTTGAGTTCCTCGAGACCGTGCCCATCCATCGCGACCGCAACATGACCAATTTCCGTTATCCCGTTCAGTACGTACTGCGTCCCAACCTTGACTTCCGTGGTTTCTGCGGCAAGATTGCCAGTGGTGTCATCCGAAAGGGAGACGAGATTGTTGCATTGCCCAGCATGAAGCGTAGCCATGTCAAGAGCATCGTCACCTACGAAGGTGAACTCGACGAAGCATTCTGCCCACAGAGTGTCACCATCTGTCTGGAAGACGAAATCGATATATCTCGTGGTGAAATGATTGTGAAACCCAACGACCTGCCATACGTTGGTCGTTCGTTCGAGACCATGCTCGTGTGGATGGACGAAGAACCCATGAACCGTGGCAAGCAGTTCTTCCTCAAGCACAACACCAATACCACCCGTGCTACCATCGACACTGTAGAATATCGTGTTGATGTGAACACCATGGAACGTCTTGAAGGTCGCGACTTCCGTCTCAACGAGATTGGTTGTGTGCGTGTCACCACTGCCAAAACTCTCTTCTTCGATGCCTATTCCGACAATCGTGCCACAGGAGCATTCATCCTCATCGACCCCATCACCAACAACACTTCGGCTGTTGGCATGATTGTGCGTCCGCTTGAGGAAAGCGAGACAAACGAACTGGCTGTGCCTACGCTCGACCTCAAGGCTTTGGGCATTGGCGAGGAGCACTACGAAGCCATTGATAAAGCCGTCCGTTCGCTTGCCAAGCAGGGTATTGAAATCAAAGTGATTAAATAACCCCACCCCCTTACCCCTCCCGAGGGAGGGGAGTGGTTACAAAGAGAGAATGAATATATAATAAAAAACAAATAAAGGACCTGATATTCCAAAGTATATACGCCCTCCCCTCGGGGAGGGAATGGGGTAGGGGTCGATATATTAATAATGGGACTTATAGAATTTAGCAAACTACCTGTAAATACACTGGTTGGAGCCGACTGGAAAACCTTTAAGGCTGTAACCGAAGGACAACATATTGCCAAGGAGAAACGTACGAAATTCTTCCTCACCAAGGCCATCTGTCGTCTGCTCAGCGTAGCTGCTCCCTTGCAGGAACGTAGTTACATGAAGAAACTTGCCAAAGAGCCGCTTCAGCACGACCCTGTTTTCATTCTCGGTCACTGGCGCTCTGGTACCACCTTCGTACATAACATCCTGGCACAAGACCCACGTTTCGGATTCACGACAACCTACCAGACCGTCTTTCCTCATTACATGATGGCCTTGCAGGGCATGTTCAAACCCGTCATGGGATGGCTTATGCCCAGCCATCGTCCCACCGACAACATGGAACTTGCGCCCGATCTGCCCCAGGAAGAAGAGTTCGCCCTTCAGAACACTTGTCCGGCCTCGTACTACCTCTTCTGGTTCTTCCCCGAACGTATGCAGGAATACTGCGACCGTTTCCTCACCATGAAGAAGGCTACGCCCGAGGAAATCGCCGACTTCAAGGAGAAGTTCGAGAAGCTGGTCAAGATATCCATGTGGAACTCGCGCCCTGGCGTCAAGGATGCCCAGTACCTGTCGAAGAACCCACCCCATACAGGCAAGGTCAAGACCTTGGTGGAGATGTACCCCAATGCCAAGTTCATCTACCTCATGCGCAATCCCTATACGGTTTTCGAGTCCAGCCGTTCTTTCTTCACGCAGACCATTGCTCCGCTTGAGCTCCATTCTATTCCCCTCGAACAGATGGAGCAGAACATCCTGCGTAACTACGTGGAACTCTACGATGCCTATCAGGAACAGAAAGCCTGCATTCCCGAGGGCAACCTCATAGAGATACGTTTCGAGGATGTCGAAGCCGATGCTATGGGACTTGCCGAACGTCTCTACAAGGAGTTGTCCCTCCCTGGATGGGAAGAAGCCCGTCCGCTCATCAAGAAGTACGTTGAGGGAAAGAAAGGCTACAAGAAGAACAAGTACCAGTACGACCCTCGCACCATCAGTCTGGTGAACGAACATTGGGGACGTATCATCGACGAGTGGGGCTACGACCGACTTTAAGCTAACAATTTAGAATTTAAGAGTTTAAAGGTTTAAGTGTTTAAGAGTTTAAAGATTTAAGAGTTTAAGACAACACACCTACTTCCAATATTGTTTTAACATCTAAAATCGCGAAAATAACTAATTATCTTAAAACACTGTCAACTCGACGAGTCGCGTTGACAGTGTTTTTTCGTGATAATCTCAGTCAGTTTCCTTCACTTCTGTATGTCCTTGCGTCCACTATATGGACCTCCGTTTTGTGACATCAATGTCACAACTCGAGGCATAAGGAGATTTCGTTTTGTGACATATACAGTCACAAGTCGGATCATAAGGGCGTTTCGTTTTGTGCCATCAATGTCACAAACCACTATACACATTGAGCATTGAACATTGAGCATTGAAGTCTGCGATTAAGCGAGTGCAGAGCCAAACTCGTTTGAACTATGCCGAGCGGAAGCAGACTCGAAACGGAGTTTCAACATTGAGCATTGAACATTATACTATACATTATACATTAAAAAGTTTTTCTCTTTTCTCTTTTCATTTTTATCTATTCTTTGTAACTTTGTCAGCAAATCATATAAATAGATATGAAATGAATGCAACTATCAATCTTAATCTTAGTATACCTCAGACCTACAGTGTTACTCTGCTGAAGCGTCAACTCACAGAGTATGCCCAGCGTTTGATTGCAAGTTATAAGCCTGCACATCAAATTGATTCAATAGCAGCACCTCGAAAAATAAAAATCAGCCAGAGGATTCGCCGTATGTCTGGGCGATATCCCATACCAGATGGACTTGACTATAGAGAACTTCGTGCTTCGGAACTGGAAGAAAAATATAATGCACAAGAAAATCTTCCTTGACCACAAACATCTTAATAGATTGAGAACAATCATAAATACTAAAAAATACGCGACCTCGTAGTGAAGTCGCGTATTTTTCGCTTACGCCAATAATTTTTCTCTTTTCTCTTTTCGTTTTTATCTATTCTTTGTATCTCTGACCTTTGATAAAGGTCTTAGATAGGCTGCATCTCGGTAATCGGACGACCGAAGGGCTACGCTTGCCGTGCAAGAAATTCATCAAATAAATTTGACCATGGTCGAATTTTATCACGACTCAGCATAGAATATGCAAGCATAACTCTGCTTTCTTTCTCCGTTTTGCTACGAAAGCGTACTAAAGAGACGATTACGCTGCTCTAAAATTTGTGTTTTCGCTCGATTTGCACTATCTTTGTTGCGTCAGACCTTCATCTGCCTGGTGGGGCGGTGGGTCGGTCAGGGGGACGTGTCCCTTTGGCTTACATGTTGGAACGCCTCGGCTTAGGCCGTGGCAAAGGACGTTTTCTAAACGTTATCTTCTACTTGCCAACTTCGCAACTTGGATATTCACGGAAGATACGCAACGAAGCGTCCACGTGGGCGTATTATATACCTATCTATAATATGCACTGGCGTGGGCAGATGAAGTTGTTTTCCCGTGAATAGGCTATGCGAAGGCCGGCAAGTGGGACGAACAAGTAAGAATTTTCTCCCACGTCTTTCGTTTCCATTCATCACTAATGTTTAACCGCTGCGGCCAGGGAGAGGTCGGAGCACTGAACTATTGTGGGTATGGAGAAATTAACATCTATTTGGCAGATAGATGAAATTATGTTGCCAGAAATGAGGAAACGAAACAATGAAAATGGTTACCATTCTGAAATTATAAGATTATTCCAATTATACAGGAATACCCTTAAAGATTTCACATGGGATGGAGGTATGAGTGTTTACGAAAAGGAAAAAAGCGATATAAATAGATATATAGGAAAAATTAATGAGATATTTAAATTCCACTCAAAAGGTAAACTTACAGCGTTTTACAAAAAAGCAAATAACCTTTTCCAATCCAAGGCAAATACTGTATCCGCACAAGTTTATTTCCCAAAGCAAATTATAGAAGAAAACGACTATTGGTTTCGAGTTCGTAGGCCAGAAGATGATAAAAGATTTGATATTGGTGACCTTTTCCATGTGCCATTTGACCTCCGTGGTAAAATCGGGACAGAGAGATTTAGCATTCCTGGCTATCCGTGCCTTTATATGGCCTCATCGTTAGAATGTGCCAGAGAATCTATAGGTAGTCCAGGAATTGCCGTTGCCAGTTGTCTCAAGAATAAAAAAGAACTTACGGTATATGACTTCTCTTTTTTCCCGAAAAAAAAACAAGGTAATATAAAAAATCTTCGAAATGCCATAGTTTCCTACCCTTTCAAAATAGCAGCTTCTATAGCAACAATTACAAATAAGGAACATAAAGATGATAAATACCGAGAAGAATATATTATCCCTCAATTACTCCTACACTGTGTTATTAGAGAGAATGTTCCTCAAAAAATTGTGGGCATTTTATATTCTTCCATGAAAGCGATTGGAGATAATGGCCTTGCTCAAGATGACTATTGCAAACATCTTAATCTTGCTGTTCCTGCAATCTTTGGGCTAAAGCGGTTTTGTAGTATTCTTATAAACACATTTTCAATAACCAAGCCTGAGGTCGTGCCGTTCATCTATTTGGATAGAGAAGAAATAGATGGTGTAGAAGAGAATATGAAGAAAAAGAACTTTCATACAATAAATAACAATTCATAACTATGACACACAAACATTTATCTTTTCTGTTGGCCGTGCTCATGAGCATGGCAACGAGTATCGTCTATGCAGACACACGCGAGTATGTAGATTTAGGTCTTCCCTCAGGTACATTATGGGCAACCTGTAACATTGGTGCGGACAGCCCCGAACACTACGGCGACTATTTCGCCTGGGGCGAGACGACAACGAAAAGCGACTATGGCTGGGAATCGTACAAATACGGCGACAGCAATTCATACACCCCGACCGAACTCCCTCCCGAAGACGACGCCGCAACGGTCAACTGGGGAAGTGAGTGGTGCATGCCGAGTTACGACCAGTTCCATGAACTCATCAATAGCAGTTACACCACCACGGAGTGGACGACCGTAAACGGCGTATATGGATATAAGATAACGAGCAAGATGTCCGGCCATGTCGGGAACTCCATTTTCCTGCCTGCCGCAGGGTGTCGCGGCTATTCGTCGCCCAGCAATGCAGGTTCGTACGGCTACTACTGGTCGCGTACGCACGCCTCGGGCGGCATTATGAATGTTCCGTACATACTGTTTTTCCGTTCGAGCGATATCAGCTCGAGCTTCAGCTATCCTTACGACGGTAATTCTGTTCGCCCCGTGCGCGTGTGCTCAGTTGCGACAGACATTGCCCTTGCAGACGGAGAACCCTTTTCATACGATGTCCGATATGAGGTAAATACGCTTTCCTACACCCGTAACTTTAGCAACACTGGCTGGCAAGCCCTGTATGTGCCTTTCGAGATGCAATACGAGGATTGGAAGGATGACTTCGAGGTGGCTCGCATCAACAATGTGAACCAGTACGACGATGACGAAGACGGCGATGTCGATAGGACGGTGCTGGAGGTGTTCAAGGTGAAGAGCGGACAGACGGAGGCTCATACGCCTTACCTCATCAAGGCCAAGACGATGGGTGAGAAGACCATCTCTCTGACCAACGCCACCCTGTACAGAGCCGAGGAGAAGAGTTACGACGTATCTTCTTGGAACACGCTCTATACCTTCACGGGAACCTACACGGGAGTAAGCGGAGCAACAATGTTCGGCGAAGGGTATTATGCCCTTGGCAGCGGAAGCCTGCATCAGGCAGCTGATGCTACCAATTCCCTAAGCCCCATGCGCTGGTACATGGCCGTGACCGACCGCGACGGCAACCCGAAGAACGTTGGCGAGGTGAAGGTGGTAGTCTTCGGCATGGACGAGGACGAATTAATAGAAACTGGCCTTGAGGAAGTAGGTCGAGATGCAATCTCGACAAACGAACAGCCTGTCTTTGACCTGAATGGCCGTCGCGTGACGAATCCCAGAAAGGGACTCTACATCAAGAACGGCAAGAAGTTCGTGGTAAAGTAAAAACTGATGATGAAGAAAGCATATATAGAACCGGCGGCAGACACCATCAGCGTGTCTGTCCGCCACCAGATACTGGAGGTGAGCCAGATTACCATAGGTGGTAGTGGCGGCGGTTTCGATGCGAAGGAAGACCGGGGATGGGAAGAGGATTGGGATGACGACGAGACCGAAGATGTTTGGTAAACCAGTAATGTTAACAAAACGAGATATGAAACAACCCTATATCAAGATGAGAACCAAGGTTATCGCCATAGAGAGTGGTGATCACCTGCTTGTGGCTACCAGTACGATTGATATCAATGGCAAGCCTGGACCCTTTGACGTGAAGGCAGACAAGAACTTGTTCTAAATATATTTGAACATCTAAAGACACGGAAGAAACGAAAGGATTTTTTAGAGTTTTTCGATGTTGGATATGTTTATACCTCAGAAAGGAATGCGAGGGAATATGAAGAAACGAATGATGGTTGCGTTTGCCCCTTAAACCCCTTAAACTTTTATACCCTTAAACTTTTCCCCCCATTGCCCTTTCTCCCTCCCTTCAGGGAGGGCTGGGGTAGGCTTTGGGTTAGGCCCTAAACAGCATTTGATTTCCAGTCCTTGGGTGACAGAACTCCAGTTCGTCGGCAAAAAGCATGAGACGTTCGCCTGGGGAATAGTGACCATAGAGGCGGTCGCCAACGATGGGATTGCCAAGGCCCTCCTGAGCAGCCATGTGGAGACGGAGCTGATGGGTACGCCCTGTATCGGGACGAAGGTGTACTATGGCATGACCATCTATATTCGCAACCACCTCGTAGTGTGTGATGGAGCGACGGCCATATTCCTCGTTCACAATCTGCCGTGGACGATCGTAGGGATTCGGACAAATCTTCAGGTCTATGGTACCACAAGTTCCTACCTCCATCTCACGTTCCAACCAAGCCGTGTATCGCTTCCTTACCTCATGACGGATGAACTGCTCCTGCAACCGTTTGTGCATCTCCCTGTTGCGTGCCAATACCATCAGCCCAGAAGTGTCCATGTCCAGACGATGGACCATCAGACATTCCTTCATAAGGGTTTCCACACTTGGCAAATCGTCCTTCCCCTGAACGGAGAGCAGACCAGAGGGTTTGTCGATGACCACAATATCGTCATCACTATATATGGTTCGCAGTTCACCCGTAAGGCGTTCATAATCCTTGGCCATGGGGTTTTCCTCTACGTCCAGACCTTGTAGCATCCAGCTGAGTATGGGTTTGCACTTGTGCTGGCATGAGGGGTAGAAGTGTCCCTCTTCGCGAACTTCACCACGTGAAGAACGCCCCATCCAGAACTCTCCCATACAAAGGGGACGAAGACCATGCTGATAGGCATACTGCAACAACTTCGGAGCACAGCATTCCCCGGCACCAGAGGGGGGCACATGGTCTCCGAATATCTCCAGCAATCCACGTTCTTCACCACGGGCATTCAGGAAACGGAACTGACTGAATAGCCATTGCTGGAGGTCCTGACTCCTGCGTTTACGTTCCTCGCCCATAGGCATCTGGGATATACGGACTTCCTCTTCCTCGAAATAGGTGCCATGAAGGTCAAAAACAGGAGGTACGAAGTAGGGTAGAGTGCCCCTTCCACACAGGGTTCCAGAAAAAGCAGCCAAGAAACCACCCTCTACCACCAACACTCCCAACATTTTGCCCTCCTGCACCTCGCAAGCCCAGTCGGGGTGTCTGGCAATCTCACGTTTTACCTCCTCTGCGGCCAAGAGGCACAGCGGATGGGGCACGTAACAGAAAGGGTACGTAAACTTCTTGGGATATGACAATTCAACCCGAGAGGGAAAAGGATTAATGTTTATCATCCCAGTTCCAATGAGAGCAGTTCGTGAAGTTTGGCCAGGGCAGTGCTGTCATGAAGCATCTCGCGGAATTGTTCTCCCTTGTTATAGACGCGCATGGTCACCTCTGACTTAGCCACCTCGATGTTCATTGACAGGGAGGGCAGGTGCAACTGTTCGGCAATGAATGCCTCGATGTTGGGTTTGATTTTCATGAGCGACTTCTCCACAAGTGGGTTCGTCACCGTTACCCTGATGCTTGACGGGCTGGTCATTTCTGGTATGATGCCACGCATGCGCTGGGTGGTAACCATATCAGACGTTTCCAACTGACTTGCATATTCCTGCCACGTACGTATCAGCCCTTCGGTAGTGAGGGTTCCGTCTGTAGGACGTTCCTTTCTATCCTCAGAAACAACGGGTTGCAGAGTTTGTGTTGAAGTAAAGCTCGGATTTGTTATCCTTCGTATGCTTACGGCTTCGAGACTGATTTTCTGGGTGGTTTTGACTGCTGGTTTGGGGGTAGGTTGAACGGTAGCAGGAATGGTTTTCTTGCTTACGGTCTCAGCACCGGCAACTCCTTGAGCCGCTGGCTTGCTGAATATGGGTTTTAGTATCTTCTTCCTGGGCCGAAGCCCAGAAGCATCCCCGTCTTCGTCAACACTCTGTGCGGTCTGTAAGAGACAAATCTCCACCTGCAAGCGTTTGTTCCTGCTCTGTCGATACCCCAGGTCACACTCGTTGCAGAGTTTGATGGCACGATAGAGGAACTGAGGTTTGCAACGCATGGCCTGTTCGTGGTAACGTTTTTGCTGCGATTCGGAGACTTCCAACAAGGGGAGTGTCTTTGCATCGCGACTTACCAACAAATCGCGCAAATGCCCTGCCAGTCCTGCGATGAAGTTTCCTCCGTCGAAGCCCTTCCCCAACACCTCGTTGAAGAGCAGCAGGGCGGAATCGATATCCTTACTGAGCATATAATCGACCAGGCGGAAGTAGTATTCAGCGTCCAGAATGTTGAGATTATCGAGCGTAGCCTGATAGGTGACGTTCCCCTGTGTGAAGCTGACCATCTGGTCGAAGATGCTCAAGGCATCGCGCATGCCTCCATCTGCCTTCTGGGCGATTAGGTTCAGCGCATCCTCTTCTACGGTATAACCCTCTTTCTCAGCCACATACTTCAGGTGCTCGACGGTGTTCTGAACGGTGATTCGCGAGAAATCATACACCTGACAGCGACTCAAGATTGTGGGAAGAATCTTATGTTTCTCGGTTGTAGCCAAGATGAAGATGACGTAATGAGGCGGTTCCTCAAGGGTCTTCAGGAAAGCATTGAAGGCAGCTTGCGAAAGCATGTGAACCTCGTCGATAATGAATACCTTGTACTTGCCAATCTGAGGCGGAATGCGCACTTGGTCTATGAGTTCGCGAATGTCGTCCACCGAGTTGTTGGAAGCAGCATCCAGTTCGTGGATGTTCAGCGAACGACCTTCTTCAAAAGCCTTACAGGATTCGCACTGTCCACAGGGGTCGCCTTGCTCTGTCAGATGCTGGCAGTTGATGGTCTTCGCAAAGATTCGCGCACAAGTGGTTTTTCCCACACCACGCGGTCCACAGAAAAGATAGGCATGGGCCAACTTTCCCGAACGTATGGAGTTGAGTAGGGTAGTGGTAAGTGCCCGTTGACCCACCACCATATCGAAGGTGGCAGGACGGTACTTACGGGCCGATACTATATATTGTTCCATAAATAGCACTAAATATTGTTAATATCGTTGCAAATATACGAAAAATTCCCTAATCCCTAATCCCTAATCCCTAATCTTTTTGTATATTTGCACGTAATTTAGAACAAAGAGAGATATGAGCAAAATTCAAAGTGTATGGATGTTCATCCGTCGGCATAAGTACATTGCCGTGATTGTCTTCTTCGGCATCATGGTGGGTTTTGTGGATGAGAATAGTTTCTACGACCGCTATCAACGCATACAGGAAATAAATGCACTGAAGGCTGAAATGCAAAGCTACCAAAACCAATACAACCAAAACACTCACGACCTGGAGGAACTCCGTGCAAAGCCCGAGGCTGTGGTCAGAGTAGCTCGCGAACAATACCTCATGAAGTATCCCAAGGAGGACGTATATGTCTTTATCGACGATACACCGGTAGAGGCTGTAACAGAGGAGACGCATGACGAAACTCACTAATCTTCAGAACCTAATCTTCCGCACTGGTGCCCTGCTGATGATAGCGGGTGCTGCTTTGTTCCTCTTCCTACAGGAAGTTGCTTGTCTCTTGTACATCGGTGGGGTGCTGATGTTTGTTGCCATGCAGTTACAGGCTACCTATGATGGGAATGACATTGTGGTCATGCGCCTGCGTCGTCAGCAACTCATCGGAGCCTTCCTGTTCGTACTCTCGGCAGCATCCATGTCTGTACAAACCTTTTACCAATACAATGCCGTGCAGTATAACGAGTGGGTCATCTGTCTGCTCGTGGGAGCCATCCTACAGCTATATACTGCATTCCGCATCCCACAGGCCATGAAGTTGCTCTTCTTCCTTCCGCTGCTTATGTCGTGTTCCAGCCAGTATATTGTAGATGGAACAACCACCGTACATGGCATGGAGGGAAAGGTTCTCTATTTGAAGGTATTCGACAATAAAGACCTGAAGAACATAGACTCATGCTACGTGACACACGGCAAATTCCAGTTCCGTGGAAGTGTGGACACGACCATGATGGCCAATCTTTTCCTGGGCGAGCAGAGCTTAATGCCCATCGTTCTGGAAGGCCAGAACATAGTGTTAAAAATCAACGAAATAAGCCAGTCTGTAACAGGCAGCCCCCTCAACGACTCGCTTTACTCATTCATACAGAGTAAAAACCAGATAGAAAACCAGTTGGCAGAACTTCCTCGTCTGGAAGGGCGCATGGTGATGGATGGTATCGAACATGACGAGGTGATAGCACGACTAGCAGCGAGAGAACGAATACTGAACAGGCAGAACGACCAACTCGTAACGGGATTCATCAAACGCAACTACACAAATGTGCTCGGTCCCGGTGTCTTCATGATTATGACCTCAGGCTATGCCTACCCTGTGCTGACCCCACAGATTGAGGAACTGCTCGTTGGGGCACCATCGTACTTCCTCAACCATCCCTATGTGAGCGAATACCTGAGAGTGGCACAAGAAAACATGGAGAAGTTACAACAGCAGTGAAGGCCCAAGGCCCACCCCATCCCTCCCTGGGGAGGGGGAACACTTAATTAAAAATTAAAAGTGAAAAATTAAAAGTGAAAAGTTAAAAATTAAATTGTCACTATCAGTAGAAAACACTCCCCTCGCCCTTCGGAGAGGGGTTGGGGGTGAGGCTTCCAAACCTCTAAACCTCTAAACCTCTAAACTTCTAAACTTCCAAACCTCTAAACTTCCAAACCTCTAAACTTCTAAACTTCTAAACTTCTAAACCTCTAAACTTCTAAACCTCTAAACCTCCAACCCTCCCCATGGACATCAAGACGCAGATAGAACAGTTAAGGACTGAGCTACATAGGTGTAACTATCAGTATTATGTGCTCAATCAACCTGAGATTTCGGACTATGAGTTCGACCAGAAACTGCGTCTGCTGCAAGACCTTGAACAGCAACATCCCGAACAATACGACCCAAACAGCCCCACACAGCGAGTAGGCAGTGACCTGAACCATGAGTTCCAACAGGTCGTGCACAAACGTCCCATGCTGTCGTTGGCCAATACGTATAATAAAGAAGAGGTTCGCGAGTGGTACGAAAGGGTGACGGACGGTCTGCAAGGTGCTTCCTTCCAGGTATGTTGCGAAATGAAGTTCGACGGACTCAGCATAAGCCTACATTACGAACAAGGCAGACTTGTAAGAGCCGTGACACGTGGAGATGGGGTACAGGGAGATGATGTGACGGAAAACATCAAGACCATACGCACGATACCACTTGTACTGCCAACAGAAAGCAACTATCCCACGGAGTTTGAAATTCGTGGCGAGGTGTTGATGCCTTGGGAAAGCTTTGAGGCACTCAACCGAGAACGTGAAGCCGCAGAGGAACCTCTGTTTGCCAATCCGCGCAATGCTGCCAGTGGAACCCTGAAGAGTAAGAACTCGGCAGTGGTGGCCCAGCGTAAACTCGATGCCTATCTATACTATCTGCTGGGTGAAGACATTCCAGGCGAAAGTCATTACGAGAACCTTCAGATTGCAAAGACATGGGGATTCAAGGTGGCTCCACAGATGAAACTCGTTTCTACTTTGCAGGAAATATACGATTACATAGACTACTGGGACACGGAACGTAAGAACCTGCCTGTGGCTACAGACGGTATTGTGCTGAAGGTAAATTCACTGGCACAACAGCGCAGTCTGGGAATGACGGCAAAGAGTCCACGATGGGCCATTGCCTATAAGTTTATGGCTGAACGGCAAAGTACGATACTGAGGGAGGTCACCTTCCAAGTGGGTAGGACGGGAGCTATCACACCTGTTGCAAACATGGATCCCGTGCAACTCTCTGGTACCATAGTCCGCAGGGCTACACTGAATAATGAGGATTTCATCCGCAATCTTGACCTCCACATCGGCGACCATGTCTTTGTGGAGAAAGGGGGTGAGATAATCCCCAAGATAGTGGATGTGGACCTCGATGCGCGTGACGAGAACCTTGGTCCACGGGTTGAATTCATCAGCCGATGCCCCGAATGTGGAACACCATTGGTTAGGTATGAAGGAGAAGCCGCACACTATTGTCCGAACGAAACCTCCTGTCCTCCACAACTGAAGGGTAGGATAGAGCACTTCATCAGCCGTAAGGCCATGAACATAGATTCTCTGGGGCCCGAAACCATTGCCGAGTACTTCCGCAGAGGATTTGTCAAAGACCCAGCTGACCTATATGAAATACGTCGTGACCAGATAAGCGGAGCACGTGGTCAGAAAGACAAAAGTGCCAGTAAGATACTACAGGGCATTCAGGAGAGTACGAAGGTTCCCTTCGAACGTGTGCTCTATGCACTTGGCATACGCTTTGTGGGTGAGATAGCAGCAAAGTCCCTGGCACGTAACTTCAAGTCGGTGGATAATCTTGCAAAGGCATCACTGGAAGACCTCTTGCAAGTAAACGGCATCGGACAGGTGATTGCACAAAGTGTACAGACATGGTTCCAGAACCCTCAGAACCAATGGTTTGTAGAGAGGCTTCGCTCATACGGAGTACAAATGGAACTCTCGGAAGATAGTCTTTCGCAACATACCGACAGACTGGCTGGACAAAGCATCGTCATTAGTGGTGTGTTTGCCCATCACAGTCGCGATGAATACAAGGCCCTCATTGAACAACACGGGGGCAAGAACGTAGGCTCGATATCCGCGAAGACCAGTTTCGTACTGGCTGGGGAAAACATGGGACCTGCAAAACTGGAGAAAGCACAGAAACTTGGAATCCGCATTGTTACGGAGGACGAATTCCTGGGAATGATTGAAGGATGAAGGGTGAAGGGTTAAGGGTGAAGGGTTAAGGGTGTAATCGGACGACCCGAAGGGGCTACTCTTGCGTAGCGAAGAGGAGCAAGAAGGGTTAAGGATTAAGGGTTAAGGTTAAAGATTAGAGATTATATAATATCATATGAAAGAGAATATATTCAAAGGATTAGGCATTGCACTGGTAACCCCTTTCGACAGAGAGGGGAATGTGGACTATCATGCGCTACTCACATTGGTTGACCATCAGATAAAAGGAGGCATCGACTACCTTTGCATCCTCGGTACTACAGCAGAAACTCCCTGTCTGACCCGAGAAGAAAAAACAAAGATAAAGGAATGCGTGGTCAAGCACGTAGCTGGACGCATACCTATATTGATGGGGTGTGGAGGAAACTGCACGGCCGCTGTGGTAGAGGAAATAAGAAGCACGGATTGGACGGGCATTGACGGCATTCTCTCCGTATGTCCCATGTACAACAAACCCACCCAAGAGGGTATCTACCAGCACTATCGGGCCATTGCTGCAGTAAGTCCACGACCTATTGTATTGTATAACGTACCCGGACGAACTGGAGTAAACATGTTGGCTGAAACCACGTTGCGGTTGGCCAACGAGTTTCCAAACATTGTGGCCATCAAGGAGGCAAGCGGAAACATGCAGCAGATAGGGGAGATACTGGAGAAACGTCCCCAGGGGTTTGATGTCATATCGGGTGACGACAGCCTCACACTCACCATCATGAAGAAGGGTGGGGTAGGTGTCATCAGTGTTGTCGGGAATGCGCGTCCCGAAGAACTTTCACAGATGGTACACCTCATGCAACAGGGACGTCTGGCCGAAGCAACCATCATCAACGACAATCTGTTCGAACTCTATGGTCTCATGTTTATCGAAGGCAATCCCGCAGGTGTAAAGTCTGCCCTACAGACCATGGGAATAATAGAGGAAGTGCTCCGCCTTCCGCTGGTTCCCATAAGCGAAAAGACCCGTCAGAAACTCTCGGAAGTACTCGAGAAATTAAGTTAAAAGCATACCTTTAGCTCCATAATGAATATAACATGAAGCAAACAATAACACTTTTCCTATTTTTACTGTCGTCGATATTAAGTCTCCACGCAGTTGAACTCGATTCGTTGAAGACGGCAGCTGACAAGGCATACGCCAAAGAGGACTTCGACAAGGCAGCAAAATTATACACGCGAATATCAAAAACAGGTGAAAGCGCATCCGTGTGTTACAACCTCGGTAATTGCTATTATCGTATGGACGACATAGCCAAAGCAATACTCTGGTACGAAAGGGCCTCGTTGCTCAGTCCTGGTGACGAAGACATACGCTTCAATCTTGATTTGGCCCGTTCGAAGACCATAGACCGTATCATACCCAAGCATGAGTTCTTCTTCGTCCTGTGGTACAGGCAGATGACTAACTGGATGAATGCCGATGCATGGGCGAGGTTCTCTATTACTGCCTTTATTCTATGTCTATGCTTCTTTGCTGCCTACATTTACGGTCAGCAGATGTGGATGCGGAAGACAGGGTTCACCTTGTCCATCATCCTTTTGCTACTTACCATCATTGGCAATGTCTGTGGCTGGTCGCAGGCCAACAAAATGAAAAACCGCGATGGAGCCATCGTTATGACCTCATCAGCAGTTGTGAAGAGCACCCCTTCTCTGTCAGGAAGCGACCTCTTTGTCTTGCACGAAGGCACCTACGTTACCATTCGGGACAATAGCTTGAAAGACTGGGCCGAGGTTACCTTGGCAGACGGGAAACAGGGATGGATTGAGAAACGACAAATAGAAGGAATTTAGACATTTACCATTTAGCTATTTACCATTTACCATTTACCATTTGCTATTTACCATTTACCATTTACCATTTGCTATTTACCATTTACCATTTGACATTATACATTTGACATTTGCCATTCAACATGCTTGAGCAACTGAAAGCCATAGATAACGAACTGCTAATTACGCTAAACGGGAGCGACTCCGTTTACTGGGATTCCGTAATGTGGATTGTAACCAGGACGACGACGTGGATTCCGCTCCTTCTCATACTTCTCTATGTTGTCCTGAAGAACAGTGACATGCGTCGTTTCTTGATGGTGGTTGTTGCTCTTGCCGTGACAGTTGCTCTTGCCGACCGACTTTCCAGTGGGCTCATAAAGCCCATGGTTATGCGTTGGAGACCCACACACGATGCCACGTTTCTATATACCATCGATACCGTGATGGGTTACACGGGTGGCAGATATGGCTTTGTTAGCAGCCATGCAGCCAACACCTTTTCGCTGTTTGTCTTCCTTTCGCTTCTCATGCGCTGTCGGTTGATGACCATTCTCCTGTTCCTTTGGGCTTGCATTTCTTCTTATTCACGCATCTATCTTGGTGTACATTTTCCTGGTGACATCCTTTGCGGAGCAATCCTTGGCACATTGGTCGGTTTTCTTACCTATAACCTTTTCCGGTACATCTCTTACCGTACCGTGGGAATTCAACAATACTATTCTTCGGCATACACCCCATCGGGATTCCTGTATAGCGACATGCATCTGCTCGCATTTTGCCTCATGCTTACCTATTGTGCCGCATTCATCATAGCCATACCTATGGTAAGTTGAACGGTCAGTCAGATAGGTATATAGAGTTGACCGACCGACTATATAAAAAAAGGAGACTGTAGCAACATGCAGTCTCCTTTTCGTGTATTTTAATCTTTTCGTTTACATCTTCGTCATCGTCCAACCCAACTGAACTCCGTTGTAGTTGCTGAGGATGCTTGTGATAGTGCCGCTCTTGGTAATAGAACCTGCTGCATTCAGCACGGTCAACAGTTTGTCGGCATCAAACATCATGTACATCTCACTTCCTATAACAGACACATAAGGACTAAGCGAAGCTACTCCCAATGCACCTTGAATGGTCATGCGACCCGAACTGCGGTCGTAGGTGTATGTACCCGTATAGGTGCGGCCGTTACGAACCATCTGGCAACTACCGTCATTCTGAAAGGTGAGGGTAGTCTTGCCGGTCTGGAAACCAATTTTTGAGAGATACCCACCCAGCGTAGATTCAATCTTGCTGCTGGCAATGGAACTACCCACCTGAGCCAAAATACTTTCCGATTCAAACGTAACCTTGGGCTGGGAATAAGTCCACGTACCAACAATGCTGTTCTGGGTAGTCGTATTACCCAAAAGACTGGACAGCAGGGTTCCCATTACATTCTTACCAGAACCCGTTAGTACATTGGTCAACAAACTGCTTGCTGCCGTACCCGTAGTACCAGCAGCTACCGTGTTACTGCCTGTTGTCGTAGGCAAACCTGTGGCAGAGGTAGAAGTTCCCATGCCACCACAACCACTCAGCAATGCGGTAATGCCCAACACTGCTACATAAAAGAAATACTTTTTCATAACGCAATATATTTTATAAAAATAATGTCAAATGTAAAATGTAAAATTTAAATGTTTATCTTCAAAAAGCCAGTAGGATAGGGGGTCTCAAACTCCATACGCACTCCAGTACGGGGATGATAGAGATAGAGACGGAACGCATGGAGACAAAGCCGATGGAGGGGATTCATCGTACTGCCATACTTTTCATCGCCACACACAGGATGTCCCATGTCTGCCATGTGAACCCGAATCTGATTCTTACGACCAGTTTCAAGTCGCAGCTCAATGAGTGAATATTTGTCCGAACGACTAACTACGCGAAAATGCGTAATGGCTAACTTACCACCGTTATCAACTGGACTACTGTAGGTTACACAAGCCTTATTGTCGCGAAGCCAGTTCTCTATGGTACCGCCTTCCTGCTCAACGTTCCCTTCAACCAAGGCAACATATCTACGATCGAAAACACGTTGTTTCCAGTTCTCTTGCAATATCTGTGCTGCCTCTATGCTCTTGGCATAAACCATCAAACCACTTGTTTCGCGGTCAAGACGATGCACCACATGAGCATGACAACTGAAATGACGTTTCTTAAAATATTCATCGAGAATCGTCTTTACACAAAACTGGCGACCGGTGGTTCCTGCCGACAAAATTCCAGGTTGCTTCTCTATGATGATGATATCCTTGTCTTCGTAAACTATCTTTATCCATTGGCTGTCAAGTTCTGTGCTTCTGCGGTGTTTGCTGACACGAACCTCCATGCCGGGAAGCAACGCGAAATCGTGTTTAGTAACTGACTGGGAATTGACAAAAACCGCATGTCCCTTCAGTAAGTCTTTGGCACGGTTGCGGCTTATTCCATGCATTTCCGTCATCAGAAACTCCATCAACGGCATGCTCTCACGCACTTGATAGACATTGTATTTTGTTGCTGCGTATTGTTCGCCCGTTAAATTCTTCATTATATTATCAGAATGACTGTTATGTTTAATTCAGTTTACTCTGGTTCTACAACCTTTACTCCACGGATAAGTTTAAGCCTCTCTGTCAAGTGTTGTGCCTCGCCCTGTCTGATAGAAAGTCTCAGGAGACAGTCGGTCTGGAAATCCTGAGCGAGAACATGTGGATTGAGTTCCTTTACGACTCGCATAACTTCGTTCATCAACGGATATTCGAAATATACCTCGAAAATAATGTCAACCGTACGTTCCTCTATATTTGCAACTGCAATAGCTTCTGCCGCAGCTTGTTTGTATGCATTCTGCAATCCGCTTGTACCTAACTTGATGCCACCAAAGTATCGGACAATAATAATGAGCGTGTTGGTAAGGTTATTCTTGTTCAGTTGTCCGAGAATGGGTTTTCCCGCAGTTCCTGAAGGTTCACCATTATCTACAGCACGGAACATGTTGCGAAGATGCCCAAGCACGTATGCATAACATACATGCCGGGCATCATAATACTCCTTTTCGTACTGACCGACCAGCAACTTAACTTCCTCAACACTTTCTACATGGAAGGCAAAGGCCAGAAACTTGGAACGTTTCTCACTATACTCTCCCGTACTTCGGCCATTAATGGTCAGATACGAATCGGTCATTCAATCAAGCTTATGCACAACAAGTCCGCTCCTCAACTTAGGTTCGAACCATGTGGCTTTTGGAGGCATAATCTGGTTGTTGTCGGCAATGTCCATGATTTCCTGCATCGATACGGGATACAAGGCCAGTGCCATCTTCATCTCACCACAATCCACACGACGTTCCAACTCTTCATAGCCACGCAGTCCGCCTACAAAATCAATTCGTTTGTCGCCACGTAAGTCGGTGATTCCAAGCAGTTTATCCAGTATAAGATTGCTACTTACACTAACATCCAAACCACCAATGGGGTCGCTATCGTCAGCCAGTCCATCATGGAGAGTCAGCAGATACCAATATCCTTCGAGATACAGTGAGAACTGATGTTTACGACTCGGATGTACACGTTCCTTACCTTGGCATTCGATGTCGAAGTCCTCTGCCAACAAGGCAAGGAACTCCTGCGGTGTATGGCCGTTCAGGTCACGAACCACACGGTTGTAATCGAGGATGGTCAATTGTGATGCTGGGAAACAAACAGCCATGAAATAGTTATATTCCTCATCACCCTTGTGATTGGGATTCTGCTGAGCCTTCTCGGCACCAACCAAGGCTGCGGCAGCCGAACGATGGTGGCCGTCTGCTATATATAAATAAGGTATAGCAGCGAAGGTTTCTGTGATGGTCTGAATGTCTTTCTTGTCACTGATAGGCCACAACTGATGGCGGAATCCATCGATGGGAGCAATGAAGTCGTATTCAGGTTCTGTCTTGGCATAGCGTGCAACCAAGTCATCAATGACCTTGTTGTCCTTATAGGCAAAGAACACAGGCTCCATGTTCGCATTTGTGGCACGCACGTGCTTCATGCGGTCTTCCTCCTTGTCACGGCGAGTCAATTCATGCTTCTTAATTACGCCATTTTTGGTATAGTCGTCAACCAAAGCCGTTACGACAAGTCCGAACTGGGTCTTCCCGTTCATGGTCTGAGCGTAGATATAATACATATCCTCGCTGTCCTGACGGAGCCAACCTTCTTTCTGGAACTTCTGGAAATTCTTTGTAGCCTGTTCATAGACACGAGGATCATACTCGCTTGTGCCAACAGGGAAGTCTATCTCGGGCTTGATAATATGGTAAAGGCTCTTCTCGTTATCACCAGCCTCTACCCTCGCCTCTTCACTTTCCAGCACATCATACGGACGACTCTCCACCAGTTCCACCAATTCCTTCGGTGGACGGAGTCCTTTGAAAGGTTTTATCGTTGCCATAATTCAATGAACATTAGTTAACCTTAAACTTTGTGGTACCCTGTTCCAGATATCCAACAATCTGGTTGGCAGCAGCGATACCTGCATTCACATTGGCTTCAGCTGTCTGTGCCCCCATCTTCTTTGGAGTTGCAAAATAGCGGCCAGCAGCCTTCTCCTGGAATTCAGCATCCTTGTCTGGCTTGATGTCTGTCAGATATTTCAAGTCGGTACGTTCTTCCATCAAACGGAGCAGACCATCCTCGTCAATCACCTCCTTACGGGCTGTGTTTACAAGAATGCCACCTTTCTTCATGCGGCCAACCAAATCATAGTTGATGCTCTGACGGGTTTCTGCTGTTGCAGGAATATGCAGACTGACAATGTCGCACTCATCGAAGAGAGCCTCCTGACACGAAACAGCCACTACCCCAGCCTGCTCTATCACCTCCTTGGGACAGAAAGCATCGTAGGCATATACCTTCATGCCAAAACCATTGGCTATGCGAGCTACATTACGACCTACATTTCCAAATGCCAGAATACCCAGTTTCTTGCCCAAGAGTTCTGTACCACTGGTGCCATTGAAGAAATTGCGCACGCCATATACCAACATGCCAAATACCAGCTCTGCTACAGAATTGGCATTCTGACCTGGGGTGTTCATGGCAACCACGTTGTGGGCAGTACATGCCTGAAGGTCGAGATTGTCATAACCAGCACCAGCTCGCACTACAATCTTCAACTGCTTGGCAGCCTCCACAACCTCAGCATCAACCTTGTCGCTTCTCACAATCAAGGCATCAACATCCTTTACGGCATCCAACAGCTGTGACTTCTCGGTATATTTTTCCAACAAAGCCAGTTCATAGCCAGCTTTTTCTGTAACCTCACGAATGCCATCAACAGCGACCTTGCTGAAGGGCTTTTCTGTTGCAACAAGTACCTTAGCCATATTAATGAAGTTTTTCAAATTCCTGCATTGCAGCAACCAGTGCATTCACACCTTCCATATCCATGGCATTGTAGCAAGAAGCACGGAAACCACCTACACTGCGGTGACCCTTGATGCCAACCATGCCACGCTCGGTAGCAAACTGCATGAAGTCAGCCTCCAGTTCCTTGTATTCGTCGTTCATTACGAAGCAGAGGTTCATTACAGAACGGTCTTCCTCAGCAACCGTGCCACGGAATAGTTTGTTGCGGTCAATTTCACCATAAACAACCTTTGCACGCTCCAGTGCACGACGTTCCATTTCCTTCACGCCACCACAATTCTTTATCCACTTCAAGGTCTGCAAGGCGCAATAGATGGGAACTGTTGGAGGTGTGTTGAACATAGAACCACCCTTGATATGTGTGCGATAATCGAGCATGGTGGGAATCTGACGGCTCACCTTGCCCAGACAATCGTCCTTCACGATAACGAAAGTAACACCTGCCATACTGAGATTCTTCTGTGCTCCGCCGTAGATGAGGTTATACTTTGATACATCTATGGGACGAGAGAAGATATCACTGGACATGTCAGCCACCATGGGAACAGGGCTATCTAGTTCACGACGAATCTCAGTACCATAAATGGTATTGTTCGTAGTGATGTGGAAATAGTCGGCATCTGCAGGGATGACAAAATCCTTGGGAATATAGCTGTATGTGCTTTCTGCAGAGCTGGCTACCTCAATGGCTTCACCGAAAAGTTTTGCCTCGGCCAATGCTTTCTTGGCCCAGACACCAGTGTTCAGGTAAGCAGCCTTCTTCTCCAGGAGGTTGTAGGGAACCATGCAGAACTGCAAACTTGCACCACCGCCCAGAAAGAGAACACTATATCCTTCAGGGATATCGAGGAGTTCCTTGAAGAGAGCCACCGTTTCGTCAACGACAGGTTGGAAATTCTTGGCTCTGTGGCTCATTTCCATCAAACTAAGTCCGCTGCCTTCAAAGTCAAGACATGCAGCAGCCGTAGCCTCCATTACCTCCTTAGGCAACTTCGAGGGACCGGCATTGAAATTGTACTTTTTCATAAAATACCGTTTTTATAGGTTCATAACAATTAATCCGAAAGCAAATGTACAAAGATTTCACGACATTTCCAAGGGAATGCCCTATTTTCTGTTAGTTTCCATCAGGTTTCACGAGGTCCACCATTTTACTGTCTGTCCAGTGGAAACTATCAAACGCATCTGGGCGACTTGGTTCGTAACCTCTTTGATACTCGGGACGCAGGTAGCGTACAAAACCAATGTTCTGGGCAATCAACCCTTCAATAACACACTTGGCTATCTGATAGGCTCCATACGGGTTGAAGTGGGTATTGTCAGCAAAAGCTTCTGTCTGTCCAGGATAACTACCTGCCGGATAATGCACAAATGCACGTTTAGACCCCTCCTCTCCCATCGCTTCAAACAGGAGTCGCGTCATTTGGTGTAAATCAATGAGCGGACACTTTTCTCGCTCAGCCACCCATGCCATGGCTTCTGGATAATCGGCATGGGTTTCACGGATACGACCACCCTTGTCAAAGAAACGGCGTTGCGTGGGTGTGATGAAAATTGGGGTTGCCCCACGTTTCCTGGCCTCGTCAACAAATGTCTTCAATGCTGTTGCAAAGTTATAGTATGCACCAGCCCCAGGGAACGTCTGTTTCTGGTCGTTATGACCAAATTCCATGATAATGTAGTCTCCTGGCTTCATCATCGAAAGCCCTTTTGCTAAACGTCCGACACTGATGAAGGTGGATGCCGTCTCACCACTTTCTGCCAAATTACAGAAACATACGGAATCATTGAACCAACGAGGTATCATCTGTCCCCATGAAGCCCAAGGCTCATCGTCCTGATCAACAACCGTGGAATTGCCACATAGGAATATTGTGGGGGCAATGGTGTCTCGCTCTACCGAAATCTTTTGAACAGCCTGACAATCCCCTGTGACTTCAAATGTCAACAGGTCGTCCCAGTTCAGTTTCGAACGTTCACGTGCTTTAATCTTCACACTCTCTCGCTCATTAATGCGTGGAGTGCGTTTGTTTACGAGAAACGATATTTGCTTCTCTTCCCCCTTCTTTGTGGGTTCGTTCTCTATATACAGCCGTCTGCTCTCACAGCGAACGGTCGTGTTGCCAGCCTTCTTCTTGTTACCTAACGTCACCGTAACTCTATAGTTACCGTCAGGCACTTGCACGGATGTGTAATATGAAGATAACGCAAGACTATCCTTGAGATTAAGACTAACCGACTGTGCGAACGTCAGTTCAACAGACAGTAGGAAGGCAATAAGGGCGTACTTTTTCATCGTATGTTACGTTTGTTGAGTGCCTGAGTGTATCGACGGGCATTTTTTAAATGCTCCGAATAAGTTCTCGCGAAATTGTGTGTACCCGAAAAGTCTTCTTTGGCACACATATAAATAAAATCATGATGTACGTAATTAAGCACAGCATCAATTCCAGCCACAGAAGGAATACGTATAGGTCCAGGAGGTAAACCTGTGTTCTTGTACGTATTATAAGGACTATCCACTGTCAGATGCTTTCCCCAGATGCGTCGCAGGGAGAAATCTCCTACCGCAAACTTCACCGTAGGATCAGCCTGTAGTGGCATTCCTATCTCCAGCCGCTTCACATACATACCAGCCACCATCGGTTTTTCCGTATTGTTGGCAGTCTCCTCATCTACGATGCTTGCCAAGGTCGCCACCTCTTCATGGGTGAATCCCATGGCTTGTGCCTTACGATTCCGTTCGTCTGTCCAGAAAGTCTTGTTCTCTCGCTTCATGCGAGCCATGAAGTCGTCCAGGGAGATGTTCCAATACACCTGATATGTGTTGGGAACGAACAAGGCAGGCAGGGTTTCACAGGTATAGTCATACCTTTGGCAGAATGCAGAATCACGAAAAGCGTTGTTGAACATTATCGAATCCAGCATCAGACGTTCTCCCAAATAAGCAGCCAGTCTGTCAAGTGTGCGAACCGAGGGTATGGTCAGATTTATGGGTTCCTGTTGTCCGTTGCGTAAACGGCGAAACAGAGTTAGGATGTTGTCTCCCCTCTTTACAGCATAACGTCCCGAACGAGGTTGGTAGTTCAGTAGATTGCTCAACAAAGAAAAGCCCCACGTTCTTACTCCAGACTTATCTAAATCTTCCTTTACGTCCGACTTGGTAAGTCCCTCATATATCAGAATATAAGTATCTTCTTCGCAACCTTTAGTGCAATTGGTTATGAAGATGCTGGAAATCGTTATCACAGCCGTCAGACCACATAGGGCAAGAACCAACAACAGCTTCTTCATAACTCTATCAATGTAAACGAATAAGGTGGCATTTCGTACACGCAATCCGCCGACAAGGTAATGCTCTTCTCTTGAGGACGTGCGGTGGTGCTATCATAATTACCGGTGAGTATCGTCATCTTGCATGCCTTTTCTCCATCAAGCAATCCTTTTAGTTGAAGGTGTGCCGAAACAGGGTGGTTCAGAATATTCACCAGTTTCAGATAGGTCACTCCATAATGTGTGTCCTGTACCGTACTGACAGCCAAACGTTCCCTTACACCAGGCTTGTTGGAATTAACGTTAATCGTAGATGACAAGTATTTGTTTCCCTGGCTGTTTCCACACATCTTTTGTGCAAAATATCCTACTGTGGGTTTCACTTCCGTATTTGAGAAATATACCATGTCGGGATTCCATTGTGTATGTCCGTCTTTGGCCAACAGCGGAGCATAACTGCTCATCTCCACAATGTCACCATTGCGTTCCAGCGAGCAAAAATGCAAAGCCTCGCTCAAGGCTGTTTCCACGGTACTCTTCCTTCCTGGGACATGAGCCGCCCACTCCCCCAGATATACCTTTGGGGCAGTACGGTCATACTGGTCATAATAATCCTGATTGTAGATGTACCATCCCGGACTCACATAATAATGTTCATCCACCAAGTCGATACAGTCCTTATTCTCTGTTGCAATGCGCCATCCCTCTTCGTAATCACTCCCGTAATAGAACGGACCGGCAGTACCGCAGATGCGGATGTTGGGATATTTTTCCTTGATAGCCTTGCATATCATCAAATATCGTTCCTCGAAGGTCGGGCTTATGAGGTCCTCATTACCAATGCCAATGTATTTCAGGCCGAAAGGAGCCTTATGACCTTGTTCAATACGTTTGCGTCCCCATTCTGTGGAAGCATCACCATTGGCCCACTCTATCAAGTCCAGTATTTCCTGGATATAGTCAGGCATCTCGTTTAAGGGTATTCCCCCTTGCTGACCAGCCCCACCGTCACTTGAATTCTGACAGGGAACTCCAGCCGATAACACGGGCAGGGGTTCCATACCCATATCTTCGCACATCTGGAAGAATTCATAGAAGCCCAATTGTCGGCTTTGGTGGTACCCCCAGATGTTGCGCAGCGGTTTTCTGTCCTCACGTGGACCTACGGTCTCTTTCCAGTGATATATATTTCCTATGCCATCACCATGGGTGACACAACCGCCCGGGAATCGCATGAATGTTGGTTTCAGTGCAGCCAGGCACTCAGCTAAATCCCGTCGCAAACCATGTCCCTTGTATGTGTCTTGGGGCATAAGCGAAATCATATCTATTGCCGTTACACCCACTTTTAACGGACGAATATCCAATACGGCATGTTGTGCCGACGTTTGTGGGCGCAAAACAGCCTTAACCTTTTTCCATTCTTTTTTTCCGCCAGTCAATGTCGTGGAAGCCAATGTTTTCTCACCATCCTTTAAGGACACAAGCACCTTCCCTCCCTTCAAATAGAGAGATAGGTCGTATTTTTCTCCTGCCTTAACAACGATGCCGTCAAAACCAACATTCTGAATGGATGCTCCCAACCCCTTGGCGTCAACATCAAGGGCAATAGCATGGCAATTGTTGTTGCTGACACCTTGCACATCGGTTATCAGATGCAGCTTTCCTTGTACTTTCCAACCTGTCGTCTGATTCCAGTTCTGGTCGCCCATGCGGTCGTGTGGGTCGTATTCGAAATCACCGTTCTGAATAAGCTGTGCCCACAATCCCCCATCTGCACTGTAATTGATGTCTTCAAAGAAGACACCCATTAGTTTCTCACTGATGGTCTTCGACTGATTGGCATCCACAACTACCTCTGCCCGTAAGTCCTTTACGTCACGGAAACGTTCCTCGTTATCGCGTGCCATTTCAGCTTCGCGGTTGCTTTTCCTTACCATGGCTTCCTGCTGATATCGGATAGCCTCTACCATATTATAGGGTACGCGCACGTGTGAGGTTACGTCCTCATGTTCCGTTACCAACTTGGGTTGTGAGAAATGCGCAAGGTCTGTAGTGTATGTCGAATAGTAGTTCCCCTTCCGGTTATGGAAAGTGATGATGAAACCGTCATTCAAGGCAGTGACTACTGGTGAAAGGCACTCTCCCACCCCATTCATGTAGGGATAGTCTTGTGGTCGCCAATGAACAAAGTCGCTTGTCCGTGACACACCAAACTGATTGACTTTGTCACTCACCTGGAAAACAAGAGCATATTCACCCTTGGCTCCACGGGCAATACTTGGAGCGTATAACTTTTTTTCGCGTCCCCATGTACCATAATCACTACCAAGTATGCGATTCTCTGCCACATTGCTCCATCGTTCACCGTCACTGCTCCATTGGAGCATCAAACCACCTCCATGAGGCAGTTCTTGTGGACGCAGATATACAGAGTCAGGCACAGCAGCAGAGGTCAGTCCACTGACAATCACAGTTGCCAGAAAAGAAGTTATTTTTTTCATTCTTCCTCCTCTTCTTTCTTAATTTCCTGCTTATACGTTATCTCTGTCGTTACGCCGTTACTCGTCAGTTTTATGACATCCGTCCTTTCTTCAGTCCCCATGTTCGGGTCAATGTTCAGCACCACCTTCTGCTCACCTTTTGTTCCCATATTTACGGCAGGATGCACAAAAGTCCCATCGGTAAGAGTCCAGTCTCCGTATGCCGTAAACATCAGCGTATCGGGTTCTTGCAGGACATCAGGTTCTGTTGCTTCAAAAACAGCAGAAACGGCAATGCGCTCTTGATAACTGTAAGCCGGAGCCGGACACGTAATGTTCGGCCAAGGCACCTGGTAGTAATAGGCAGATACAGTCTGGTCCCAGTCATTGCCCCCATAGGTATGAAGCGAAACAGACCCCGTGCGAGGTTTTCCTGTGGTATTGGCTTGGAATTGTATGGGCAGGTTCAATATCCAGACATTACGGTCGGCATAGTTTATTTCCTTTGTCTGACTCTCCGCAGGAATGATAATCCACGACTCGTTTGAGCTCAATGTGAACTGGTCTGTTGTCTGAAATTCAATGCTGTCCTCCAATTGATCGGCATAGACAAAAGCCATCTGACTGGTCGATGGATATGTCACGGCCACACTATGGTGGAAATCCTCCTTGTTGCACGAAGCCAGCAACAACATGGCAACAAGTAGGGACATGATGCTTTTTTTCTTCATGATAAATGTTTTTTCGTGTTTTGCACAACAAATATACAAACATTCTGTGGAATTACCATCCTATTGTTTGTCTTTTAACTGATTTTAGACTATCTTTGCCTTGGTTTTAGAAATCATCCGATGAAGAATGCCTATCATAACGATATCATGGATATGCTGATGCGGAGTGGTCGCGACGGCATGAATGTCCGTCGTCTGGCTCGGCAACTCTATAATCTGCATAGTGGAATCTTTGCCTCCGATGTCGTTTACGGGCAACTTTACAACCAAGTCCGTTTCTATCTCTATTACCAGTCTCGTCAGCGTCACTCCCCTTTCCTCCACTTACATCGTGGGCAGTATGCCCTTCGTCAGGACATAGCCGTACAACTGGATATCTTCATTGATGTTCCCCGCGACGAGGAACGCCCAGTCAAATCCGTAAAGAAAGACGAATCGCGACAGTTGCTGCTTTTTTAACTTCGCGAATGTAGTGAGCCTCGTTACTCTATACCCCCTGCAAACACATCAATACCACTCTATGTTACTGGAGTAGCTCGATTGTTTCTTCCAGCGTAGAACGTCGGCCAGTGAACCTGCGTTACAGGCAAAGGTAAAGTTGTAGGAACGATATGGAGCGATAACCATGGAACATCCCATATTGAAGCAGTGCAGGTCACGACTGACGGAGGCCGTTGTCATGGACAATTGTTTGTAGTTGAAGTCGTAACCTGAAGAGAAGTTGATGTTCCATCCCTGTGAGATACGTATGTTTCCCGAGAAGTTCAGGGTGTGGGTGAGTTTATAGCCATAGCGCATTCGGCTCATGTGGAATTTTCCACTCGTATTCTCGCGCATCGAGATACCATAACTGACCGTAAAGCTCCAAGGCATCGAGAACTTCACATATCCATCCTCGTCGAGTCCCTTCTTGCCGTTGTCTTTTGCCGAGTTACGTGCCTTTGCACGGTCAGGATCTACGTTCTGAGCTTCTGGGTCAGTCTCGTCTTCATCCTCTTCTTCATCGTCTTTGTCGTCTTCCTTCTTAATGTCTTTTCCCTTGCCGAAGAGTTTCTTGAAGGTATCGTTGTTCAGCGTATATGACAGGTTTTGCGACATACCCTGAAAACGTCCGAAACGTCCCTGCGACCATTCTGTGTGGTCACTCACATAGACATTCCCGTTCTCGTTCACATCGTAGGCGTAGGTTGCAAACACCGCATTCATGGAGAAGGTATAGCTCTTTGTCAGCTTCAGTCTCACACGCATCGAAAGGTCACTCCAAGGCTTCGTCTTGGCAGCCATGTTGTACGACAGACTGGCACCGAGTTCATCAATAAGACTTATCTTTCGGTAACCTGTTGAGTCGCGGTCGCTGCGTACCTTCATCTCTATATTGTTCGAGACATCCATCGTAACGCTTCCTGTCTTACCTTGCGAAACGGTACCGTACAACATGCTTGAGTACGGCGAATAGGTTACGGTAGATACGTTTCCATTGGCATCTGTCTTTACGTAAGAGTCCCAGTACCCAAAACGCGGCTGACCGAAGTCGGGGGCGTATGAGAATGAAACCGTGGGGGTGAATACGTGGCGGATAGCTTGTATCTTCTTTCCTCCGAACCAAGGTAGTGGAGTCCAGAAACCATACAGCTTGGTATTGGCAGATACGGACAGGTTATAGTTATAGACATTGTTGAACCCATAGATGGTGTCGCGTCTTACACTATTGTTCTCGGTATCCCACGACTGCTTGATCTTGTGGGAATACATGCGGTCGGTGAAGTTGAACGAAGGGGTTATGTTGATGTAGTTGAACAGGGCGAAAGATGCGGAGATGGGCACCTGATGGCGCATTCCGTTCTTCCAGTCCTTGATAAGGTTCGATTTGAACAACAGGTTCTCCTTCGTCGATATTGAGTTGGACAAAGTACCGGTATAGCTCACGGCAATCTTCTCGTACCATCGTTCCTTTCCGACAGCCTTCTTCCGTTTGAAGGGATAGAAACGGCTCAGGCTGATGTTCAGCGAAGGCAAGGTTACGGCGATACTGGAGTCTCGCATGTTCTGACTCAGGTTGAAGGTTCCCGACAGGGTAAGTCCAATGCTGGAGAATGTCTTCGAATAGGACACGGAACTCGTTCGGGTACTCTGTGTGTAACTTTCCGGGTTGTACATCGATGTCAGGTTGTTGCGTTCGTAACTCGATGTGGCAAAGTTCACACTGGCCGAGAATGTCTGTGTGGGATTGGCCTTTGAGTCCTGACGGTGACTCCATGTGATTTTAAAGGATTTCGAAACCGAATAGTCGGGCATGTTCTTCTCACCCTCCTTCGTGTTCTGGTAGCTGAAGTAGAAGTTGCCACCAAACTTGTATCGTTTTTTGTAGTTACTGGCCGCCGACAATCCCCACGAGCCCTTTGTGTATATCTCACCCAGCACCTTCAGGTCAATCTTGTCGTTAATGGCAAAGTAGTAACCACCGTCGCGAAGGTAGAATCCCCTTCGTGTCTCATCGCCGTATGTGGGCATGATGAAACCACTCGAATACTTACTGCTGAACGGGAAGAATCCGTATGGGATGGCCAACGGCAGGGGCACATCCTCCACCACCAGATAAGCGGGTCCAAAGACCACGTCTTGTCCGGGACGCACCTTGGCACGAGTAAGTCTCAGGTAGAAGTGGGGATGCTTGGCATCGCAGGTCGTGTATTTTCCGCCCTTCAGATACATCACACCTGCCGAGTCGCGTTTGGAGTCCTCACTGATAAGGAACCCCTCACCCTGTTCGGTATAGACATTCTGGATGAAAGCCTTCTGTGTCTTGAAGTTATAGCTTATCATGTCGGGCTCATACTCATCGCTGCCTTGCTTGAATACTGGCGGTCCCTGCACTACTCCCGTGCTATCCTCACGTCCCATGGCATGCACGATGCTCGAATCCAGGCTCATCGTAATGTGGTCGGCCTGTAATTCAAGGTTCTGGTAGTTCACCTTACCCTCTCCGTACAGGTTAGCCCGCGAGTTGGCGTAATCAAAAGTGATGGAGTCCTTTGCCGTGTACTGAACAGGCTGATCCAATGCGCTCTTGCTTTGCGGTGTTGTGTCACGGCGCACGGTATCCATCTTCGAAGAGTCGGGCTGCACCTCTAATACACGGTTCGAGGCCAACATGGAGAGAATGCTGTCGGAGGTATAAGAGTTCAGCACACTGTCCACGGTCAACTGCTTGCCCTTTTCCGATAGGCTGTCAGCCAATGATTGGAGTATGGTATCGACTACCGACCGGTGTATGCTATCTGCCAGCGAGTCTGTCATGGAGTCAGTCAGCAAGGTATCACGCTTCGGAGTTCCTCCCCTCATTCTGGTTCCGTTAGGGACAACAGAATAGGCAAGCACACATAGCATGCTTGCAATCATCAGCGTAGTCAGTAACCTTGCTTTCAACTCCTTTTTCCGTCTTTGGGTTGGCAAAGATAACGAATTTTACTGGATTCCCATCTATCCGAAGTGTGAAATATCCCTAAAGGACGTAAAATACAAGTAATATAAAAGATTATAGCAACCAACATTCGTTGATTGCTACAACCATCATCCTTTGATTGGGGCAATCAATTGTCTTTGATTGCTGCAACCATCATGTTTTGATTGCCTGAACCAAGGGTTACGAATTAGTGGGCAACGCCTCCGAGCGTTGCTTGCAGGAAACGGAAGTTAATCCTCTGTCTTGCAACGCTCGGAGGCGTTGCCCACTAACTTCAACTACAATAACTCACACTCGGGCAGACACGAGACGTTGCCCGTGCGGGCAGTAGCCTTTGCGCCACGGAACAATGTCCGTTGTCCGTATCGGACGGTGGCCTTTACTCCCTCAGACAATGCTCGTTGTCCGTATCGGACACACATCATCGTCCGTATCGGATAAGTATCATCGTCCCATACGGGCTAACGATGCTACTCCCTCTGTCTGTGGCTATCGTCCCATGGGGGAAGCCATACTATGCCCCTTGCCGAGGATTACTATAGTACCATGCCTCGCAATACTATTGCACCGCCCTACCCTTGCCTATGCGCAAGGGTAGGAACATTTATATTTATAATGCAACATTGATAGCATCTGGATATGGGAAAAGCGCCTGCAGTTTGTTTTCTGCAGGCGCTTTCTTCATTTGCTAATGTACGAAGTTATTCGTGCTTCTTCACTTTATAACGTACTTCTTACCACCTTGGATGTAGTAGCCGCTTGTGGGCTTCCTTGTCAACTTGCGACCGGCAAGGTCATAAATAGTGGCATCGTTAGTAACCGTGTTGACGTGAACGGTGCTGATACCAGTTGCATCGGCCTCGAAGATGATATTCATAGAACGTACATGGTTGGGAGAACTGGGAATAATCTTCAACCAACAGCGGTTGGCGGCCAGTGTGCCGGCGTCCTTCACCCATGTGAAGTTCTCGCCATCGAGCACGTAGTGGTCAGCCTCAGCCATGTCTGCTGCCGTGAAGGTCTTGGGCTCCAGAGTTCCGAAGAAGTGCTCCGTATCATAGGAGACTACAGCGGCCTGTTCGTTGAGGTCTAACAGTAACTGCTGGTCCTCGTCCGTACCGTTGTAGATAATCAGCGGCGTGTTGGCAGCGGCTGACTCCAGTCCGTCGGCGAGTATCACGATACCCTCATTGGCATCCACAGCAACGACGGTACTCAGCACAATGCCGTCGGCAGTACCAGCAGCAAAGTTCAAGCCCTTGCCACTATAGTAGCTGGCGTATGCTCCGGCAGGAATGGTCAGCGAGGCCAATGCTATCTTCACTGTCACGGTCTGCGGTGTATAGTCATTATGGGTTGCATCGCCCATTACGCGGTAGTACACGGTATAGATGCCAGCTTCTGTACCCATAGGAAGGGTTGTAGCGTAGTTCTCACCATCAATCGAATACTCCATCTCGCCAAACGTAGTGCTACCAGCCTCTACCAGTTCCTGCGCGGTGCCTATGTAATACAGTCCGGTCCTTGGAGTCGGAGCAGTAACGATGTAGTAACTCTCTGGGTCGGGCATGACGGGCTTCACGTAGCTGTAGTCAGCCATACCGGCAATAGCTTTTGGTACGCTAACCTTAGTGCCGTCAGCGTTGATTTGCACGAGAGCCAGATTGTTGAAGGTGACTTCACCACCGATGGCAGGATAGTTTTCAGCCGTGTTATTGTCAATCAATCCACCAGTCATCCAGAAGCCTTCTGTCTCGGTATTGATTACGCTGTTATATACACCACCACCTTGTCCTGCTGCCTTGTTGCCTGTAATCTCACCACCGTACAGCGTGAATGCACCGTTATTAACGATACCACCGCCATTGCCTGTCGTGTTACCACCGGTGATTACACCTTCTCCTGTGATGGCCAAGGTACCATTGTTGATAATAACGCTACCGTCGGCAACTGCCTCTGTGAGGTTACGGTTGATTGCATATCCGTTCAGTTCAAGGACAACGGTCTTGCCGGCAGGTACGGTCAAGGCTGCGTCGGTGCTCTCTGCAATGACATTGTCTGCCAGTTTGATTACACCACCGTTATTCATCGCATTCTGCAAGGCTGCCCAACCCGAAACCGGACCTTCTTCTTTATTCAGCTCAATGCCAGCGTTCTCACTCTCCATCTCCGTGATTTCGCCATTCTTCACAGTGACATGCAGCGTCTCATAAGGCATACCCGTCAGTGCAGGAAGTGTGACAACAAGATTGTAAGTATAGGAGCCATCGCCGTTATCAACCTTTCCTGCCGACACAACATCGCCAAACGGCACGTCAATGGTATAGGTTCCGCCCATGAAGGTTGCACGGAACTCGTTAGGCTCGTCACCACGGCTGTAGCTGATGACACCCGTCAGTGTGCCGTAACCCGTCCATACGTCATCGCCAAGGGCTTCGTAGAGTTCTGACAGGATAGCAAACTTCTCGGGATCGGGCATTACAGGCTTAATATAGCTGTAGTTTGCCATGTTTGCCTTTGCTGTCTTTGCACTGACAGTTGTTCCTTCAGCGTCAATCTGTACGACTGCAAGATTGTTGAAGGTGACATCACCACCGATGGCAGGATAGCTTTCAGCCGTGTTATTATCAATCAGAGCACCTGTCATCCAGAAACCGGTAGTAGCAGTATTCGTAACGGTGTTATAGACGCCACCACCCTGTCCTGCTGCCTTGTTGCCTGTAATCTCGCCACCATAGAGCGTAAGCGTACCATTGTTAAGGATACCGCCGCCGTTGCCAGTGGTGTTACCACCGATAATCTTACCACCCTCTGTGTCTGTAATGGCCAGTATGCCGTTGTTGATAATAACGCTACCGTCGGCAACTGCCCCTGTGAGGTTACGGTTGATTGTGTGTCCACTCAGTTCGAGTATAACGGTCTTGCCAGCAGGAACGGTCAAGGCTGCATCGGTGCTCTCTGCTACAACATCGTCTGCCAGTTTGATTACACCACCGTTGCTCATCGCATTCTGCAAGGCTGCCCAACCCGAAACCGGACCTTCTTCTTTATTCATCTCAATACCAGCATTCTCACTCTCCATCTCCGTGATTTCACCATTCTTCACAGTGACATGCACGGTTTCAGAAGACATACCTGTCTGTGCTGGTAGCGCAAGCGTCAGCGTGTATGTAAATGAAGCGTCGCCATTATCGACTTTATCGGCAGATGTAACGTCACCAAACGGTACATCAATGATATAGGTGCCTCCCATAAAGGTTGCGCGGAACTCGTTAGGCTCGTCACCACGGCTGTAGCTGATGACACCCGTCAGTGTACCATAGCCCGTCCATACATCGTTGCCAAGGGCCTCGTACAGCTCAGTCAAGATTGCGTACTTTGCAGGGTCAGGCATTACAGGCTTGATGTAGCTGTATTCAGCCATGTTTGCCTTTGCTGTCTTTGCGCTGAGCGTTGTGCCGTCGGCATTCACTTGCACGACTACCAAATTGTTGAAGGTAACATCGCCGCCAATGGCTGCATAGCTGCTTGCCATGTTATTGTCAATCAAGCCACCTGTCATCCAGAAACCGGTAGTAGCAGTATTCGTAACGGTGTTATAGACACCACCACCCAGTCCAGCTGCCTTGTTGTCGGTAATCTCGCCACCATAGAGCGTAAGCGTACCATTGTTAAGGATACCGCCGCCGTTGCCAGTGGTGTTACCACCGATAATCTTACCACCCTCCGTGTCTGTGATGGCCAATATACCGTTGTTGATGATGACACTACCGTCGGCCGCAACACTGGTTAGTGCACGATTGATGGTCTGTCCGTTCAGTTCGAGGACAACGGTCTTGCCGGCAGGAACTATCAGAGCTGCGTCAGTACTTGCTGCCGTGATGTCCTGTGTCAGTTTGATAACACCACCGTTACTCATTGCGGCCTGCAATGCAGCCCAGCTGTCAATGCCACTATTCTCCTTGCTCATGTCAAGGCCTGCGTTCTCGCTCTCCATTCCAGTAATTTCTCCGTTCTTCGTGGTGACATGCAGTGTCTCTTGCGACATGCCCGTCTGTGCTGGGAGGTTCACCACAAGCGTATAGGTAAACGAATCGTCGCCGTTGTCGGCTTTCGTTACCGTTGTAAAATCAGTAAACGGCAAATCTATTGTATATGTACCGCCCATGAAGGTTGCGCGGAACTCCTCCGGGTCATCGCCACGGCTGTAGCTGATGACACCAGTCAGCTCGCCGTAACCCGTCCAAACATCGTCACCAAGGGCTTCGTAGAGTTCTTTCAGAAGTTTATTTTCTGCTCTTTCTATGACGAACGTCGCGTTGGCTGTGCCACTGTAGTAAGAACCGTTGACAGCGGTGATGGTCACGTTGGCCGTACCTACTTCCACGTTGTTCTCGTAGGCCACGGTGTAGTCGGAACCCTGGGTCAGTGTGACATTACCGTCCATTACGGTGACGGCAGGCTCAATGACAGAACCCGTATAGTATTGGTTGGCAATGGGCAGAATCCATGAGTCCTGCAGGTCCTTGGCGTAGGTTACCACCACCCATACGTTAGCACCTGGCATGGTGAACGTCCATGTGCCGGCTGTCTGACCGGCAGTCACATCAATCTCGTCCTGCAAGACAGGAGCACGGAATCTACGTACATTGGCACCACCCCACGAGGTGTAGGCACGGACAGTCACGTCCTTTGTCGAATAGCCACTATTGGGGGTTACGCTGACGGTAACCACAGCGTCCTTTCTAGCCTTTGTAGCGGCCGTACCGCCGACGGTAATTGCCACCGTGCCGTGAGCTGTACTCTCTTCCGACATTGTGATGTCATACGAAACAGCAGTAGTGCTGGGTGTAAACTTAATATTGTTCAAATCAGAGAAGTCCAAGCTTACGCTTCCTTCTGGATAAGTGGTCATGGTTGCTCCGGTGATGGCAATTCCCGTGCAGCCAGCTATGGTATAGTTTGAGGTCTCACGATATATACCCAAATCACTTGCCGAGCCATTGCTTCCTCCGTATTTGTTCCCAGAGAATGTACAGTTCACAAGGACGAGGGTTCCCGTCGAGTTGTTTCCTATCGCACCGCCAAACTTTGCGTTCGAAGAGGTCGTGTAGTTATTGGTGAACGTACATTCATTCAAGTAGATACTACCCATGTAATTATTGATGGCACCACCAATCTCGCTGGAATAGTTGCTGCTGAACGTCGTGTTGTTGGCGTATAAAGAGCCTTGATTCTCTATGGCACCACCACCTTGATTGCTGCCGTCGGTATGGTTGTTGCTTACGGTACAGCCGTCAAGCACCAATGTTCCATAATTACGGATGGCTCCACCACCGGCGTTCAGATCAAAGTTGTTGATCGTAGCGTTTTTGATGGCAAGTGTATTGCCAGAAGAAATACTAAAGGCACGAGTAGAAGGACCACTCAGCGTCTTACCATTGCCATAGATGGTTATCTTCTTTCCACCACTAATGGTAATTGCCGAAGTTAAACTGATGTTGCTTGTCAGCCTTACATCGTTACCTGCATTCAGTGCACTTTGCAGTTGTGCAAAGGTTGACACATCTGTCTGTGCCCATACGCCCGTAGCTGCCATCAGCATGAGAGCGATAATGAAATAAAATTTTTTCATTTGTATTAGATTTATGGTTAATAAATAGGTTGTTTTGTTTATCGTCAGACCGAAAAACGTTTCCGCAAAATTGAAAAAAGAACAGCACGTACACAATACTGCACGTGCTGATTTTTACAAATTGTCACTAAAAGAAGGCTGTTTTTTTATAAATTGTCCCTTTGATTGAACCACTCCTTTGGCGTCATACCAGTCTCGCGGGAGAATGTGCGATAAAAGGCACGGGGAGATGAGAAACCGCAACGTTGGGAAATATCTTGCGTTGTTCGCTCCGGGTGTTCTATCTTCATCCGTTTGGCTTCGTCGATACGGCGACGATTGACAAACTGATAGAACGAACAGCCGTACTCGGTGTTGATGAGTTGGCTGAGATAGGTGCGGTTGAGCGGCAAGACTTGACGCAAGTCTGCCAATTGGAAATCGGAATTAAGGTACGGTTTCTCCTTGTCGAGCCAGGCTTCCAGAGTGGCACGATAGGTCGCATTAATCGGATTAACCTCTTCCCTATCATCCAAAACGGTACTGCGTAGCTGCTTCCACGGGTCAGGTCGATAGAGCACACGCTCGGTCGTGTATGCTATCATAAATAATAGATAGAGGTCTTGCGTGAACACGCGTGAGGGGTCGTGCGAGACACACATCCAAAAGTATGACCCACCTGCTATAATCAGCATCACAATATACCGCACAATCCACTGCGCGTCAATGTTGTCCATCGTGGAGAAGTTATCCTCACACCATTGGCGGTATTTACGAATCTGTGCAATCAGTACGCCCAAAAGCCACAGCGGATAGAGTGCTATAACTGCTCTCAGGTCGATAGGCAATACATAATCGAGTATCGCCATAACGGGCAACGGCAGCAGTTGCAGCATACTTCGCCACCACACGAGATAACCTGGCTGCAATGCCTCAAACGGATAGATGAACAGCATCCATCCGAAAAAACCGCCCACTATCATCGCGAGGCCTGTCAGTGCCTCCGTACCCGGTTTGACGATAGGTATGTCATATAAGACGACACCTGTCACCAGCATCGTCTCCAACATTCCCCACAGCAACAACGCCACCGCCCATGCAATACGTATTCGATTGCCGTCGTTGTGCTTGAAACACAGCCATGCGCCGAAAAAGCATAGCACTGCCATGCAGGCGTTCAGTAGCGGCCATAGCCAGCGTTCGGTCAGTTCACCCGGTATAAATCCGCCCGTTACCCAATAACTGAGCACCATCACCGCAGACACAGCCAAACCGAATCCCACTTCCGCTCTATAATCAGTCCATATATGCTTTGTGATATTATTCTGCATAATATAGGATTTTGTCATCATATATCAATTATTGTTTATTATCGGGTACAAAGGTAGTAAATATTCATTAACTTTTCGTTCTTTTACACATTGTTTTAATGTTTTTGGTAAAATGAATCAAATTTGTGTTTTCGCTCGGTTTCTTGCTCCGTTTCTCTACGCAAGCGTCCCCCTTGGGCCGAGCGGCACTATCTTTAAACTACGTTTTTAGGTACTCACGCTCGGAAAACTGCAAATTCATTTGCGTTTTCTCTCGCTTAATCGTACCTTTGACCTGCGGTCGAAGATAGGCTGCATCTCGGAAAACATCAAATAAATTTGTGTTTTCGCTCGGTTTGCACTATCTTTGTCATGAAAACAAGTAAAAACAAATCATACAAGCAAAAATCATGACACAAATCAAAACCCTACGTGACAGTGCCGCCATGCGGTGGACTGCCCTGCTGCTCTTGGCACTGGCCATGTTCTGCAGCTACATCTTCATGGACATCCTCTCCCCCATCAAGGACCTGATGCAAGAAACCAGAGGTTGGGACTCTACCGCCTTCGGTACCATGCAAGGCTCTGAGGTGTTCCTGAACGTATTCGTCTTCTTCCTCATCTTCGCCGGCATCATCCTGGACAAGATGGGAGTCCGCTTCACTGCCCTGCTTTCGGCAACGGTGATGCTCATCGGTGCCCTTGTCAAGTGGTATGCCATAAGCGATGCCTTCATGGGCAGCAGTCTGGATGTTTGGTTTACCAACCACCTTAACTACATACCCCTCTTCGATGAACTCGGAGTGAGTCCCTTCTATCAGGGCATGCCCTCATCAGCCAAGGTGGCTGCTGCAGGATTCATGGTATTCGGTTGCGGTGTGGAGATGGCAGGTATCACCGTGAGCCGTGGTATCGTAAAATGGTTCAAAGGCCGTGAGATGGCTCTTGCCATGGGCAGTGAAATGGCCTTGGCTCGTCTGGGCGTGGCTACCTGTATGATATTCTCCCCCTTCTTCGCCAAACTGGGCGGTCAGGTGGATGTCAGCCGCTCGGTAGCCTTCGGTGTTGTGCTGCTGTGCATTGCCCTGATGATGTGCATCGTCTATTTCTTCATGGACAAGAAACTGGACAGTCAGACGGGAGAAGCAGAGGAGTCGGACGATGAATTCAAGATTAGCGACCTGGGTACCATCCTCAGCGACTCGGGATTCTGGTTGGTGGCTCTGCTCTGTGTATTGTACTACAGCGCCATTTTCCCCTTCCAGAAGTATGCCGTGAACATGCTACAGTGTAACCTCACGCTGACAGAACCCGCAGCAGACTCCTTCTGGGCAAGCAGTTCGGTCACCATCGTCCAGTACGTAATCATGCTCATCGTAGCCGCAACAGGATTTGCCAGCAACTTCCAAAAGAAGAAGGCCATGCAATACGGACTCCTGACATTGAGCATTCTGTCTCTTGTCGCCTACTGCTACATGGGCTTCATGCGCCAGTCAGCCGAGAGCATCTTTGCCGTATTCCCCTTGCTGGCTGTGCTGATTACCCCCATCTTGGGAAGCTATGTTGACCATAAGGGAAAGGCAGCCTCCATGTTGGTGCTGGGTAGTTTACTGCTGATAGGCTGTCACCTGACGTTTGCCTTCGTGCTGCCCCTGTTCAAGGGTTCTGCCGTAGGCGGCATCATCATCGCCTATGTCACCATTCTGGTGCTCGGAGCCTCGTTCTCCCTTGTTCCTGCATCGTTGTGGCCCAGCGTTCCCAAGTTGGTGGATGCCAAGGTCATTGGCTCGGCATACGCCCTGATATTCTGGATTCAGAACATCGGTCTGTGGCTCTTCCCCCTGCTCATCGGCAAGGTGCTGGACAAGACCAACCCTGGTGTTACAGACCCCACGCAGTTCAACTACACCGCCCCACTGGTGATGCTGGCCTCCCTGGGCATCGTTGCCCTGCTGCTCGGCCTGCTGCTGAAGGTGGTGGATAAGAAGAAGGGTCTGGGACTGGAAGAACCTAATATCAAATAAATAGCCCACCCCGACCCTCCCGGAGGGAGGGGACCTCAGTTAAGAGTTAAGAGTGAATAGTTAAGAGTTAAGAGTGAATAGTTAAGAGTTAAAAGTGAATAGTGAGAATAAAGAAGAGAGAGGAGAGAAGAGAGAGAATACATTTGCTTTTCGCGAGCTATTTTGCAAGTCTAATACATTTCTTGCTCCGCGATGCTACGCAAGCGTAGGCCAAAGGCCGTCCGATTTCTTGCCCCGCTTCGCTCTACAAGCTTAACCCTAATGGGCGTCCGATTACTCTCTCCTCTCTCTTCTCTCCTCTCTCTTCTCTCCTCTAACCTTCTAAACTTCTAAACCTCTAAACCTCTAAACTTCCCTCTAAAACTTAAATCCCAGTGAGCACATGACCTGATGACGGTTCAGGTCCACTTCGACAGGATCTATCGAAGCCCCCGAAAGCGTTGGGTTGTCGGCAGCAAAGATGCCATCGGGCGTTGTAAATGCAGTATCAAAGGCATAGAACTTAGCCGTCTGCATGCGATACTTATAAGCCAAGTCGGCATAGAATCGCTTGTGCTTGAAACCCACACCAAAGGTGAAGATGTTGGTCGCACCCAGTGTCATGTAATCGGTGCTCGTCTGGTAATCCATGGCATAGCAATAGTTATTTCCCGTACCGTCGCCATTAGCCAGTTCGTACTGGTCGTAAGCGGCACCATCGCGGAAACGCTTGCTCACATAGTTGTAACCAACCCTCAGTGCCACAGCATCCACGGGCTTAACCTCAAGACCAGCCTTCACGGTATGCTGACCGCGGAGAATGTTCTCGGTCATGCGGTTCATATAGTGGTCCTTGTCGTTGGAGAACGAATTGTGGTAACCATCGTCTGGCCAATCGGGATAACCCATGGCATTCTTAGCCATATTGGCATACTCGTACTCCACGCCCCAGGCCAATATCTTGTCAACCGTAGAGCCTAAGCTAAAACGGGCACGCCATGGGGTGCGCAGGGTATATTCAAGAAAACTACTCACATTGTCACTCTTGTCAAGGTGGAAGTGAGTATCGTTCTCCAGACGATACCATGTGGGAGTCTCCACGGTCAAACCGATACGCAAAGAATTGTCTGCTATAGGACGACCAATAAAGCCCACCTTCACGTTTACGCCATAGCCACGAATCTCACGATCATTATACAGCGTATGGTTCAGACCTCCGTCACTGGCCCACTCTCCGTATTCGCTCCATGAATTGTAGTGCACATTGTCAAGACCAATCGTCAGACCCGTATAGAAACGGTCGTTTACATTGAAGGAACCATTGAAATCGTAAGAAGCCAGGTAACCCGTCTGGTGACGGTCGTAAGCATTCTCCACACTGTTGTAACCATTGCGGTAAACACCATCCGTTCCAGGAGTGAGGTAATAGGTGTCCATGGTATTGTCGTTGAGCACTGGTGTTTTGGCCAAAGCCGCCAAGTTGTAGTCCGAAACAAAATTGTTGGTCACCAACTCTGCCACCTGATCAAGCTGGGAAAGTCCCCTCAAAGCCTGATTGTCAGCATAGAACCCCATGTTATAATTAGCCTTCTTCTGATAGTTGATGGCAAAGTTCACATACTTCACCATATCGCCATCGAAGTTCATGTTCCATACAAACCCCAACTGGTCAAAACTGGCACGAGGCAGTTTTTCGCCATACGTGCGACTGTCTTGTGTATTCCAACCATTAGCCTTGTTCGGGACAACAGCTCCGAAGGTCACTCCCACCTCGCTTTTACGATACAGACCTATTCCTGCAGGATTGCTGCTGATAACCGAGAGGTCGGCTCCAAGTGCTCCCATGGCTCCTCCCATACCCACATAACGGGCAGTTCCTATCACATCATCGGTTGCCGTCACACGGTCGTTGAGATAAGTATCTTGTGCCTGTGCTGAGGAAACGATAAATAATAAAATGATAAATAAATTCTTTTTCATAGCCATATATCAATTATGCATTGTGAATTGTGAATTGTGAATTATCAATTGTAAATGGTTAAATGGTAAATGGTAAATGTATTTACCTTCTTCCTCCACCTCGGCTACCGCCACCAGAGAAGCCACCTCCACGGCTACCACCGCCACCAGAGAAACTTCCGCCTCCTCGGCTACCGCCAGAGAATCCACCACCACGGCTGCCACCAGAGAAGCCACTACTGCCTCGGCTACTGCTACTGCTGGAACCCACACTGCCACGAGTTCCACCCGAATAGTTTGATGTGCGCGAACCATTGCTTCTACTATTTGTATTCGTTACCGTAGAGCGAGAAGAACTACCATTAATGCCACGAACCACCGTGTTTCCGTTACGGCTGACTCCAGCTGTACTGTTGCGTGTGTTTATTCCACTACGGGTATTTGTCCATCCAGAACCGCGACTGCTGCCAAAAGCACTGCTGCCAGTACGTCCCGAACGAGTGGTAGTGCCTCGGGAAACACTTCCCGTACCACCTCGACCAGACATACCTGTCATAGCATATCCACGCCCGTTATATCCACGGTGGGACGGACCTCTCCATCCACCGTTATGATGGTAGCCTCCATGATGATGGTAGCCTCCATAGTAGCCACCATAGTAGCCACCCCATCCCCAACTATAATAGGTGGGGCCATACCATCCATGATAGCCATGCCAACCACCATACCATCCCCACGGACGATAGCTCCAATAGGGAGAATAATAATAGCGGTCGTAATACCAGGGATCGTAATACCAAGGGTCGTACCAGGTATAATAGGGATAACCATAGCCATGGAAACGTGCCAGACGAGCTGAATAAACATAGTCATCCAGTTCGTCGCGTTGGTCGTCAACAATCACATATACGGTATCCCTCTCCCTTACATCCTGCTGATCGGCGGATGTGGCGGAGGTTCGAACATTGATGCCCGTCCGTCTGTTGTATTCATCCACATCACGCAACACACCCGTATAGGTTTCCTCCTCATTGGCAACAACGGGCACTTCAGGAACACTCTTTACGGTCTTAGATTTCTTCTTCGGCACGAAATACATGTCGTCGTCCTGTGCAAAGCACATGGCTGGCAGCAGAGCCAACATCAGCCATAAAATCGTTCTTGTTTTCATAACTTATTCGATTAAATACATTTTCTATGATGCAAAAGTACTACCTTTCCGACACAAAACAAGGGGAATAATCCCATTTCGTAGGGGAAAATCCCTCTGATAACATTTTTTTTTGTAATTTCGCAGTCGATTATGAAATACTACGAAATACAATTCCAGATACAGCCCTACAACGAAGATGTGTGCGACGTATTGTCCTCACTGCTGGCCGACACGGGCTTTGAAACCTTTGTCCCTACGGAAACAGGCATTACAGGATATGTACAGCAGACCCTGTTTTCACAAGAAGCCACCGATGACTTGCTAAGCAACTTCCCCATACCGGGCTACTCCATCACCTACCACTCCCAAGAGGCACCCGATGAAGACTGGAACCAAACGTGGGAAGAAGAAGGATTCCAACCCGTTAGTATAGACAATCTGGTATGCGTACATGACACGAAACACATCCCGGAAACTTCATGCCTCTACGATATTACCATAAACCCACGCATGGCATTCGGTACGGGTACCCACCCTACAACACAACAAATACTGAGGCAACTCTGCACCATGCCGTTAGAAGGATTACGCATCATAGATGCCGGTTGCGGAACAGGAGTGCTTGGTTTCCTTTGTCTGAAACGGGGAGCCAAAGAGGTATTTGCCTACGACATCGATGAATGGAGCGTGGAGAACACCAAAATCAATGCAGCACTAAACGGAATAGGGAACATTGAAGTAAAAGAAGGGGATGCGAGCGTATTGCCACAAACGGCCGATTATGACTTGCTCATCGCCAACATCAACCGAAATATTCTACTCAACGACATGGAGCGCTTTGCGGCAGCACTAAGACCTGTCAGCCATATACTTTTAAGTGGATTCTACGACACAGATGCCCCACTGCTTATAGAAAAAGGTAAGGAACTGGGATTCTGCGTAGAGAAGCAATCCACCCAGGACGGATGGACTATGTTACTCCTCCAGCGGCTCTTCTAAATCTGGTTGTATGGTCAGTTTCTTCAAGGCACGCATGTCGCCATTGAAAATATCAAAATCGACATAACCTCGTATGCCATCCACCTTACCACAATCGGTATATTGCCACAACACCCAGTCGCCACTGTATTTCACTTCCTTTTCATAATAATGGGCTATCCATAACGGATATTCATCAAAGACCGGAGCATTCAAGTAATCTTCCTTGAAACTCTTTCCTGTATAGATTATCGGGGCTACTCCATAAACGCTCTGCACGATTTCCAACCAGGTAAGTACATCCCTTTGAAACGCCTTCAAAGGCTTGTTTCCCCGTTTCTCTATATCGAGAATCGGAGGCAGGTCGCCCTCAAGCAAATGTACCTGATGCAGGAAATATTCGGCTTGCCGTTCGATATTAACGTCTGGAATGTAAAAGTGATAAGCACCTCTTACTAAGTTGTTTGCGCGAGCCCAATGGAAGTTGTCATTGAAATTCTCATCAAAGATGGTTGTACCCTCCGTCGCCTTGATGATAACAAACTGAATAGGATGATTGCCTATCTTGGCATTGCGGAGTTTATCCCAGTCGATACGAGCCTGATGATGACTGATATCAATGCCCATGACATCATAGCCCGTAGGAAAATCGGGTTCGCCATATAATGCACGCCAACGGAAAGAAAGCGGTGTGACAAAAAAATTGTAGAAGATAAGTACATAAGCCACTACAATGAGAACTCCTCCAAGCAACAGTCCCCACCATGAGCGCAAACGCGAGCCGCCCGACTTCTTGCGTTTCGGGCGGCTACGCTTGGCTCGTGTCTTACGTGTATTACTCAACTGAGTATTCTTCTTAACAACAGATTACTTTCCTTGCTCCAGAGCCAGGGTCTTTGTGCACTGGTCACAAACCTCGGTAGGACCAAAGTACTGAATGGGACCGGGATAGACGTAACGTGTCTGACGAGCCCATTCTTCGCGATGAGCGGCAAAGAACTTGAAGGGAGCACCATCCAGCTCAACAAGAGCCTTACGGATAACGGGCTTGTTGGCACCATTGCGACGCTCGATGTTCATCATCATCGTAATGGGCACACCTCCGGCAATCCACTCAGCGGCAGGAGCCGTAGTGTTTTTGATAACCGACATGTAACCTGTCTTGCCATTGCTAATCAGACGACTGGCATTGTAACCCAGGCTATAGCAGTAGTCGGCATCGTAGTTCGAAGGAGCTGCACAACGTCCTTCGTAACCAAAGAAGTGGTGCTGGGCACTGAACTTGCCGTTATATTTGCCTTCTGCTTTCCAAGCAGCCAGTTTCTTGGCCACCATGGCACTCAGCAACTTCTCGGTCTCAATCAAGCTAACCTGCACGTTTCCGTGGGGGTCACGATCCAGACAGAGCTGACGCTTAACGTCGGCAGGCAGGCTCTCCAAGACAGCCTTGTTCTCAGCCGTGATGCTATTCAAGACGAAAGCAATCTGCTCATCGGCATTCTTGAACTCACGAGGCTCACCCGTTGCAGGGTCAGTCAGCACCTCATTCAACTGGGCAATCAGTTTCTTGATGGCAGGAATGAACTCTATCAAGCCCTCAGGCACAACAACGGTACCGAAGTTGTTGCCATCAGCTGCACGCTGGGCAACAGCCTTTGCAATGTACTCAACAACATCGTCCAGTGACATCTGCTTGGCATCTACCTCCTCGCTGACGAGGCAGATATTAGGCTGGCACTGCAGGGCACACTCCAGAGCAATGTGGCTGGCAGAGCGCCCCATCACCTTGATGAAGTGCCAGTACTTGCGAGCCGAGTTGCAGTCGCGCTGGATGTTACCAATCAGTTCAGAGTAGGTCTTACAAGCCGTATCGAAACCGAATGAGGTCTCAATCTGCTCGTTCTTCAGGTCACCGTCAATGGTCTTGGGGCAGCCAATCACCTGCACGCCATACTTCTTGGCTGCATAGTACTCTGCCAACACACAAGCGTTGGTATTGGAGTCGTCGCCACCAATGATAACCAAAGCCTTGATGCCCAGCTTACGCAGAATCTCGATACCGCTCTCAAACTGAGCTTCCTTCTCCAGCTTTGTACGGCCAGAACCAATAATATCGAAACCACCCGTGTTACGATACTCATCGATAAACTCGTCGGTGAACTCAACATACTTGTGGTCAACCAAGCCTCCAGGTCCCATCAGGAAACCATACAGCTTAGAATCCTTGTTCAGCGACTTCACGCCATCGTACAGACCACTAATCACGTTGTGACCACCAGGAGCCTGGCCACCAGAGAGAATGATACCGACATTGATGGCCTCCTTGTTTTCGCTCTCAGCAGGAACGAACTCAACTACCGGCATCCCGTATGTGTTGGGGAACAATGCCTTAATCTCTTCCTGGTTACCTACACTCTGGGTGGCAGCACCCTCTTTGGCCTTAACAGGTCCTTGCAGAGCCTTCGGCAACTTGGGCTGATAGGCGGCTCTTGCAATCTGCAATGCACTCTTTTCCATGTTTTTTATATTATATTTTTAAAACAATAATGCGTTTCCCTGCAAAGATACGACATAATTGTCAATAATCAATTATCAATTGCCATTTTTTTATTACCTTTGTACCTTTGTAAACCGAATATAACAAATTAAACATAATAATACGATGAAACATGTAATTATCAAAAACCTTTTGCTCCTGTCGAGCCTACTGTTAAGCATTCAGGCTATGGGACAAAAGGTTTCCGTGAAATGGGAATTCAGTGACAAGGACAATCTATCTGCATCAACAATTACGGGCGACACCGAGAGCATCCTTACAACTTCTTATCTGTCGGGCTCTGCTATCGCCTCCATAGAAACTATGACAGCAGGCAACGCTGCCGAGGGATATGACGTGCCCGTATATGACCCGCCCTTCACTCTATTCCGTGTCACGACCCACATGTCGGGAAAAACCGCTGGTCATAACATTGCCTTTGGCGTTGCCACAAAAGCCGGGCATACGTTTAAACCGACAAAGATATCGTTTGATGCAGCAAAATGCGGAACTGACGGTGGAAACTTCGATGTCTATACCAAGACCACGTCAACAACAGAGCGTGCACTCGCAACAACACAGGTTCCCCTGCGCAACCAAGCCAAAGAGGGTAACCCCAACGGATATTCCCATCACGAATATACCGTGACCGACTATCTGGTTCAGGGCGAGAACTTCCTGCTCTTCCTTTATATATATAACATCAACGGCGTTGACAATGAAAACCCCAAGGCCATCGCCTTCCGAAACGTAGTGATTGAGGGTGTTGTGGACGAACCCATCTATACGGCAAGTCATTATATTACAGCAGCAAACCTAACTACAAAATCTGGCGAGACGAAATCCTTCTTCAACGTCATTAGTAATCTGAAAGACGGAGAAGTGGGTGAGTTTGGAGAACTGATGTATGGCGACCCCATAGGTTTTGAACTGACGCCAGCAGAGGGGTATCATGTAGAATCCACCTACCAAGACAAGGTGGCTACGTTCAACATCAAAGATTCGAAAGAAGAAGTTGCTTTCCGATTCAGCGTTCGCTTCAAGGTAACCTATCGCACGGATAAACCCACAGCCAAACCTCTGAACCGTGGACTGATGGCAGTTAACCTTGGAAGCAGCGGTTCAAAGGGCAATCTGGTTAGCTGGCGTTACCGCGAAGCCGACCAAAACAACGTGAAGTTCAAACTCTTCCGTGGCACAAATGCAACCACCCAGAATACAAAGATAAACAACGGCAACTACATATACAATCGCACGAACTTCCTCGATAGCAGCGGAGGAACAACCGCCTACTATCGTTTGGAGGTGTATGATTTGGAAGAAAATCTGCTGGAAACCGAAATCAGCAAAAAGACATGGGCAAACCAAAGCATGGAGATTCCCACCTCTGCACCTACCGACACACGTGGTCTGGGAGCCACCTACTCGCCCAATGACGCTGCTTTCTGTGACATGGACGGTGATGGAGAATACGAGATTGTACTGAAGTGGGACCCCTCGAACTCAAGAGATGCCGCCAGCAATGGCGTAACCAGCGACACCTACCTTGACTGCTATAAACTCGATGGTACACAGCTGTGGCGCATCAACATTGGTCCCAACCTTTGCAGTGGTGCCCACACTACCCCATTCCTGGTATGGGACTTCGACGGAGACGGCTATGGAGAACTGATTTGCAAGACTGCCCCCGGAACGGTGGATGGTGAAGGAAACTACGTCATCATGGGTAACGACGATCCCCATAAGTCATGGCTTAACGGACGCGGAAAACCCGATGCCGGACCAGAATATGTGACTGTCTTCGACGGACTCACGGGTGCAGCGCTTGACACTAAGTCCTATCACACCAAATACGGTGACGTAAGCACCGACTTCTGGGGCGATAGCAAACAAAACCGCAGCGAACGTTATGTAGCCTGTGTTGCCTACCTCGATGGCAAAACGCCCAGTGCTGTCATGTGTCGTGGCTATTACAGCGGAGCTTCACTGGGAGCCTACAACTGGGATGGCAGCGAACTGAAACTTTATTGGCTTCACAGGAGCAGCACCAGCGGTAAGGGACTCTGGGGAGAAGGTGCTCACTTCTGTCTGGCCGGTGATGTTGACGATGACGGCTGCGATGAAATTGTGTATGGAGCAGCTTGTCTTGACAACGACGGCAAGACCATCGTTCATCGTACTGGACTTGGACACGGCGATGCTCTCCACCTTGGTGATTTCGACTGGGACAACGATGGTTTGGAAATTATGATGCCTCACGAGAAGAAACCTTATGGATTTGAATTGCGAGATGCACGCACAGGAAATCTGTTAGTACACCAGACCGCAAGTGGAGATACAGGACGTGGTCTTGCAGCAAACTTCGATTCTGCAACCGACGGTGCCGAACTGATGGCCTCATGCACAGGTGACCTCATGGACTGCAAGGGCAACGCCATTGTCAATTCATGGGCAATCGGAAGCAGTGGAGCCGGCATCAACAACCGCATCTACTGGGATGGAGACCCCTATGATGAATTTTATGACAAGAGCATCATCGGTCACTGGAATGCCAATGGAAAATACTTTGACCGCATACAGGTGAACGGCTCAAACTACGCTCCTGGTAAACTGAACAACGATACTAAATACAATCCGTGTGTTCTGGGTGACATGCTGGGTGACTGGCGTGAGGAAATTGTAACGTGGAATGAGTCAAACAAGGCTCTCATCGTCACTGCCACCAGTTTCGAGAGCAACTACCGTCTGCCTCACTTGATGGATAACCGTCAGTATGCCGAGGGTATTGCCAACCAGAATGTGGGCTACAACCAACCTCCGCATCTTTCTTACGACCCTGCACGTACTCATGCCATTCATGCCACCGTCCCCGAATCTGGATGGTTGCCTCTCTACACCGAATACACCCTGCAAATACCCAGTAATGCAACGGCTTATTACGTTACAGGCTTCAATACCACAGTCGATACCCTGAAACTAACAAAGATAAATACGACAATTCCTCCTTCCACTGGCTTCTTGATTAAAGCCGCTCCGGGTAGCGAAGTCGTTCTGAAACCGGCCAGTGTTAATGCGAGCAAGAATGCAAGCAACAAGCTCTTAGGCGACGGCATTCTTCCCGTGGAAGTGGAAAGCACGACTACAGCGAGCTACTACCAGTGGGAATATCGCGAAGGTGTCGGTCTTGGATTCTTCCGTGTTGACCATGCCACCATACCTGTAGGACAATCCTACCTGAAGGTGACCACAGCAGGTGCCCGAAGCAAAGAACACTTCCTTATCGGAGGTACGGCAGCGGTCGGTATTTCTGAGATATCACCAGGAGAACAGATAGAGGCTCCAGTATATACGCTGGACGGGAAACCCGTTGGCAAAAACCATCCTCGGGGCATCTATGTTTCCAAAGGAAAGAAAAGCGTAAAATAAGCATCATATACAATACGAACGGACATGAAAGTAATCTCCCTAATTATAACCATCCTATTTGCACTCAATACTCACGCTGCACAGGAGAATCTAAACCTGAAAGATATTTGCGGTGGTTTATACCAGCCCCAGCGTATGCGTGGTGTTCATGCCATGAATGATGGTGAAAGCTACTCACAACTTAGTTCTGACGGCAAGCAGATTGTTACATACTCGTTCCGAACAGGTCAGCAGAACAGCGTTATTCTGGATGTGGAACAGACACGTGGCAAAACCAAAATCAGTCGTATCGATGGCTACATCATGAGCCCCGATGAGAAGAACATACTCGTACAAACCGAGACTCGTGGCATTTACCGTCGTTCCCAGACTGCCGTCTATTACATCTACAACATTGTCAATCGTACCCTCACCCCTCTGAGCGAAGGAGGGCCACAGGAATGTCCAATATGGAGTCCCGACGGTTATATGGTGGCCTTCGTGCGCGACAATAACATCTTCCTTGTGAAACTTCTGTTTAACAACAGCGAAAGCCAGATTACCAAGGACGGAGAGTTCAACAAGGTTATCAACGGCAAGCCCGACTGGGTTTACGAAGAAGAGTTCGTAACAGACCGCAGTCTTGTCTTCAATGCCGACAACACCATGCTCTGCTGGATTCGTTATGACGAAACCGAGGTGCCCCTCTTCTCTTTCCCATGGTACAAAGGACTTAACCCCGAGAAGAAGCAATACCAGACTTATCCCGGAGTGTACGAATACAAATACCCCATGGCTGGCGAGCAGAACAGCAAGGTAAGTGTTTTGTCCTACGACATCAAGAGTCATCAGACACGCACCCTGCAAGTCCCCGTGCAGTCCGATGGTTACATTCCACGCATATTCATGACAAGCGACCCCACAAAGATTGCTGTAGTCACCCTCAATCGCCATCAGGATTGCATGGACATCTACATGGCTAATCCCCGTTCCACCGAATGTCGTCTGGCTGTACGTGACGAAGTAAAGAACTACATCGGAGAGAATGCCTACAATCAGATGAAGTTCTACGAAGGAGGATTTGCCCTGTGCAGCGAACGTGACGGATGGAACCACATCTACCAATACGACCTCAATGGCACGCTGAAAAGACAAGTTACCAAGGGTGAATTTGCCGTAACGGACTTCTATGGCTATGATACCAAGACCCAAAGTTTCTATTATGCATCCACCCAAGAAGGTCCCACACGACGTACAATTTGCAAGACCGATGCCAAAGGCCAGACCACTCGGCTTTCCCAACAGCCCGGGACAAACCAGGCCACCTTTAGCCGTACCTTTAAATACTTTATCAATGTCTATAGCAACCTCAATACCCCACCCGTCACCACACTCTGTGACCAGACGGGGAAGACATTGAAGACACTCATTGACAACCAGAAACTGAATGAAGTCCTAAAGACCAAAAACTTAGGACGAAGGGAATTTTTCAACTTCACCACCACACAGGGCACGCAGCTCAATGGCTATACCATACTCCCACCCGACTTCAACCCTTCCAAACGCTATCCCGTCATTCTCTTCCAGTACAGCGGTCCGGGCAGTCAGCAAGTGCTCGACAGTTGGTATGCGGGTAACATGGGCGGTTGTCTCTACGAACAATATCTGGGTCAGCAGGGTTTCATCAGTGTCTGTGTGGATGGACGTGGAACGGGTGGCCGTGGTGCCCAGTTTGAGAAACAGACCTATCTGCGACTGGGACAAATGGAATCCGAAGACCAGGTTGAAACCGCAATCTACCTTTCCTCCCTACCCTATGTCGATAAGAATCGGATTGGCATCTGGGGATGGTCATTCGGAGGTTTCTGCACGCTCATGAGCATGAGTGAGGGACGTCCCGTCTTCCGGGCTGGTGTAGCCGTTGCGCCTCCAACCTGCTGGCGCTATTACGACAGTGTATATACAGAACGCTTCATGCGTACTCCCAAGGAAAACCCAACGGGTTACGATGTCAGTGCCATTTCACGTGCCAGCCAACTTTCGGGCAGTCTGCTCATCTGTCATGGACTGGCCGACGACAATGTGCATTTCCGCAACACGGCAGAATATACCGAAGCCCTCGTCCAGGCCGACAAGGACTTCCGTCAACTCACCTACACCAATCGCAACCATAGCATCTACGGAGGAAACACCCGATACCATCTCTTCCGTCAGATCACACAATGGTTCCAACGAGAAATGTAAATAATAGCTCAACTTTCGCAAGTAGAGTAGAAAGGAGTTAAAAGGAATGGTAAGGGAGTTAAAAGGGAGTTAAAAGGACGATAGTATTAGACTGGTTGAATGGTTCCTTAGTCGCCTTTAAAGTGAGAGGGTAAAGGTCAATCCTCAATGTTCAATTGAAAAACGTATCGTCATTTTAACTTCACGAGCGAAGCGAGTATAACTCCCCTTTAACTCCCCTTTAACTCCAAATGAAGTCCTTTCGAGCAGAGCTTGCGAAACCTAAATAAACAATAAGAAGTAAAAAAGAATGGATGTGCGGTCAAATGCACATCCATTCTTCTTTTTTACTTCTCTTCTTTGAATTTAGCAACCCCTTCTTCGTCGATATAGAAGAGTACTGGGTCATAGCCCTGGGGTGTATAGAGCAGAATCGTTCCACCAGGCTGATTCCAACGGTAGCCATTGGCAACCTCGATGGGTTCGCCATAGTGAGCCATGAGGGAGTCAACGTAAGCCGTCTGGTCGATGCTCTTTGGCGTAATAGTTATCTTATAGACCGTCTTTGTCTTTCGGCTATACTCTGCCTTTAAATACGTATTGTGACCAAATACAGGCCCCATGTAGATATAATAACGCTCACCGCCCACCTTACGTTGAAGGGGATAGCGTTGGCGCACCTGCTCCGTAAAATCTGCAATAGTGCCACCCATGGGAACCCCCATGAAGTCCAAGTGCAGTTGTGAGTGCGAAGGAAGCGCATACAGACAAAGAATAAATACCGCTAAAAATAAATGCTTCATCGTTTCTTGCTTTTTATGGTTCGACATGCGAAGATACGAAAAGTTTAATAATCACGAATGATATTTCGTAAAATCTTGCCCCTCTACATTCACTTTTCCAGCAGATACACTACAATTACGCAACCATCATGCTTTGATTGAGGCAATCGTTATATGTTGCTTGCCCAACCAACATACGTTGATTGAGGCAACCAATTATCTTTGATTGCTACAACCATCATAAATTGATTGTAGCAACCAACAAGACTTGATTGCCCGAACCTAAGGTTACGAATTAGTGGGCAACGCCTCCGAGCGTTGCAAAAACAACCTGATAACAGTATTTTTGCAGACGTAAAGCAATCACGCTATATAAAAGCAGAAGGGAGCAATCTGATGATATGCCCCCTTCTGCTGTATTAGTCCCTTTGGAATATCCTAAGGTTATTCAATTCATTGAATAATTAAAATGTTTGGTCAAGAAATTACTTATGGAATATTATTTCTGAGAAACAGATCCGTTTGCTCCCATTATAGTATATAACTTACCTCTAATTTCTATTTTACAATAACATTCGGCTACTAAGTACAATATATTATACGTAAAAGAATCTTCTACAGAAGAATTAGGAGAAATCACTTTATTGTAAGTCTTTTCGTTTGACCAAATAGGAACGTTAAAGCCAAGAATCTTTAATTGCATTGATTTAAGGGTGATGTCTACAGGACTATTATTTAAGACTTCCCAAGTAGTTGTCGTTGTTGACGTACCACCAGTCGACATCATGGAAATTCCAGAACAATTCACTTTTATTCTATTAAGAATCTCCTCAATACCAATTACTAGCACCGTGCATTTACGAGAAAGACGACCATCTGTGGTCGTAGCGATTATTTCCACTGTTCCACCCTTTATTCCACTTACGAGTCCTGTATTATCAACTGTAGCTACGGATGGGTCGCTACTTGTCCATACAACACTTTTGCCTGTTTCGTTTTTCAGATTAAGTTGAACTGTTTCTGCCTCCATGACTTCGACCGTTTTCTTCTCGAACTGATACTTAGTGTTCTCCGTCACCTTTACGGTACACTGTCTGCTTAGTCTGCCGTCAGTGGTCTTGGCCGTGATGGTAACGGTTCCGAGTTTGAAGCCCTCCACAACGCCAGTACTACTAACCGTTGCGATTGTTGGGTCGCTACTTGTCCATACAACACTTTTGCCTGTTTCGTTCTTCAGATTGAGTTGGGCAGTTTCTGCCTCCATGACTTCTACCGTTTCCTTTTCAAACTGATACTTAGTGTTCTTCGTCACCTTTACGGTACACTGTCTGCTTAGTCTGCCGTCAGTGGTCTTGGCCGTGATGGTAACGGTTCCGAGTTTGAAGCCCTCCACAACGCCAGTACTACTAACCGTTGCGATTGTTGGGTCGCTACTTGTCCATACAACACTTTTGCCTGTTTCGTTCTTCAGATTGAGTTGAGCAGTTTCTGCCTCCATAACTTCCTGTGATGGTGCTGCGAATTGGAAATCGGTATTTTCTATTACTTCAATGAAACATTTGGCAGCATACTTGCCATCCGTAGTTTTAGCAAAAACATTAGCCGTACCCACTTTTTGACCCTCAATCATTCCAGTGTTATTGACAGTGACAATTGACGGGTCGCTGCTTTCCCACGTGACACTCTGATCTGTAGGATTAACTAACGTCAATTGTTTCTGTTCAATTTGCATGACAGATATGGAAAAAGGATTGAAATAAAAAATCCTGTGTTGCTTCACAATTACTTCCTCCGAGACATCGGCTTTCGTATTATAGAAGATGATTCTTCCTTCTCTTTCTAAAACATCGAGGTCCGTAATAGCCTCTGCCTCAAATGTACGGTTACTTTCCTTCATGGCACGGGTCTCGTTGTTCTTCACCTCTTTAATCCAGTCACAGTCGAATTTTACACGGAAGACAACATTCCAGTTGATGTTAACGGTGAATCTATCTCCGGAATCATCAAACTCAAAAATCTTCTGACCGATGAGCAAGCCGTCTTTTTGGTTTTGCGTGATGGTAATGGTTTCCGACAAGTCACTGTTCTTGTCGTAGATTCTTAGCTGGGCACTTCTTTCGTCATAGCCTTGGTTTTCCTTGACATGCAAAATCAGCGTGTGACTCGATACGGAACGGGTCTCGACTTTCGTTTCCTCTTCTGTAGTCTTTTCTTCAATCCAATCCACTTCGGGCATATCCACATCGTATTCGAAATTGCTGCTGACCTCAATGGTAATGTCCTGCTCGGCCCGGCTTAGGTTGAACGTATTTGATGTAAGTGTCAGTATGCCCTCGCCCGTTTGGAACACACGAATAACCTCTTCCTTGCCATTCCCCTTTACGATGATTTCGCCCTCTCGTTTCTCATAGTCTTCATGTCCGTCAATGTCAAACCTAATCTTGTTTTCCGTGAGAGCGCGAGTCTGTTCTTTAGATTGATGAATCCACGACTCGTATTCTTCGGGGATTTCCACCTCGAAATCTACGTTGGCTTTCACCTCCACCTCTATGCTTCCTCCACTTTGGGGAACTTCAAAACGGTTGGACGTGAGTGTCAGTGCATCCAGTTGTTTCTGGTTAACGAAGATGGGATGAAACTCATCACCGATCTTCAGGGAGATAACCACGTTGCGGTCGTCATACGTATTGTTCTCTTTTACCTCCACTTTCACACGGTGTGTGCCAGCTTCGCCACTGGCTGGGTCAACCGTACACCATGCTTCACCACCTCGGGTTTCCAATACCCGTATTTCCCAAGGTAGGTTTGTAGTGAAGTTTAAGAACTGAGAGGAACCGTCGCACTCAAAATTCATGCTTTGAGTGGCAAAATAATCCGTTTCCCCCTCAGGCACAGAAATCTCAGGATCAATTTTCTCCACCTTTTCACTTTCGCATGAGGTCACCAATGCCCCAGCAGCAACCAAGCCCATCAAAAGGCTCATAAAAATAATTGTCTTTTTCATAGTAATATAAAATAATACAGTTATAAATAAGTTTCTTTGTTTATTTCACCAACGCTTTGAGCTTCGTTCGAGCTGTTTCAGGTTGGATTTTATCCGACCTTTTCTCGCCATGGCAATGCTCAAGCGAACTTGGCATTGCTCATCTGGCTTATCGAAAACGTTCGGCATAGCTGATGCAAGCATCGCTTTACGTTCACTTAACCAGCACCTTTTTTGTGGTGCCGTCGCTCATACGCAGAAGGTTCACGCCCCGTTTCATCTTCCCTTGCTGGCGACCGCTAAGGTCATAAATACTTTCTACTTTGGTTTCTGAACCTTGAGCTAAAGATATGTCTGACTCGTCCTTCCCTTCGTCAAATATGATACGGAAGGACTTTATCTCCGAAGTCAGTTCCGCAGTTGGTAGTTTCAAGTATGCCTTACCTGCCTTTAACGCAATACGGCTAAGCACACTATGGAAAATGGGTTCTGTTCTATCATCCAAAGATAAAATGAAATTCGTGAAACCTCCCTCATTTGGATATAAATCTATTCCCTCAGTAACGCCAATGAGCAAATTGGCAACTACGGAACTTCCAGAGCCTTCAGGAATTTCGTAAGTCTTTCCTGTTGTCCCACATAACACAAGTCCAGTCTGGGCTTTCACATTTTTTACACGTGTCAGAGTCAGTTCACCTGTCTGCGTATCAAAAACTGAAGCTATGTAAGCTTTTAAACCATCCACACCACTAAAATCAAGTGCTTGGGTAGAACAGAATGTGTCATATTCGCCAGACATGGTGATTTTCCCCGGAATATTCTTTATATTGAGTACTGAGTCAACCTCGGTATCACCATAGTATTTCAATTCAAAGTTGTCCCAGACACACCACAATTTTGTATTTTCCTTTAATTCCACTCCTAAGGTGATAGTATTATTACTTACTTTCACAAAGATGGGTTCTGTTTTATAATGTCCATTTGAGAAACTCTGCGAGGCCATACTTAAAGAATACTCTGAATATAAATTCTTAGACAATTGTTGAGTGCCATCATTTATAAACAAGTACGGTAAATGTTTTGAATCGCTACCATCCTGCCTGTAGAAACCCTGTGCAGTTAACTCATACACACCATTTGGAACATTATTAAGAGTTTGTGAGAAACGGAAAGGTACATGGTATGATTCGACACAAAAGTTTTCACTTGGTCCATTATTTTCATGACTAATTGCACCCGGGAATTCCCATTTCCATGCCGAGTAGTATCGATTATTCCGTCCAAGTCCTGGGTCTTGTATAAGAAAAGTGGCATCAATAGGATTATTACAAGTGGCATTATTCAAATTGCTATGCATCTTGTGCTCAGGAATTATGTACCACTGCGCATTCTCCGAGGTGCCATCGCTCAGAGTTTTCGAAATTGCGGAGTTTTTACCATCCCATCCATAGTAAGCAGAGTCATTGGCGATTGTGTACACGCCATTGGAGATCTCTTTGATGGAAACGTGAGCAGCCACATTGATACCTCCATCCATATACTCACCATTAAAGTACCAATCTTGAATTCCATTATTCACTTGACTTTCTATGGTGTATAGTCCGTCGGATAGGGTCGCAAGAGTTACGAATTCAGGATGTTTTACCAGAGTGGCTTGTGTGCCCCATGCATTTCCTGCTCCCCAGTACTTGCCAGAGGCTATGTTTTGAAGGTAAAAACGACCAGTTTCTATAGAAGTGCCACCATCATCTTGTTGTGTTATGGTGCCGAAGTCTTTCCATGGTGATGCTGCCTTATAAGCATCCACAGACTCTTGGGGAACATGTAATGTAGCATATTCAACATTTGAATCCATGAATGCATTTTTGTCTGTAAACGGTACATTGGGAGCATTGCAATATACGTCTTTCAAATTTGAACATTTTCCAAAGGCAATATATTCGATATTGCGTATGCCATCCCCAATGGTAATGGAGTTTAGGCTACTACATCCGTAGAAACAACCATGATCGATAAGACTTACATTATCAGGAATCTTTATAGAAGTCAGATTAGAGCACTCACTGAAGGCAAATTGTCCAATTGTTGTCACATTGTTTCCAATGGTTATGGATCTCAGATTTGTACAACTATTGAATGTTCCAAAATAGACGTCAGCTATCCTTTTGTTTGAACCTATAGAGGTTACACTATTAGGAATTGTTATAGATTGCAAAGCACTACAGCCTTGGAATGAACCAATACCAATAGAAATAACACTGCTTGGGATATTTATAGAGTTTAACTTAGTGCATCCATAAAATGCACAATCGCCAATGATTGTTACATCGCTAGGTATAATTGTGTTTTTACAACCATTAATTAGTGTATTGGAGCCTGTTTCTATGATTGCGTTACAATTATTTCGAGAATCATATGTAATGTTTCCCTTTTCTACAATTATACTTTCAAGATTGTTGCTATTACGTGTCCCCGGATAAAACGCTTGATGCCCTATCTTTTTTACTCCTGTACCGATTGTGATGGTTTTTATACCATTGCAACCGGAAAAAGCATGATCGCCGATGCTTGTCACGCTGTTGGGGATGGTGATGGAAGTCAGGCCGCTGCAATCCCAGAACGCATCACTGCCGATGCTTGTCACGCTGTTGGGGATGGTGACGGAGGCCAGGCCGCTGCAATCCCAGAACGCCCAATCTGCTATGCCCAATGTACCCTCCTCTAATACAATACTTGTTCCTTCAGGCATAGTTCCTTTATACTTATAGGCAAACTTACCTGCATATACTATCCCATCAGGCTGATTGTTATACCATGCTGTATTATAAAACGCACCACGGCCAATGTTTGTCACACTGTTGGGGATTATGACGGAGGTCAGGCCACTGCAATCACAGAACGCACCGGATGAAATTGATTTGATGCCATATGGAATTTCGTAGATGCCTTCATAGTTAGTATTCAAATAAGCAAAAACATGTGTGTTGTATACGGAGGTTAGGCCACCGCAGCCATAGAACGCATTACTGCCGATGCTGGTCACGCTGTTGGGAATGGTGACGGAGGTCAGACCACTGCAATAATAGAACGCATAATCGCCGATGCTGGTCACGCTGTTGCCGATGGTGACGGAGGTTAGGCTGCTACATTCATAGAACGCATAACTGCCGATGCTGGTCACGCTGTTGCCGATGGTGACGGAGGTCAGGCCGCTGCAATCCCAGAACGCATCACTGCCGATGCTGGTCACGCTGTTAGGAATGGTGACGGAGGTCAGGCCCTCGCAGCCATAGAACGCAGCATAGTCAATGGTTGTCACGCTGTTGGGGATGGTGATGGAGGTCAGGCTACTGCAACCTCTGAACGCATAATTGTCGATAGTTGTCACGCTGTAGGTCCTGCTGTTGTACGTAACAGATTCGGGGATGTTGACACTACCTGTGTATTCGTTGTCATACGAATAGTAAGAACTACCCTGATAAGTTACCGCAACCTTGTAGGGAGAAGAGGAAGAGATGATTCGGTAATAGATACCATCCACCTCAAAGTCGTGAGCCGAAGCCACACTGGCTGCCATACTCATGAGTATGGTCAGCACAATGGTTAAATAATTGTGTTTCATAGTTGTATTTTTTAATTTCTTTTGTAAGCTCTATTGTGAATGGATAAATAAATATTTTTTAAATCCTCATGTAATAAGATAACGTCCGAGAAAAACATAGTAAGGCTTTCTTTAATAAAGTATCTTTCCATATATTCCTTATCTTTAATCTGTTCGAATAAATTAGAATGCCTTACGTTAAGAATACATTTAAGTTCTTTTGAAGATAGTGCGACTTCATAGGTAAAGACCTCATCTAAATATCCAATGACGTTATTTCTAAAAGAAGTAAGTTCATTTAAAAAGGGCTTTAATGTATAATAACTCTTATCTTTATTCTCGGCGTGTGTTATGGTATTTTTAACAGCGTTTACTAGAAAATCACTTGGCCTATCCCATTCGAACTGACCTGTAAAGAAATAAGACAGTTCCGAAAACTCATCTATGGCACGACGAAGTTTATCGCATAGGAATGGTAAAAAAATTTGACCACGTCTTCCTGATGGAATCGTTACAGTTAAGAAATAGATGAAAAGACCAGTAAAATAACTATAACTTAATGCTTTAATACCTCCCTCATGTTTGTGAATTTTATTTAATACATCATTCATAATCACTTGCAGGTAAGATATGTCAAACTCTTGTATATATGTCAATAAGTAAGCAATTAAGAGCAGCCCCCCTAAAAGCCATGCTAAAAATTCATAGCCGCTCATTCTGTAATAGATGAAGTAAACAAAGGGGCGTATGCTTTCTTGCTTGCTTCCTCTCTTTTTTCCTTGTATCAATTTTTTCATACACACAACCATTTTCCTACTCCGACCTCTCCCTGGTCGCAGCGGTTAAACATTATTAAAATATGGAAACAAAAGACGTGGGAGAAAAATCCTATTTGCTCACCCTGTTGTCTCGGCCTTCGCATTGCCACTCATTAAGGATAAACAACTCCATCTGCCCACGTCACAGCATATTATATATAGGTATATAATACACCCTACGTGGACGCTTCGTTGCGTAATCTTCTTAATGAGTTTCAAGTTGCGAAGTTGAGACAACAGAAGAAAACGTTCAGAAAACGTCCTTTGCCACGGCCGAAGCCGAGGCGTTCCAATATGTTAGCCAACAGGGACACGTCCCGTACTGGCAGACCCCACCACCCCACAGAGCAGACGGAGTCTCGGGGACAAAGATACAAAGAAAAGATAAAAATGAAAAGAGAAAAGAGATTTTTTTAATGCTTAATGTATAATGCATCGCTCCAGCTTGCTGGCTTTCAGAGTGTAACAGGGATAGTAATCGGACGCCCATAGGGCTACGCTTGCGTAGCATCGCGGAGCAAGAATGCATAATAGACTGCGAACTAATCCCTTATGTATCGGTGCAACATACATTCCTTTTGACGCAACTTTGCCCCTTGACGCTACCACCCCTGCCCCTCCTCCCCGGAGGAGGGGAGTTTGATTGGTACAACCATCATGGATTGATTGCTGCAACCATCATCCTTTGATTGGGGCAATCATCATGCTTTGATTGCCTGAACCATCATGTGTTGATTGGGGCAACCATCATGCTTTGATTGCACGAACCAAGGATTACGAATTAGTGGGCAACGCCTCCGAGCGTTGCAGGATAGATGGTTGACTTTTTTCCTGCAACGCTCGGAGGCGTTGCCCACTATCTTCAACTACAGAGCAGGGTGAAGGATTAAGGATTAAGGGTGAAGGATTAAGGATTAAGGGTGAAGGATTAAGGATTAAGGGTGAAGGGTGAAAGGTGTAATCGGACGCCCGTTAGGGCTACGCTTGCGTAGAGGAACGGAGCAAGAAGAGTTAAGGGTTAAGGGTGAAGAGCAAATGGAAAATAATAAATAATAAATGATAAATGATAAATAATAAACAACGTGAATTCTTGCCGTGCAAGTGGCTGGTTTACCGCTTGCGTAGACTACGGAGCAAGCGGTAAACCGATTACGACGACACAAATCATTTTCGTCGAGTTTACGTTATATAATTGTGCGACAGAGGTTTTAGTAAATGAGACCAAACATCCATAGGGGAATGCGGTTGCCATGTCCCACTTCGATATCATCCACCGCAAGGAAACTATCGGGAACATCAGCAATCTGTTCAAAAGATTTTCCTTTTCCACCTACTTCAAACAGATATTTGCGATTAACAAGGAAGTCTCCTTTGCATGGATAATTGATAATGGCCACAGCAGAGAGTTGATTGATGAAGAAAGTTTCACGGAGCGTACCCTTATCCGTTCGTTCTGTGAGTGCATGCATGAGGTTCGGATTGTTTAAGTAAATCTTGTTAGGTTTAACAAGATGCTGGAATTCCTTAGCTTCAGTTGCAAGGAGTTTCAACAAACCTGCACGCTGTAACTGGTTCAGCATTTTCAGCCCCTGCTCTCTATTCGTTTCCAATATGCTATACAATTCATTCATTTTGGGAGTCTGTGGTACACGCTCTGCAAGTATCATTAACATACGTCGCAGTTTTTGTATTGTGGAATATGTAACATCCTCTACAGCAGGAACGTCCTCGTTAAGTACAGCATAAACCACTTTTTTAAGCCGATCAGAGAAGCCGTCACGTTCTTCTTTGTAGAATGGATAATAACCATATTCAAGATATTTCTCAAAAAGAGGCAGTATCTTTACTTGAGAGGTTATCTGCATGCCAATGTTTACATGTTCAACAAGCAACCTCTCAAGTGGAACAACAGGATAGTTAATACCAGCCTCGAAAGCAAGAAACTCCCTGAATGAAAGTCCATGAAGGCTATAGTCCGCCATGCGACGTGACAAGTCTGCCTTACTATAATCTATCTTCAGCATTGAAGCCCCAGTGAATGCCACATGCAAATCGGGATATTCGTCATAAATGTTTTTGATAAGCGTCTGCCACGAAGGGTATTTGTGCACTTCATCAATAAACAAATGTGTGCCACCGTGTGTATAGTGGTACTCCACGACTTCCGACAATGAATGATTGGCAAACCACAGGTTGTCAAGTGATACATAGAGAGCTTTCTCAGGATTTTGCGAGAAATGCTCCTTTATCGTTTGTAGGAGCATGGTTGTTTTACCGACACCTCTGGCTCCCTTGATGGCTATCAGTCGGTTATTCCAATTGACTTTATTGTATAGATAGCGGTGGAATGTTGTCGAGGTCTGTCCCACCAATCTTAAAGATGTCCGGTATAAACCGCTGATTGACGATTATTCCATTTGTTCTATATTATTAGTATTTGACAATGCAAAGATACAAATGAATCTTTAAAAGGCTAAATTTGACAGAAAAAAAACTTTGGAAAGTCTTTTTTAGAAGGCGTATTATTGTATATTTTCTATTATTGCCTTAATTATCGTGCGAGCATAAGCAAAGTCAGAAGAATAAGCGAATGGTTCCAACATATTACACGCAATGGGGATGTGTCTGATTGTTTGACACATCCCCATTGCATGAAACGATGATATGATTTCTGTATATCCTTGCAAAGAAAGATATAAAGATTATTCCTTCGGCAGCTCAACCTGCAAGTGGAGCTCGTCCAGCTGCGACTGGTCGATGACGCCTGGTGCATCCAGCATCACGTCGCGACCAGAGTTGTTCTTCGGGAAGGCTATGCAGTCGCGAATCGAATCGAGCTGGGCAAAGAGGCTCACAAAGCGGTCCAGTCCGTAGGCCAGTCCACCATGAGGAGGTGCACCGTACTTGAAGGCATTCATGAGGAAGCCGAACTTCTGCTGAGCCTGTTCGGGCGTGAAGCCGAGAATCTCGAATATCTTCTGTTGCAGTTTGGCATCGTGAATACGGATGCTGCCACCACCGACTTCCACACCATTGATGACCATATCGTAGGCATTTGCGCGAACACTTGCCGGGTCGGTATCGAGCAGAGGTATGTCCTCCGGCTTCGGGCTGGTAAACGGATGGTGCATAGCCATCAGGCGCTGCTCCTCGTCGCTCCACTCATACATGGGGAAGTCGATGACCCAGAGGCAAGAGAACTTATCCTTCGGACGGAGACCCATGCGGCTACCCATCTCAAGGCGCAGTTCACAGAGTTGCTTGCGAGCCTTCAAGGTGTCGGGACCAAAGATGATAAGGATAAGGTCGCCAGACTTGGCATTCATCGCCTGTTTCAGATTCTCCAAAACTTCGGGCGAGTAGAACTTATCGACACTGGACTTCAGTGTGCCATCCTCTCCTACCCTTGCATACACGAGACCCTTGGCACCAATCTGCGGACGACGCACAAAGTCGGTCAGCTGGTCGAGTTGCTTGCGGGTGTAAACGGCTTGTCCCTCACAGCAAATGCCACCGATGTACTCGGCCTCGTTGAAGACCGAGAACTCGCCTGTACCCTTCAGCACGTCCATCAGTTCCACAAACTTCATGTCGAAGCGGGTATCAGGCTTATCACTTCCGTAATACTTCATGGCATCTGCCCACGTCATGCGAGGCAGGGCGGGAATGTCGATTCCAAGAATCGTCTTGAAGAGGTGGCGGCTCATACCCTCGAAAGTCTGAAGGATATCCTCCTGCTCCACAAACGACATTTCACAATCTATCTGCGTAAACTCAGGCTGGCGGTCGGCACGCAGGTCTTCGTCGCGGAAACACTTCACTATCTGGAAGTAACGGTCCATGCCGGCAACCATCAGTAACTGCTTCAGTGTCTGCGGACTCTGGGGCAGTGCATAGAACTGACCGGGGTTCATGCGCGAGGGAACAACGAAGTCGCGTGCTCCCTCTGGGGTCGAGTTCACCAGTACTGGCGTTTCTATCTCCATAAAGCCCTGCTCGTCGAGGTAGCGACGAACCTCAAAGGCAAACTTATGTCTCAGTTCCAGATTGCGGCGCACTGGGGTACGTCGCAGGTCAAGGTAGCGATACTTCATGCGCAAGTCATCGCCGCCGTCGCTCTGGTCTTCTATCGTGAATGGCGGAACGGCACTTTCGTTCAGCACTGTCAAGCGACGGACGATAATCTCCACATCGCCCGTAGGCAGGTTCTGGTTCTTGCTCTGACGCTCGCTCACTTCGCCCGTAGCCTGAATGACCCATTCGCGTCCCAGCCTGTTGGCCTCACCGCAAAGAGCGGCATCCGTGGCCTCGTCAAAAACAAGTTGGGTAATGCCATAGCGATCCCTAAGATCAACGAATGTCATTCCACCCATCTTTCTCGTGCGCTGAACCCATCCGCTCAGCGTCACGCTCTCTCCTACATTGGCCAGCCGAAGCTCGCCACAAGTCTTAGTCCTATACATTTTATATAATTACGAAGTATTGAATTACGAATTACGAAAGTTACGAAGTACGATTTACGAGTTACGAATTACGAAATGTAGTTGCAAAGGTACGAAACTATTTCAATATCTCCAAGAGTTCGCTCGGATGATTGATAAACACCCGTGCGCCAGCCTCCAGAAGCACGTCTCTATCGCGGAAGCCCCACAAGACCGAGACACAAGGCAAGCCACTGTTGCGTGCCGTTGCCACGTCCACCTCGCTGTCTCCCACATACACAGCCTCCTCCCTGGTCGTACCCAGTGCTTTCAAAGCCAGTTCCACCATGTCCGGCGCAGGTTTCAGAGGCACACCGTCGCGCTGACCGATGGCCACATCTATCCAGTCGTCGAAGAAACGCTCCCGCAACTCATCCACACCAGCCTGTAGCTTGTTGCTCACCACAGCAGTCTTGTAACCACGCTGGCGAACCGCCTGCAACATCTCAGCCACCCCTTCGTAGAGGCGCGTATTATCCTGGCAATGTTCCAGATAGTGCTTTTGGAAGATGGCAAAGCAACGGTCTGTTGCGACTGGGTCGCAACTTACAAAACGACATGGTACAGAGCGCTCCACAAGCCGCCTCACTCCGTTGCCCACGAAGCTTCTCACCTCCTCCAGCGACCGTTCCGGCCACCCCATCTGCCGCAAGGCATAGTTCACACTGTCACAGAGGTCCTGCAACGTGTACGTCAGCGTACCATCCAAGTCAAAGATTATTGCCTTAACCGACATACGCCATCATGCGGCTAAGGTACTTCCCGATGATGTCGAACTCAAGGTTTACTACCGTGCCAACCTTGATATCGTGGAAGTTCGTATTCTCGAAGGTGTAGGGAATGATACAAACCTCGAACGTATCATCCGTCGGACGGCAAACCGTCAGACTAACGCCGTTCACCGTCACACTGCCTTTGTCCACGGTTACATAGCCCCGTCGGGCCATCTCACGGGAAGCCTCGTAACGGAAACGGAAAACGTAGCTTCCCTGCTGATCCTCCACACTGATGCACTGTGCCGTGGTATCGACATGACCTTGCACGATATGCCCGTCGAGCCTACCGTTCATCATCATCGATCGCTCCACATTCACCTCATCGCCCACACGAAGCAATCCCAGGTTGCTACGCTCCAAAGTCTCGCGCATCGCCGTCACCGTGTAGGTGTCGTCGGTAAGGCGCACTACGGTGAGACACACGCCATTGTGTGCCACACTTTGGTCTATCTTCAACTCCCCGACAAAGGAGCACGTCAAGGTAAAGTGCAGATTGTCGAGTTCTTTCTCTATGGCCACTACGCGGGCCGTTTCTTCTACTATTCCGGAAAACATATAACCTTATTAATTGAAACAACGGACACAAAGGTACTAAATTAATTGACAATTGACAATTGATAATTGACAATTATTTCGTATTTTTGCGTCGAATTAACCGTAACACCCATTGTTTATGCAGGAAAAGATTATTATCCTCGACTTCGGTTCGCAAACCACACAGCTCATAGCACGCCGTTTGCGCGAACTCGACACCTTTTGTGAAATCCTTCCCTACAACAAGTTTCCCGTCGGAGACCCCAGTGTCATCGGCGTCATACTGGCAGGTTCGCCCTACAGCGTTTACGACCCCGAGGCATTCAAAGTTGACCTGTCGCAATTCATGGGCCGCATGCCCGTACTTGGCATCTGCTATGGTGCCCAGTTTATCAGCCATACGCTGGGAGGACGCGTAGAACCGGCCAATAGCCGAGAGTACGGACGTGCCAACCTCACTACCATTAGCAGTGAGAGTCCTTTGTTCAAGGGATTCGAGCCAAACAGCCAAGTGTGGATGAGCCACGGTGATACCATCACGGCTCTTCCAGAGGGCTATCACGTAATAGCCTCAACAGACAGCGTACGCTTTGCTGCCTACGAGGCAGACAACGGACAGGTCTATGGCGTGCAGTTCCATCCCGAAGTGTTCCATTCCCTACAGGGAACACAACTGCTGAAAAACTTCGTTGTCGATATATGTGGCGGTCATCAGGACTGGAGTCCGGCAAACTTCGTGGACAGTACCGTGGCCGAACTCCGTCAACAGATTGGTAACGACCGCGTCATACTGGGATTGTCGGGCGGTGTGGACAGCAGTGTAGCTGCCGTTCTCCTCAACAGGGCCATCGGTCACCAGCTGACGTGTATCTTCGTTGACCACGGCATGTTACGCAAAAATGAGTTCCAGAATGTCATGCGCGACTACGAATGTCTGGGACTGAACGTGATCGGAGTGGATGCCTCAGAGAAGTTCTTCCGCGACCTCGAAGGCGTTACCGAGCCCGAGAAGAAGCGTAAGATTATCGGCCGGGACTTCGTGGAAGTATTCGATGCCGAAGCCAGAAAGATAACCGACGCACGCTGGCTTGCCCAAGGAACCATCTATCCCGACCGCATCGAGAGTCTGAACATTACGGGCAAGGTTATCAAGAGTCACCACAACGTAGGTGGTCTGCCCAAGGAAATGAATCTTAGTCTATGCGAGCCTCTGCGCTGGCTCTTCAAGGACGAAGTTCGTCGCGTGGGTCGGCAGCTCGGTATGCCAGAGCACCTCATTACCCGTCATCCCTTCCCAGGCCCCGGACTTGCGGTGCGCATACTGGGAGCCATCACTCCCGAGAAAGTGCGCATACTACAGGAAGCCGACGATATATTCATCCAAGGCCTACGCGACTGGGGGCTGTACGACCAAGTATGGCAGGCAGGTGCCATTCTGCTCTCCGATGTCCGAAGTGTAGGAGTCATGGGTGACGAACGTACGTACGAAAACCCCATAGCCTTGCGTGCCGTAACGAGCAGCGATGCCATGACGGCCGACTGGGCACGCCTCCCTTACGACTTCATGGCCAAGGTGTCGAACGACATCATCAATAAGGTACGCGGTGTCAATCGCGTCTGCTACGACATCTCCTCGAAACCACCTTCGACCATCGAATGGGAGTAAAAGATAATGCATAATTCATAATGCTCCATGTCAAATGGCAAATGGTAAATGGGTAAATGGTAAATGATAGATGGTAGATGGTAAATGGTAGATGGAGAAGTTACTACAATTATATAAGGAATGCACGAGATGGGATGCCGTCTCGTGTCAGCTAATTACGGGGAGCGGTAGCAACCGACAGTATTTCCGACTAACCGGCAACGGAAGAAGTCTGATTGGCGTTATCGGAACATCGCGGGAAGAAAACCATGCCTTCCTCTATCTGGCCCGTCACTTCCGCCAAAAGGGATTGCCCGTACCCGAAATTGTGGCCGTGAGCGACGACGAAATGCGCTATCTGCAAGAAGACCTCGGCAGTACCTCACTTTTCGATGCTGTGAAACATGGTCGCGAAGCCGGGGGACAATACGACGAAGAAGAATGCCAGTTGCTATGTCAGACTATAGCCAAGTTGCCCGCGTTCCAAATACTCGGAGCAGAAGGACTCGACTTCTCGCAGTGCTATCCACAGGCAGAGATGGATGAGACGAACGTCATGTTCGACCTCAACTACTTCAAGTACTGCTTCCTCAAGGCCACAGGTATCGACTTCCACGAGATTCGTTTGGAACAAGACTTTCAGCAGATGGCCCGTGACCTGACCGAGGGAAACTCACATACGTTCCTCTATCGCGACTTCCAAGCCCGTAACGTCATACTCGACGAAGGCAAGCATCCGTGGTTCATCGACTTTCAGGGTGGCCGACGGGGTCCCATCGAATACGACGTAGCCTCCTTTGTCTGGCAGGCTTCGGCCCGTTACCCCAAGGAATTACGCGAAAGACTCATCAACGTATATCTGGATAACCTCCGCAAACTGACAGACATTGACGAAGGTCAATTCCGCCATCGGCTACGCCTCACCGTCCTGTTCCGCACCCTGCAGGTGTTAGGGGCATACGGTTTCAGAGGCTTTTTTGAACGGAAGAAACATTTCCTCGACAGCATTCCACCAGCCATTGCTAACCTGCGCGAACTGATACAAGATGGGGCTTTCCCCTACCCAGAACTCAGCCAAGTACTCGTTAGCCTCTGCGAGAAGGGAGTGAACCTTCCTAGTTCTCAGAGTTCTCAGAATATTCAGAATATTCAGAAGACTCAGAATATTCAGAATACTCAGAATACTCAGACCTCTCCGAATACTCAATCGCAGACAATCTCTCGGGAAAAGCCAATGCTCCGAGTCCGTGTCTTCAGTTTTTCGTACAAGAAGGGTATTCCCGAGGACGAAAGCGGCAATGGCGGCGGATATGTATTCGACTGCCGCTCTACGAACAACCCCGGACGATACGAGCCTTACAAGAAACTAACGGGACAAGACGAACCCGTCATACGTTTTCTGGAAGAGGACGGTGAGATACTTACCTTCCTACAGAGCGTATATCAACTGGCCGATGCCCATGTGGAGCGTTATTTGGAACGTGGTTTTACCAACCTGATGTTTTCTTTCGGATGTACTGGAGGACAGCACCGCAGTGTCTATTCCGCCGACCATCTGGCTCAACACCTCCATGAGAAGTACGGCATCGAGGTAATTGTTTGCCATCGCGAACAAGGTATTAAATACTCACTATAGTCCCTATAGATTCTATAGCACCTATAATTACTATAGTTCCTATAGTTGAATAAAACAGAACCATGAAAGCCATGATATTTGCCGCTGGGCTCGGCACACGACTCAAGCCCCTCACCGACCACATGCCCAAGGCTTTGGTGCCCGTAGGCGGTCGTCCGTTGCTCGACATCGTAATCGAACGCCTTTGTCGGGCAGGTTTCGACGACATTGTTATTAATGTCCACCACTTTGCCGACATGATTGAGGAGAGGGTGAGAGGGGAAGAGAGTGAGAGGGTGAGTAATCGGACGCCCGTCAGGGCTACGCTTGCAGAGCGAAGTGGGGCAAGAATCCGACTGAGCGACGAACGGAAGCAGTTGCTGGAGACGGGCGGCGGCATACGCCACGCACGTCCGTTGCTTCAGGATGCAGAACGCTTCCTTATCCACAACGTGGACATTCTTAGCAACGCCAATCTTACAGCTTTCTGGGAAGCAGGAAAGAACCAAGCCGCCACACTGCTTGTAAGTCCACGGGAGACACAGCGTTACCTGCTTTTCGACGATACTATGCGTCTGGTGGGATGGACCAATGTCAAGACGGGAGAAGTACGTTCGCCCTACCCCAACCTTAATGCCGACAAGTGCCACAGGCTGGCATTCTCGGGCATCCATCAAATGTCCACGTCGCTCTTTCCGCTCATGGACGAATGGCCAGAGAAGTTTTCCATCATCGACTTCTACCTTTCCATCTGTCACCAACAACCTATCTATGGCTATCAACAGCCCAATCTGCGACTCATGGACGTAGGCAAACTCGACACGTTAGCCGAGGCCGAGAAGTTCTTGGAAGATACTATTATAAAGTAGTACTAAAAGAAACCTTATATATGTGCCACCTTACTGCGGATGGCAAGCACGTTGAACAGGCATACCAGCAGTGACAATAAGAGGCCGAGCACAAAGGCTGCCAACAGTCCGCCATCCTCCATGGTCGGGAATAGCGACCACAGGAACTGCATGTAATATGTTCTGCAGAGCCATAGTAGCCCCATAGCCAAAGCCAGTACAACGAGACTGATTCCGACCGTGAGCAACTGATAAGGCAACGATACACGGGCTGGCGTGTAACCCAAGAGCAGAAGATTCTGCAGTTTCCGGGTGTTCTTCTCCACAAGTAGATAGATACTGAGCATAAGGATGAAGAACGACAACAGGGTGATAAGCAGTCCCACAGCCATAACTGCTGCACTGACGAGGCGCAAGAAGTAGGTGGTTTTCCCAGCCTGTAGTTTATCCTCGTCTATATCCAATCCGTGCTGTTGTACGTACTGTCCGATGCGTTCGTCCGTTGGGTTACCCACCTCCACAATAAGTCTGGTGGGAGAGACATCGGCATCGGGGGCAAACTCGCGGTTACTCCAGTCGAGAAAGGATTCGGGAACGAGTATGGTACCCAGACGGTTGGAGAAGCCAATAATTTTTGCCTTCATGCGTTTCTCCTTGCCGTCGCCACGCATCAGAACCGTCATATCGACCATAGAGACGAAGCCCTCCGACAACTTAGGAAGCTGGCGACTCTGGGCAAAACCAAAGTTATAGATGGCAAGATACGTTCGTGGCAAGATGATGGGTACCACTTGGTCTCCCTCACGAAAACGCCAAAGGCTATCACGCGTATCGACATATTGATCGGGTACCGCCTCGAAGTACATCTGCGTTCCGAAGTTGGCCACTCCCTCAATGCCCATTGAACACGAAACCTTGTATTGGCTGGCCTTGAAGGTTCCGATGCTTTTTGTGAAGGGTTGTGAGGCAAGGTCGTCAATCTCGCGTTGAGAGAAAGTTGAACTTGTGAAACCCATAACCGCTACACGCTTCGACACGATGAGATAGTCGTTACGTATGAAGCCATCGCGCTGAGAGAATACAGGACGTACATCCCTGTAAAACTGAAAAGCCAACAATACAATGAGCATACCAAACAGATTAGCTAGGAAGAAACCAAGCAACTGCATGGCGGAAATATGCTGACGAAGAAGTTTCCAAATCATAACTTTATAACCTTATTGTATTTCAAATCCATGTGTTTACCAATGCTGGTAACCACAATAGCAGCTCCCTGTCGGGCGGCCTCCTCAACCATGATGTCCGTCAGGAGTTGGGTATTTCCATCGTCGAGATGACTGATAGGCTCATCGACAAACAAGAAGTCGAACGGCTGCACCAAGGCACGCATCATGGCCACACGTTGCTGTTGACCGAAACTCATCTGGGCAAGTGGCGTGTCCAACTTATCGGCTATGCCCAGTTCCTCGAACCAACGACGAATATCCTTCTTTTGTTTGTGTCCCGTCAGACGGTTCTTAATCAAAACATTCTCCAATGCAGTCAATTCGGGGAAAAGACGAAGTTCCTGCCACATCAGCGAAAGATGTGTACGACGTATCTGAACCCAGTCGTTAGGAGTAAGATTACGGATGTTTTTTCCATCAAAACTAATCATGCCCTGGTAATCGTTCCGATAACCATAGATAAAACTACATAACGAGGACTTTCCCGTACCGCTGCCTGCCTCAACCAAATAGTAACGACCTTTTTCGAAAGTGACATCCTGTCGCCACACTTCACTATGCAGGTCGTCCTGCCGGGCAAACACCTCTGGGAAGGTATGCTCAAGTCTAATAATATCCATATATTACATTGATAATAGTTTCATAATACCGGCCAACCCCTCTGTCGGCACTTCCATCTGCCACTGACGTACGGAAGACGACATTAACCTTATCTCCTGTGAACGGTCGATAAAGCCACGCAGCAACATGATGTTGCCAAGGTTGAGCGTAGCATAAACGCAGCAGTCGGTCATTCGCTTGGCATCAGAGATCTCCACGTCGTGATACCCCGTAACCCATGCCAGTTTCTGAGACTCGGAGAGGACAAGACGATAATCAGAAAGACTATAATAGACTGGCTTGCGCTCTTTCATCTCTACCCGGCCCTGCTGTGTATTTGTCGGTACGAAACGAACACCGGCGGCTTGACTGAACTCATCATTCCAGTCGGCCACGTTGTCCATGAACGACGCGTCCCGGAGTTCCATCTGCATCACAGGTACGGGAGTATCAAACAATTCAATACGCGGAACCGTCACCGACACATCACCATCTATGTTACGGAGTAAAAGGTCTGCATCGAAAATGGTATTGACTATCAAGAGTTTTGCACGCACCTCTGGCATGGTTCGCAAAAAAGAGAGTAACGATTCGCCTCGCATTCCCATCTCTAAATGGAAGGCTGGATGCGTGGGGGATGTCCTCAAGAGGTTGGCATTGACAGGTTTGAGTATTTCGTCAATGCTGTCAAGCCACTTATTCATCTTTGCATCGTCAGACGACAAAGCAAAGGACAATGTGAGTTTATCCTTCCTTATGTTTAGTCCGGCCGATACTTCGAGGAGCTGGTCAATATAGGGCTGTATCTTCTCTCCCACCCAAGGTATAGCGGCCAAGGATGACAAGTCTGTGGCCAAGGCAATAGGCTCAGTACGCTCCTGCAAACGTTTGAAAAGCCGTTCCTGAGTACCACTGTTTGTCTCTTTCTGCTGTAAGCATTGGGCTATAGTATTACGCAGGTTGTCCAGTTCTATACCCAATGCAGGTCCCATAAGGATAGCTCGGTCGTCGGTGTAGCCAACAATCTGCCGTCCGTCTATTACGCTCCAACGAATGCCACGTTGTTCTTGTGTGGTATGGGAATGTCGTAATAAGTACTGTTCGAAGTCATCAGCATTCTTCAATGGAAGAATAGCGCCGAGGTAGTTGTTCCAGGCAAACAGGTAACCCACCTTCATTGGGTCGATGCCTGTGCTTTCCTTATCCGAAAGCAGCAACTGAGTAAGTTCCGCCCAAGAAATACCATACTCGCTCATGGCCTGTCGGGCATCAATCCGAGCCACCATAGTCACTCCCTGTGGCAACGAAGAGGCCATGTTGTCGTTGCTACGAACTAACCAACGCCAAACCAATACGCCTGCGATAAGAATCACAGCCAAGCCTGCAACTAACCCATACTTTTTCATAGCATTTGATTCTTTATTTGCATGAGGTGAACAGCCACCAAAGCTGCCGTCTCAGTACGCAAACGGCTACGGCCTAAAGATACGGCCTTGTAGCCATTCTGTTCGGCCAATTGAACTTCATCAATGGAGAAATCACCCTCAGGACCAATCAGCACCGTAGCATCCTCCCCTGCCCTTAGTTCGTCAAACAAATAAGGACGTTCACCCTCATAGCAATGACAAATGAACTTCTGGCCAGCTCTTTCAGCTGAAACAAACTGACGGAAGTCCTGCATGTCATTTACGATGGTTTTCCATGCCTTATGACTCTGCTTCATGGCAGAAACCACAATCTTGTCGATTCGTTCAACCTTTATGTTCCGACGTTCCGAGTACTGGCAATCAAGAAATGAAAGTTCATCAAACCCTATTTCCGTCGCCTTTTCGGCAAACCACTCCATACGGTCGTTAAGTTTAGTGGGGGCTACTGCCAAATGAAGGTGTCCCAACCATGCTCGTTGTTGTGGCTGCGTTTCCAGAATGCGATAAGCACATTTATGATTTGAGGCCGCTGTTATTTCAGCCTCATAGAACGTGCCCTTGCCATCCATGAGCCTAATGCTATCACCAACACTCATGCGAAGCACACGAACCGCATGCTGCACATCATCCTTGGTAAGTTCACCCGCTTCAACGTCAGGCTGGTAAAAGAAACGCTCTTCTTTCATCCTTATTCTTAACTCCCAATTCCTATTAATTCTTAATTCTTAATTCCCTTCGGTTCGTGCTTGTAACGGAACAAAATAGCAAACAAAATAGCTACAACCAAAGCATAGGCAGCAAATATGAACCAACAGGTCTGCCACCCCTTAATCAATTCTGCTCCTGTAGCGCCTGCGGCCTGAGGGAAGAAAACGTAATTATTGATAATCGCCTGCGCTACCAATGTACCGACAAAAGCACCAAGTCCATTGGTCATCATCATAAACAAGCCCTGTGCACTACTACGAATGCTTTCATCTGTCTCCTGATTGACAAAGAGAGAACCAGAGATATTAAAGAAGTCAAAGGCAACACCATAAACAATCATGGAAAGAAGGAAAAGCCATACGCCACTACCAGGATTGCCAAGCCCGAAGAGGGCAAAACGCAATACCCAACCCAATAAGGCTATAAGAACAACCTTCTTTATACCAAATCGAGAGAGGAAGAAAGGTATGAGCAGGATGCACAAGGTCTCACTTATCTGAGACAAAGAAATAAGGATGTTAGCATGTTGTACACCAAATGTAGATTGATATTCCTCAATGCTGCCAAAACTTGTAATGAAAGGATTGGCAAATCCATTGGAAATCTGCAGGCAGAAGCCAAGAAGCATGGCAAAAATGAAGAACATAGCCATACGAGGATTCAGGAACAGGCGAAAAGCATTTAAGCCAAGAGCTTCGAAAAGTGTTTTCTGGTGATCTGCATCTTTCTTGATTGCCATTCGTGGCATGGTCAAAGAATAGACTGCCATAACAAGACTCAATCCTCCACTAACAATCCACTGACCTGGGGTTGACTGAAGACCACAAAGGTCAACAATCCACATCGTTACAATGAATCCCACTGTTCCCCACACACGAATGGGAGGGAAGGCCTTCACCGTATCAAGTCCAGCCTTCTCCAATGCTGAGTAGGCTACAGAATAACTGAGGGCTATAGTTGGCATGAAGAACGCTACAGAGATCGTATAGAAACTAAAGAGTATTCCAAAGTTCACTGCATCACCTGACTGATAACCATATACAGCAGCTGCAATCATAAACACACCAGCCAGTGCATGGCAGAGACTCAGCACGCGCTGTCCTTCCATCCACCTATCGGCCAAGATGCCCATCAATGCAGGCATGAATATGCTTACTATACCCTGCACGGAATAAAACCAACCTATATGGGAACCAAGCCCCACATTCGCAAGATAAGTACCCATGGAAGTCAGATAGGCTCCCCATACGGCAAACTCAAGAAAATTGAGAATCGTTAAACGAATTTTGATGTTCATAACGTTATTATTTTATGTAATTCTTCATTCTTAACTCATAATTCTTCATTACTCAATATACAGCACCAGCCCCTTCAGGTATTCACCTTCGGGATGATAGATATTGACGGGATGGTCGGCAGGCTGATGTAACTGGTGAAGGATTCTCACATTCCGTTTTGCCAATGTCGCTGCCGTAAAGACAGCCATGCGAAACTGCTCTTTCGAAATTGCCTGGGAACAACTAAACGTGAACAAAAGACTGCCCGAAGGCATTTTCTCCATCGCACGGGCATTCAGTTTCGTATATCCTTTTATGGCATGACGCACAGCATCACGATGCTTGGCAAAGGCCGGTGGATCGAGAATAACTAAATCATAGGAAGTAAGAGGTGAGGTGGTAGAAGCAGAAGGAATTGAATCCAAAAACTTGAAGGCATCCTCGGCAAACGCTTGATGACGTGAGTCACCGGGAAAGTTCAGTTCGACATTGGCATTTGCCAAGTCCACTGCTTTCTGACTGCTATCTACGGAGTGAACCAACTGTGCTCCACCTCGCATCGCATAGACACTGAAACCACCCGTATAGCAGAACATATTCAACACCTTTTTACCCTTAGAGTATTGTTCTACTAAACTTCTGTTATCTCGTTGGTCCACAAAGAATCCCGTTTTCTGTCCACGTAGCCAATCGATATGAAACCTCAGACCATTCTCCACGGCCACATCATCAAGTGTGCTCCCTATGATGAAGCCATTCTCTTGTCCCAATTCGGCCTTGAAGGGCAATGTTGTCTCACTCTTATAATAGACACTCTCCAACGCATCCCCCATAACTTCCTTTAGTGCCTGTGCTATCGTTTGCCGACAAACATGCATTCCCACACTGTGAGCTTGCATAACAGCCGTCTTCCCATACACGTCGATGACTAATCCAGGCAGATTATCACCTTCACCATGCACTAAACGATAGGTTCCATTGTTGGATTTTCCTGCAACACCAATTGCAAGCCTCATATCATAGGCAGAACGAAGACGACGCCCCCAAAAGGCATAGTCAATGGCCTCATCCATGAAAGACAGTACACGAACCGCAATACTACCTATCTGCCAATGGCCGACAGCAACGAAACTGCCATCCGAGGTCACTACACGAACTGTGTCTCCTTCGTTTAGTTTTCCATCTATTTGCTTAACAGCACCAGAGAAAACCCATGGATGATAGCGACGAAGGCTTTCATCCTTCCCTTTATTCAGATATATTGTCTTCATGTTTAATTAATTCCCAATCACCAGTTTCCTTTAACCGATATAATTCCTCATAAATACGAATACATGCCCATGCATCTGTAGCCGCATATACCTTCTGAGCATCAGAGAGTGCATCAGCCTCCCAATTAGAGAGCTGTTGATTCTTTGATATCTTCTGTCCGAATACATTCGCATACAGTTTCTGTAAACTTCGATCTTCAATACCGAAATAGCTTACATGCTCCTGCAAATCAAAGAAGTCACCCATTGCAAAGTTTGTTCGACGTCGCAATTGCTGTACATCATCACGCCACGAAAGTACGATCTTTAGTACACGTTTATCACTCAAAAGTTGAATCACTGATTGTGGCAATCCCATTTTATTTAATCGAAATAGGAAACACGTATCGGGAGTTGCCACCTGTAAAAGTGCAACCATATTCATGGGGCCGGGACGAAATGTGGGACGAGTTTCTGTATCAAACCCCAAAATGGGCTGAGAAAGGAGGTACGACACTGCCCTTTCAGCCTCCGCCTCAGTCTGAACGACAATAATACGTCCCTCAAACCTCACACGAGGCAAGTCCCCAAGTTTGTGTTTATCAAACCTATCCCACAAGACCTTAGTCATCGTACTCCGCATCAAATGGTTGAGAATCCGACCGAGAATATTTGGTATAGTGCAAACGCTTCATTGCATCAACAAGGGCCAGTCCCCAATATAATTCAAAACTATCTTTCACTGCCCATAGTGCATCGAACATACAACCCTCCGTTCCGTCTTGATACACAGCGAGGAAATTACGCAATGGCTGGTAAATGTCGGCTAAATGTTCTGACAGTGATTTCCATTGTGTCTCATCAGTTTCCATCGCATTCTCATACGATATATCCAGATACTGATCTTCGTCAGTAATTATGTCATATACAATACGGCGAATCCAATTATAATCATCCTCTGTCACCTTAGCCTGAGGAAGGAAATCCCCTTCACTTTCAACACTAGGAAGCAATTGAGCTTTTACATACAACAAAGGTAACAACTTCAGTACAGTATCGTAGAAATCATCTCTGGAGCGGCCTTCCGATTTCTCAAGAAAAGCACAATACTCAACGGCTACTGTCACAAACTCAATCGTGTCGTGACCATAGATTATCTTGGATTTATCATTTGGTTTCATACCGTTAGGTGTAGTATATTCTTGGCAAAATTACGAAAAAACGAGAGAAATGCCAAATTCATTTGAGCAATTCTTGCTCCGCAGGCTACGCAAGCGGTAAACCGGTTACTCGCACAGCGAGCGTAGTCCTACGGCCCTTCGATTACCGAGTGCCAGGTAAGTTCGGCAGAGCCAAAATCATAAAAACTATTAAACTTCAAGGCTACAGATATGGAATCTGCCAAAAATTTCTTATCTTTGCACGATTTTATAAATAAGGTAAAACAATACATACCTATATGGCAAACCAGACAAAAACAGAAATAAGCACACGTACGACTAAAAAGACGACAAGTAAACCACGGCGAAAAGTAAAAACGGCCAATGGAGATATAGAAGAGCCTATCAGCAAGCTGGAACTATCAAGATGGATTGTCAGTGGAATATTATTTCTAACAGCCATCCTGCTCCTGTTATCCTTCCTTTCCAATCTGTTTCAAGGACCACAAGAGCGCAATTGGTTAGGTGATTTGGGTAAAACCCTGGTCGAAGTGGTCATGAATAGGACATTCGGACAGGCAACTTTTTTGTTGCCCATCCTCATGATTGTTGCCGCTCTCCGCATTCTTGAAATCGGACGAATCCGCATGTGGAAATGGTTACTTAACTGCATAATATTAATGGTATGGTTTTCCATAGCTGGAGAAATGCTGCAAAGATTCTTTTTTACGGAAAGTCATATCTACATAGGGGGCATGCACGGTAAAACTGCACTCAACTATTTGGCAGAGAAAATTGGAAGTGCAGGCACATTCATCACACTTCTCATTACGGCCATCGCCTATATCGGTTATTTAAGTGGTGAAACAATACACATCATACAACGTGCATTGAATGCGGCTCGCCGTCGTGCAGAGAGGCAAAATGAGTCAGATGAAGTTGAGGAGTTGACCAAAGACGAGGGTAATTACCAACAAGACGAATACGAACGTCCCGCAATAGAGGAGACAACAGACACCACAAATAATATCTCCACAGACACTGCAACCACAGTGACCTTTGAGAAAATACCTGCAGGATCAGAGACGGTAACTACAGACGATGACATTCCTTTCGAAGTGGAAGCAACAGGTCAAACTGAGAGCAAGGATGTAGAAAAAGACGGGATGAAAGTACACGTCGGTAAGGGGGAAGAAGAAGCCGACCTTGACGAGACAGGCATGTTAGAGCCATACGACCCCAAACTCGACCTCAGCCATTATGCCTACCCCACTATCGACCTCCTAAAGAAGTACGATAACGACCAGGTAAGCATTGATATGGATGAGCAGAAAAAGAACAAGGACCAGATATTGATGGCTCTCCACAACTTTGGTGTAGAAATCAGTAGCATAAAAGCCACTGTCGGTCCCACCATCACACTATATGAGATTACTCCTGCACCTGGTGTTCGTATCTCTAAGATTCGTAACTTGGAAGACGATATCGCACTGAGCCTATCCGCCCTTGGAATACGTATCATTGCTCCCATACCAGGTAAAGGCACCGTGGGTATAGAGGTGCCCAATGCCAAGCCACAGATGGTGTCAATGGAGAGTATCATCAACAGTCGAAAATTCCAGACTACGGAGTTCGAACTGCCCATGGCTCTCGGAAAGACCATTACAAACGAGATTTTCATGGTTGACTTAGCAAAGATGCCTCATCTTCTGGTCGCCGGTGCCACAGGTCAAGGTAAGTCTGTAGGTCTGAATGCCATTATAACGTCCCTACTCTACAAGAAACATCCTGCAGAGCTAAAATTGGTGATGGTTGACCCCAAAAAAGTGGAATTCTCGGTCTATAATCCCATTGTCAATCATTTCCTGGCTCAAGTCGAAGGTAACGAAGACAGTGAAGAGCCCATCATTACCGACGTGAACAAGGTGGTACAGACCCTGAAGAGTCTGTGCGTGGAAATGGACACCCGTTATGATTTACTGAAAAGAGCACGTGCACGTAACATTAAGGAATACAACGAAAAATTCAAGTCACGCCATCTGAATCCCAATAATGGGCATAAGTTTATGCCCTACATTGTGGTTATCATTGATGAGTTTGGTGACCTGATTATGACAGCCGGCAAGGAAATAGAACTCCCCATCGCACGAATTGCACAATTGGCACGTGCAGTTGGCATCCACATGATTATTGCCACCCAACGTCCGACGACCAATATCATTACAGGAACCATCAAAGCTAACTTCCCGGCTCGCATGGCTTTCAAGGTAAGTGCCATGATTGATAGCCGTACAATCCTTGACCGCCCTGGAGCCAACCAACTTGTTGGTAAAGGTGATATGTTATTCTTAGCAGGAACAGAACCCGTCCGCGTTCAATGTGCCTTTGTGGATACCCCAGAAGTAGAACGTATATGTAACTATATTGCTTGTCAGCAAAGCTACAATGGTCCTTTCGCCCTTCCTCCCGTGGCTATGGAAGGCGAAGATGGTGGTGGAGCAGCCGATGTGGACATGAATCACCTTGATCCCATGCTTGAAGAGGTAGCTAAACTTGTGGTTCAGACCCAGCAAGGTTCAACCAGCATGATTCAACGAAAGTTTGCCATTGGATATAATCGAGCTGGACGTCTTATGGACCAATTGGAAAAAATCGGTGTCGTAGGACCTGCCCAAGGCAGCAAACCACGTGAAGTATTATGCGTAGGTGATATTGAATTACTGAAAATACTAGAGAATCTACATTAAATAAGATGAGAAAAATATTAGTTACGTTAGTATTATTCAATCTCTTATCTTCCTTCACCCCAATCTTTGCAATTAGCAAAGAAGGAGAAGCAAAGAAGATACTGGATAAGACGGCAGCACATATCAGTAAGGCCGGTGGTATTTCCCTTAGCTTCACGGCAACCAGCCTTGTGGGTAAAACTTCACAAGGGAGTACAAGCGGAACCATGGACATTATGGGCAAGAAGTTCATTATGCGTACCCCAGATATACAGACATGGTTTGACGGCAAAACACAATGGACCCTACAAACGGGTGATAGCGAAGTAAGTATGTCGGAACCCAGTGGTGCAGAATTGCAAGCCATTAATCCCTACGCTTTTCTGGAAATCTATAAGCATGGCTTTACATACAAAATGAAAAAGGACATTCTCTCGAATGGAAAAGAAGGTTATAAGATATACTTGACCGCCGACAACAGTAAACAAGAGATTCGGGAAATGTTTCTTGAAATAGACCTGCGATACAATCCTGTACGGGTTTCCATGCGACAAGGTAAAAACCAATGGGCACGAATTGTAGTGAACACCTTCAAAACAGGCCAGAAATTTAATGCCCAACATTTTACTTTCCCTAAGAAGCAATATCCCAACATAGAAATTATTGACTTAAGATAAATATACAATGGAACACATTCGCTGCCTCATCATTGGCGCTGGCCCTGCAGGCTACACTGCAGCCATTTATGCCGGACGCGCAAATCTCAACCCCGTATTATACGAGGGAATACAACCTGGCGGTCAACTTACACAAACCACCGAAGTAGAGAACTTTCCTGGATATCCCGATGGAGTACAGGGCTTTGACATGATGGAGGATATTCGCAAACAAGCCGAGAGGTTCGGATGCGAAATGCGTCCTGCGACAGTTGTAAGAACCGACCTCGGACAACGTCCTTACCATATATGGTTAGATGACTCAACGGAACTTACAGCAGATAGTATCATTATCGCAACAGGAGCCACGGCAAAATACTTAGGTCTCAAAGACGAGAAAGACTTCAACGGACGTGGAGTAAGTGCGTGTGCCACATGTGACGGTTTCTTCTATCGCAAGAAAACAGTAGCTGTGGTTGGCGGAGGAGATACAGCTTGTGAGGAAGCTTCTTACCTGGCTGGTCTTGCCTCAAAAGTATATCTTATTGTCAGAAAGCCCTACTTACGTGCGACCCCAATCATGCAAGAACGTGTATTGAATAATCCGAAGATTGAAGTCCTCTTTGAACATAATACCGAAGGGCTCTTTGGAGGAGAACATTTGGAGGGAGCACATCTGGTATATCGCAAAGGAGAAACGGATGAACGCCACTACGACATACAAATTGACGGATTCTTCCTTGCCATCGGTCACAAGCCCAACAGCGATATATTCCGTCCTTGGGTAAAAACAGACGAAACGGGCTACATCATAGTTGAAGGCGACAGCCCACGTACAGGAGTTCCAGGTGTGTTTGCTGCTGGCGACGTAGCCGATCCTCATTACCGTCAGGCCGTCATTGCAGCAGGAAGCGGAGCCAAAGCTGCCATTGAAGCAGAAAGATATCTGGCGACACTATGACAAAATATCAACTATACAAGTTAGTTGAAAAAACAGAGACGCTAAAGGACGAAAGGCATCCCATGTTCGAGAGGAACAAGTTCATGAAGTTCCTCGCATGGTTTATGGTGGCCTACTATGCCGCAATACTGCTTTTTCTGGGAGTAGTATTGGGCTTTGCCCTAAAAGGTGATTATTCTGCGGCTTATCACAGACTGGATGGAGGCTTCTTCTATTTGCTAATCATTGACTTCTGGACACGTTTTGCCTTACAAGAGACACCTGCCCAGAAGACTCATTGTTATGCATTATTGCCCATACGTCGCTCATTCTTAATGAAAATCTACCTCATTAGGAATATGCTCTCACTGGGCAATCTGTTTTGGGCATTCTTTCTCATTCCGTTCGGACTTGTCGGTGTTGTTCCCATAGCTGGTTGGGATGCCATGTTGGGCTGGCTTATAGGTTACTGGTTGTTATTTGTCTTCAACGGATTGTGCTACCTTTTTGTCCGTGCCCTCTGCATGAGACACATGCTTTGGTTCTTGGCTCCCCTATCCATACACATTATACTAGCATGTGTATGCACCATACCCGACCACAATGTGTTACGCGTACCTTTCGTAATGTTTATAAACGGATTTGCCACATGGGATTTGTGGGCGTTCCTGATTATTGCAGGTCTCATATCCATTGTCCTTTGGAGCAATTATCGCTTACAAATGGGAATGCTGTATAACGAAATTGGCAAAAAGGAAGAGGTACAACTAAAGAACGCATCACAGTTCTCCGTTCTCAACCGATATGGGGCTATGGGCGAATACTTGAAAATGGAAATCAAGCTTCGCATGCGCAACAAGCAAGTAAGGACACAGTTTTTTGTCGGTCTTGGGCTAATCATCTTCTTCAGCATTATGCTCTATTTTACCGATATATACGACGGAGGTTTCATGAAATCCTTCATCTGTCTTTACAACTATATCATTTTGGGTGTAATGACTTTGGGCACAATTATGTGTTACGAAGGTAACTACATCGATGGGTTAATGGCTCGCCGTGATAGCATCTATGACTTGTTGCGTGCCAAGTACTATTTCAATTCAGCGATACTGATTCTCCCTTTCCTATTTATCATCCCTCTAATGATAATTGGCAAGATTAGTGTATGGATGAACATCGGCTATCTCCTATTCACCGTTGGTGTACTCTATCCCTGTTTATTCCAACTGGCAGCCTATAACAAGAATACCCTACCCCTAAACACCAAACTGACCTCTGCGAAACAAGGCACCATGATGCAAAACATTATCAGTATGGTCATTCTATTTTTGCCTCTCGCATTGGAAAAAATTTCAGTTCTCCTATTAGGTCCCGTATGGGGCTATATCCCATTCATCATATTGGGTTTCATAGGCATAACAACCCACCATCTATGGTTGCGTAACATTTATCATCGCTTTATGTTACGAAGATACGTGAATATGGAAGGATTCCGCGCCAGTCGAAATTCATAGTCACAAAGGTCCCTATCTCATAAACGAAATTATACCCCAACCTCCATGAATATCATAATAAATAATTTAAAGAAAACCTTTGGCGAGAAAGTAGCCGTAGATATAGAGCGATACGAGATACATAGTGGCGACATACTTGGTCTTGTTGGCAACAATGGTGCTGGTAAGAGTACTCTATTCCGTCTCATCTTAGATCTTATCAAAGCAGACACTGGAAATGTGCACATGGCTGGTGTGGTTCAGGGTAATCCCATAGACATCAATGTAACAGAAACCGAAGACTGGAAAGACTGGACAGGTGCCTTTATCGATGAGTCTTTTCTCATCGACTACCTTACACCAGACGAATATTTCCATTTCATCGCCCGCATCTCCAATATGAGCGATGAGGTCTTGGATAGTGAAATGAAGAAATACGAGCACTTCATGGCAGGCGAAGTTACAGGCCAGACAAAGCTTATCCGTAACCTATCGGCAGGAAATAAACAAAAAGTCGGTATTGTGGCGGCTCTCCTACTCCATCCTCAGATACTTATATTAGACGAACCTTTTAACTTCTTGGATCCGTCTTCACAAAATATCATCAAGCATCTGTTAACCTCCTATAACCAGGAAACGGGAGCTACAATCCTCATATCAAGCCACAACCTTACCCATACGGTTGACATTTGTCCTCGCATTGCCCTTTTGGAAAACGGCCATATAATCCGTGATATAGAGAATACGAACGGAGAAGCTCAGGCTGAACTCGAAAACTATTTTGAAGTAGAAGCATAGAATATCTCTAAATTAATATATTCATTTTAAGCCATACGCATCATCCTTGGCCTCAAAAATAGTACTCAATTCAATAATCTTCACGGAATGCCATACTCCTTGAGGTTTTTGAATAGCGTACTTCTTTTCAGCAGAACATACACGATATCTTGCCACCTCCTAGAAGCACTCCTGTTTGGGGGAAATTTCTTTATTATCTAAAACAAATTCATTAACCGCAGTCCCATGATTCTCCTCGTAGAGAATTTCATCAAAGCAACCATCAAAACAAATAACAGTTTCTGAAGTTTTTAGGTGGCAATGAATAGGAACTATTGTTCCAACTTATAGCGAATTTAACATCCGTTGACTTGTATCGGTTAATGTCGTCCTTAAATCATAGTTTATTCGTTTCCGATCATTTTCTTTCGCCCTCTCATGTTGTTCTGAAAGCATAATATCGTCAATCTCAATTGAATTTTCATCTCTATTTCCTCATATATTCATTAGCCGAAACTATCAGCTCATCCAATATCCACGTACACTCCTTGCCCACAAGTGCATAAAATATACAGATAATAGTATATACAATCATTTTCAAGTCATAAGAAACACTGGATTTTTTCACATAAACATACTCCAATTCGCGACGGGTTTCAAACACCTTTTCCATGTATTCCGTTTCATCAGTGAACTGATCTCCATATATGAAATCATAAAGTGCAGCAGGCCCACTCAACCCAACAGGAACTTCAGCTGCAAGATTCCACTTTCCTGTACGGAACAACTCAAATTGATCTTGAGCCACAGGTCTGGGACCAACGACAGACATTGTTCCATTCAGAATATTCAGTAACTGAGGAAGTTCATCAATCTTCACCTTTCTTATGAAATGGCCAAATGGGAAAATGCGGTCTTCATCGGGGCGCAATGAAGTCTCGTTTGCCTCCTTTGCCACACGCATTGAGCGGAACTTGAACATTTTAAAGGGCTTGTTTCCTTTCCCTATACGATGAGCCGTGTAGAAAATTGGCCCCCAATCAGACATTAAAATTCCTATAATGGCAAGCAGCCATAATGGGAAAGTGCCAATGAGACCCAATATGGCACAAATGAAATCAAAGAGTCGTTTAATAATCCTATACATGTTTATTTATAAGTACGTAAAACTATTTCATATGCTTCTGCATAATTCACTCCCCACTGGCTGCCACGTACTGCGGCCAACCCCTTTATGTATTCCGCACTGCGTGGATGGGGGTATGGACGCATCACTCCACGGTACATTGACAAGGCTTTTATCTTGGCATCCACGCCATCCTTGCCAACCTCAACATAGCAATTAGGAGTGAACTTATCCATCGCACTGTTTATGGCCCATTCCGTACAACTTGGCACCTCCATATACCAAAATTCGGTTATTGGCTTCACCTCTGGCCTGCGTTGGAACAAACGTATAGCCTCCTGACAAGCCATTGATGTCTGCAGGTGGTCGTTGTTCGTGTCTGCTGGATGGTGAGTAATCACAATGTCCGGCCCGCTTTCCCTAATAGCCGCCTCTATGTGCTGAACCAGTTGCAAGTGAGGCACAGTGTTCATCTCAATGTTGGGGAACTTACCTTCATATTCCTTTCCCACACCAAGATACGCCAGTGCTGCATGTGTGTCATCGTCCAGTTCCTTGTCCTCAGGCCTGAACGCCCTGGCCTTCGCCTCTGAACTCATTATGCACACATCCACACTGTCCCCCTGATGTGTCCACTTCCATATACTTGCCCCAGCCCCCAACACTTCGTCGTCGGGATGGGCAACAACCAACAGATACTTCATATCGCTTACTTCATTTTTATTTTTGGTTCCACATTCTTGTAAGAACCTTCCAACCCAACGACTTGATAATCAAATGGGTATATACTCATTTCCATGTCGTAAGTGCTGTCAGAAAACATCTTTCCAACAGGACGAAGCAGAGAGCCAGTCATCCAAATCAGGGGATTTAGAAGCCTCGTAAACCAAATCTTTCTCCCATATCTTTTACTATAGTAACGGATAATTTCGCAAGTATCGGCATACTCTGCATTTTGTGGAAAGACGATACCTTTCACCTCATTTACTATAACCTGCTTGACAAACTCACATAGATTGTCTATGTATAGCATACTCCGTCTATTATGCCATGCTGGAAATACAGGCGTTTTCGTTGCCAACCATACCAATCGCGGGAAGTTTCCCCTGCATCCTGGCCCATAAATCATTGGAGGACGTAAAATACATACCTTAAACGATGAACTCTGCAATTCTTTAATTCCCAGTTCGCCCTGTAACTTGCTGTCACCATAGAAACCATTCGGAGCTGGAACTGTATCACGATGAATTATCTTTCCTTCCAAAGTCTTCACCTCCTTATACACAATCATACTACTCATGTGAATGAACTGTTTCACTCCAGCCGCCTTTGCAGTCTTGGCAATATCAATCACCATGTCACGATTCACTGCATAGTACAATGGGGCCTCTCCTTTTTTTGCCTTAACATGGGCAATGCCAGCTACATTATATACCACATCATATTTCGAGAAATCTGCTTTCTTCCAATTGTCATTCATGGTATCCACAGAGTCCACCTCAAACAGATCCGGTGAACGTTTAAGCCATTCTTCTACTTTCGTGCCAATGTAGCTGCCAACACCTGTTATCAAAACTTTCTTCATTTTTCTCTATTTGGAATTTCCTTCAGAACTTTTGCTGGACGACCTGCTGCAATCGTCCATGCTGGAATGTCTTTGGTAACCAAAGAACCAGCACCTACGATAGCTCCTTCCCCAACAGTAACGCCTGGCATTACAAAACTCTCCATACCTATCAGACAGCCCTTCCTCAAGACAATCGGTTTCACTACATATCCAAGTTTCATATAGTCATCCCCAACATAGAAGTTTGAGAAATCACGCTGATGACACAAGAGCCTTGAACCACTGGCGATGCTGACACTATCCTCAATTGTTATCATATCTGCATGGCCACAGTCAATCCTTACATAATCACCGATGAACACCCCTTTTCCAACATGGCATCCCATCTTTCGCAGCAACACTGGACGAATTTTACGTGGATTAAATGATTGCAGTATAGGCCAGTCCATCATCTTTTCCAACCTTTTTCTATAAATATTCCCAAAGAATTGCTTGATGACACGCCAAAGGCTCACTTGCCCATATTCCTCTTCTGAATAATTGAAGCCCAAGACACGGAGCAACTTGAACGTTGCGCTCAGTTTTTTCTTTTCCTGACTCATAATTTTTATTCTTTATTCTTTTGCTCCTATAATTCTCTCCAGACCATCTATGCACTTATCCATTCTGAAGTATTTGTTGTAATACAATCTTCCGTTTTCTCCCATCTTTTTGAAGCTCTCTTTGTCTTTCAGCACCTTTTCTTTGATAACTGTAATCAATGCTTTAGAATCACCGGCTGGCACTGCATATCCACACTGGCTTTCCTCAATAATATCCGCACCACCACAGCCAATCATAGCCAAAACAGGACGACCTGCAGACATATACGATTGCAGACGTGCCGGAACAACCGCTTCAAGATGTGAGAATCCAGCCCTTAGAGTGACAAGCATAGCATCTGCTTGTTTATAGAACGCAGGCATTGCCTTGAACGGGTACTGTCCCAGACAAACGGCACGGTCTTGTAAACCATTCTCCTTAATAAAACTCTCTAACCACTCTTTACGGGAGCCGCCTCCCACAAACACCCATTTCACTTCAGGTGCGTCTTTTAAACCAAGCATAACTTCCGTTACTGCTTCCAGATTTTGGGACTTGCCCAAGTTTCCTGCAATCATTATCTTGAAACCGTCTGGCAACTGAGGAATTTCATACGAATCATCCATTTGTAAGATGTCATCGCTCCAATTTGGAAAATAAATAATTTTATCCCTGAAATCTCCCTTTGCAGCAATCGGTTCACGAAAACGCTCGCTGGTGATAAGTATCTTGTCTGTTCGTTTGTAGATACCCTTCACCAGCTTATCCACAAAGTTCAGCACTTTATGATTCTTCACACCACCACCCGACATCATAGCATCTGGCCAAAGATCCATTATCCAATAATAAAATGGAACATGTCTCAGCTTTCTCAACAACAATGCTGGATATGCCTGAAAAATAGGTGAAGGCTCATGACCGATTATACAATCATATCTCTTTTTCCACATGAAAAAAGACAACACTGCTATACAACCTGATAACACGTAAGAGAAGTAGTTTATTGGCAACCGCCACCCACCTCGTCCACGCGGAGTCTGGAAGACACGATATACGTTGACACCATTCACTACTTCATGACGTTTCCGAAACAATCCATATCCAGCGAAGTACTTGCCCTCAGGATAATTGGGGATGCCAACTAATGCATCTACTTGATGTCCTCGCTTAACTAATTCAAAAGCGAGATCATTACTTTTAAAGACCTCAGGATAAAAGTATTGTGTTACTAATAGTATTTTCATATATTTTTCAAGACAATACAGACCGTCTTACCATCTATTTGTTGCAGGGCACGGCCAGTGAATACGGCATAGTTATTTATCCCTTCGTAGTGAGGGAAACGTATGCTACCAAACTGGAAAAATGATTTTGGCCATATATCTTTTTTGAAAGCTGTGAGTTCCTTCCACTGATGACCATCTGTTGAATACCAAAGATGACTTTGTTGGTCGCAATTCACTTTTGATGGCTCTACAGTGGTAGAAACCATCATCAACGAACCAGTTTGTGTGGCATAGATTCCGGAACCTTGTATGGCCTGCAAATTGCAGACTTCGCCATTATGACGATCTATGCAACGAATGTAATTCTGTTCGTACTGCGAGTCAGTGGCAAAGATGATTTCATGTTTTGTGAATAATGGCATGCATATACGATATTGCTGTGAACCTTGGAACTTTCGAACAAGGGTCTGGAAACCATCGTCCGTGTATCCGAAAATACATGCTTGGTCATCATCACCTGTGGCAATCCACAGACGACCTGAGATATAGGGATCAATGAAGATTCCATGGATGTGGTTTACTTCACCCTCTCTAAACGTGTATGCCACCTGCCACGTTGTGCCGTTGTCCTTGGATTGCATGATACGCATGGGGTGCCGATTGGGGTTGTAGCAGTATTCACCATAGTAAATGGTACCGTTCTGTCCCTGACAGAGATTCATGGGACGTGAGCCCTTTTCTATATTGTGGCACTTTACGAACAGGCCACTCTGCTTGTCAAGACGGAAAAGAGCCTTTCGCGCAATGCACATCCATGTATCATTCTGGAAATGGTATAAATGGGTAATTTCTGCACGGAATGCCCTTCGAGTCAATCGGCAACACGCGAACAAAGAATTTTTCATATCAACAAGGCGCGAAAAATACGTAAGCACTTCTGTTTCTGGATTATAGTAATAGAGATGGTAGCCACGAGCTACAATCCAATACTCACTACCGACATATAATGTGACGAAGCGACAAACTTTTCTTGTATTTTTAGTTGCTTGATTCATTACGTTTACAAAGATACGCTTTTTTCCTTACGTGTGCAAGCATACGATTTATTTTAACGTGAGTTCGACGAAATATAACTGTCTGAAAAATTGGTGATTAGCGAGAATT
>CAMVOK010000007.1 GCA_947169115.1 uncultured Prevotellaceae bacterium
AACTTCTAAACTTCTAAACTTCTAAACTTCTAAACTTCTAAACTTCTAAACTTCTTGCTCCGCGATGCTACGCAAGCGTAGCCCTCCGGGCGTCCGATTACTAAACCTCTAAACTTCTAAATACTATGGAACAGAACCAACTGAAAACAATTGTTGAGCATTTCGCTGTTGGCGGAACTATCAGTCAAATCAAGCCGTTGGGCGAAGGTCTTATAAACGACACCTTTAAGGTAATTACTGCTGAGGCCACAGAACCCGACTATGTCCTGCAACGTGTCAACCATAACGTATTCCCCGATGTGGATATGGTTATGCGTAATATCGATGCCGTAACTTCGCACATCCGCAAGAAGCTGGAGGCAGCCGGAGAGGACGACATTGAGCGTAAGGTACTTCGTTTCATTCCCTCGAAGAGTGACGGCAAACTCTATGTTGTCATTGACGGCCAATACTGGCGTCTGATGGTCTTCATTCCCAATGCCATCACCAAGCAGGCCGTGGATGCCGACTCGAGTCGCGATGCCGGACGTGCCTTTGGACGTTTCCAGGCTATGCTGGCCGATATTCCCATTCAGCTGGGCGAGACCATCAAGGATTTCCACAACATGGAATACCGTTTGAGTCAGCTTCGCGAGATTGTGGCTTGTGATCCTGTAGGCCGAGTTGCCGAACCACAGGTGCAATGCCTGTTGCAGGAGATTGATGCCCGTGCCGAGGAAATGTGCAAAGCCGAGCGCATGGGTCGTGAAGGGAAACTTCCCAAGCGTGTTTGCCATTGCGACACAAAGGTCAACAACATGATGTTTAACGACAAGGGCGAGGTTCTTTGCGTCATCGACCTCGACACCGTCATGCCCAACTTCATCTTCTCTGACTATGGAGACTTCCTGCGTACGGCTGCCAATTTCGTAGCCGAGGACAATGCCGACATGTCGGCCGTAGGCTTCAATATGGAGATATTCAAGGCCTTCACCGAGGGCTACCTGGCAAGTGCACGCTCGTTCCTCCTGCCTGTCGAAATCGAGAATCTTCCGTATGCTGCTGCCCTCTTCCCCTACATGCAGTGCGTACGTTTCCTTTGGGACTACCTGTCGGGCGACAAGTACTGGAAGTGCCAGTATCCTGAGCACAATTTCGTGCGTGCCAACAACCAGTTCCATCTGCTGAAGAGTGTCGAGAGTCACTATCCCGAGATGCAAGCCTTCATACAGCAGTGTCTCAATAGCTGATACTACAGCGGAATAGTTTCAAACATCGAAAAACACGGAAACCACGTCGTTATCTTATAATGATTCGTGATTTTCGTGTTTTTCGATGTTAATCAATAAAAAGGAGGCAAGTATTCTATAATGAAAAAGCTGTTATTACTATCCTTTGTTTTCTGTTCGTTGTTTGGAGTTTTTTCCTGCCAGAAGCAGGGTGAGCGTTTCACCGTGGAGGGACAAATTACCGAGGCCAAAGATACGATGCTCTATCTCGAACATCTGACACTGGGCAATGGCGTGGTGGCAATAGACTCGGTTAAACTCGATGAAACGGGAGATTTTTGTCTTCATGGCCCTCGTCCCGGGAATCCCGAGTTCTATCGATTGCGCATTGGTGGACAGGTGGTGAATCTGAGCATCGATTCCACGGAAAACATCAACGTTCGTGCACGTCTGCCCCAAATGACGTTAGGGTACAAGATCAGTGGTAGCGGAAACTGTGATACCATCCGCATCTTGGTCTTGAAACTCGATACCCTTACCCGTGGCCTCCAGCGAGTGGCCGACGACCGTAGCCTTACCCTCTCGGAGCGTGACGACAGCATCCGGCAGATGATAAAAACCTATAAGGATGACCTGAAGATAAACTACATACAGAACCGTTATGGTAGGGCTTCCTCCTACTACGCCATGTTCCAGATGGTGGATGGTCAGATGGTGTTCAACCCCATAAATGATTCTTCCGACATTACCTGGTTTGCCGCGTTGGCCAACTCTTGGGAATTGCTCTATCCCGACTGCCAGCGTACCGAGAACCTCCGTAACATCGCCTTGCAGGGGAAACAGAACACCCGAAAGTCTGTTATTGAGATTGACATGGAAAACGAGAAAGTCAGTGAGACAGGTATGATAGATATGGGATTCCCCGATAAAATGGGGCGTGAGCGTCGTCTCTCCGACTTACGTGGTCAGGTGGTGCTGCTCGATTTCACGGCCTACGACATGCAGGGTTCTCAGGAACGTACGTTGGCCATGCGCGAATTATATAATAGGTATCACGCGCAAGGATTGGAAATCTACCAAGTCAGTCTGGACATCGACGAGCATTACTGGAAAACTGTATCGGAGAACCTGCCGTGGATCTGTGTTTGGAACAGCGAGGGACTGGAGAACGACATCGTCCGCATCTACAATCTGCAGACAATCCCCACGTGGTTCCTCATCGACCGTGAGTCGAACTTGGCAGGTCGCATGGAATTTACGGAAAGTGTGGAAGCGGAAATCCAGAGACTTTTATCCGTAAGATAACGAAGGCAACAGCCTGTACGCGAGGATTGAGGAGATAATAAAGGCTTTGGAAAATGAATCAGAATAATCAGAATAATCCGAGTTTTCAGAATAATCCGAACCCTCAAAAGAGAGAGAAACTCACCTTCCTCCCTCAGTATGGCCATTACCGCAACCTGAGGGTGTATCAGGTCTCTGAGATGATCTACGCATCACCTACTACTTCTGCCAGCATTTCCTGCAGAAAGGTGACCGCACCATCGACCAAATGGTGCAGGCTGCTCGCTCTGGCAAGCAGAACATCTCTGAGGGCAACCAAGCCGCTGCCACTTCGAGCGAGACGGAAATAAAGCTCACTAATGTGGCGAAGGCAAGCCTCGAAGAACTGCTTGACGACTATGAGGATTATTTGCGGGTACGTGGTTTGCAGCAATGGGGGCAGCTCCACCCAAGATATGAAGGGATGAGGCAATATGCTCGTAGCAACCAAATCAAGAAGGACTATGCCGCCCAGATACAGAAGATGAACGATGAAGAGATAGCAAACCTCTGCATCACACTCATCCACCAGGCCATGTATATGCTCCACCGTCTGCTGGAGACCATGCAAACCCGCTTCGTCACCGAAGGCGGTATCAAGGAGCGCATGTACCAGGCAAGATTGAACTATCGGAATAATCAGTCTAATCAGATTATTCTGAATAATCAGAGTTCTCAGAATAATCTAACCAAGCAATAAAAAAGCAGTTGTAGTATGGTGGATTGGAACAAAAAAACTGCCATTTGTGGCAGCCTTTTCTTTGGTGACTCGCTCGGGGCTCGAACCCGAGACCCCAACATTAAAAGTGTTGTGCTCTACCAGCTGAGCTAGCGAGTCAGCCTCTTAAGCATTTTCTAAAATGCGGTGCAAAGGTAGTACTTTTAATTCAAAATACAAAATTATAAATTAAAAATTTACTCTTTCAGCACAAAGCGACGGTAATAGGAGAGGCACAAGGTGGTAAGTGGGAGGGCAATAATCAGCCCGATGAAACCTAACAACGAGCCCCAGACGGAGAGTGAAAGCAGAATGACGGCCGGGTTGAGGCCCATGACCTTTCCCATGATGCGTGGGGTGAGATACATGTCCTGTATGGTCTGTACGATGGCAAAGACTGCAAAGGCCATGAGCAGAATGACCCAGAAGCTCTGTCCCGTTTCCACACTCTTTATCAACGCCAAGATGATGGTGGGGATGAAGCCTATGAGTTGGAGGTAGGGAACGAGGTTGAGGACTCCGATGAACAGTCCTAAACCAATGGCTAAGGGGAAGTCGATGATGAGGAATCCGATACTGAATAAGATGCCAACCAACAAGGCAATCAGTGACTGCCCACGGAAGTAGGAGTTCATGCCGTGTTTTACGTCCTCGGTCAGTTCTTGGAAGAATGGGCGTTTCTCCGCTGGCAACAGTCGAAGCCATCCTGTGGAAAGGTGTTCGTAGTCGAGGAGAATGAAAAACAAGTAGAGGAAGACAACGAATACGGTAAAGATACCGAAGAGGAATCCCATGGTGCGATAGATGAGATCCCAGATTTGGGCTAAGCCCGACTGCAGGGCATCCATGACGTTCTTTTCCTGAACGAGTTTTACGATGTTGTTTTGGTTGACGAACTGGTCAACAAAACGATTGATGCTATCCACGACACCTGTTTCGCCCAGATAGCTCTGGGCTATGGGGGCAATGTAGTTACTTAGTTTGGTAACTTCTTCTATAATGGGTGGAATGATGAGCCATAGCGTACCTGTTAGGATTCCCACCACCAGCAACAAGGCTACAATAATGCTCAATACGCGATTACGCAACCAACACTTGCACTGCAAAAAATGAACCAAGGGATAGAGCATATAAGCCAACAGCCATGCAATGAAAAATGGCAGCAGTACGGAACTTAGGTATTTGACGAGCAAACCAATGCCGATTACCAGTGCGATGAGTGTCATAGTACGTATGAAACTATCGAACGTAATTTTCTTTTCTCCCATAGCTAATCCCTTTTTAAATGCACAATTCACAATTCACAATTCACAATGAACAATTCACAATGCATAATAAGCTGTGCCCTAATTTTTTAATGCATAATTCACAATTCACAATGCATAATAAGCTGCGCCTAATCTCTAATCCTTCACCCTTAATCCTTCACCTTTCACCCTTCACCCTTAATCCTTCACTCTCTTTCGTCGCTTCCTGATAGCAGTGGCGACAAAGAGGTTCGTATTCTTGTTTCTCGCCCAGCATCACCTGTTTTTCGCCAGCCACGATGCGATGGCTGACGTAGGCCAGGGCACCGCAGCGTACGCAGATGGCATGTTGCTTGGCAACGTCGTCGGCAATGGCGCACAAGGCAGGCATGGGGCCGAAAGGCCGCCCTTGGAAGTCGAGGTCGAGACCGGCTACGATGACGCGCACCCCCCGACTGGCCAGTTCCTGACACACATCTACGATGCCAGGGTCAAAGAACTGGGCCTCGTCGACGCCCACCACCTCATTGTCGGCCGACATGAGTAGGATGCTGGCAGATGAATCCACAGGGGTGGATGGAATGGAATTGCCCTCATGGCTTACTACGTCCTCTTCGGAATATCGGGTGTCGATGGAAGGTTTGAATATCTCTACCCGCTGCTTGGCAAATTTTGCCCGTTTCATCCGACGGATTAATTCTTCTGTTTTTCCCGAAAACATCGAGCCACAGATTACTTCCACACGCCCTTGGCGCATGATTTCACCATTTCGCTCTGCTATGGTCAGTGACATGGATTGATACGATTTTCTTGTGAATTATGATGCAAAAATAAGAAATAATTGTGAATTGTGAATTGTGAATTGTGAATAAATTCGTAATTTTGTCCGCGAATATGGGAACATTGTACGTAGTACCGACCCCAGTGGGCAATCTGGAGGACATTACTGCCAGAGCATTACGGGTTTTGCGCGAAGCCGATTTGATATTGGCCGAGGACACACGCACCTCGGGCAATCTGTTGCGACACTTCGACATTCATCGTCCTATGCTCTCTTTCCACAAATTCAACGAACATCAGGTGGTAGAGGGACTTGTCTCCCGTTTGCAGGGAGGCGAGCAGATGGCCCTTGTCTCCGATGCTGGCACACCGGGTATCAGCGACCCTGGCTACCTGTTGGTCAGGGAGGCCATTAAGGCCGATGTGGAGGTTATCACCTTGCCGGGTGCTACAGCTTTCGTGCCTGCACTGGTATCGTCGGGACTGCCTTGCGATAAATTCTGTTTCGAAGGATTCCTGCCCCAGAAGAAGGGACGCATGACCCGACTGGCAGAACTGAAGGAAGAGTCGCGCACCATGATTTTCTATGAGAGCCCCCATCGTGTAGTGAAGTTGCTGGAACAACTCTGCGAGACTTTCGGGTCGGACCGACGGGTATCCGTTTGTCGGGAAATCTCGAAACTGCATGAAGAGAGTGTCAGGGGTACGGCTGGGGAAGTGCTGGCTCACTTTCAGGCAGAGGAGCCCCGAGGGGAGTTTGTGGTGATTGTGGAAGGTAAGGCTGAGGGTTCTCGGAGTTCCCAGACTTCTCCGAGTATTGCGAGTTCTCAGCATGTGGAGGACCGCCCATTATCGAAATATCAACGAAAAAAACTAAATAGCGAAAAGTTATGAAAAAGTTATTTCTGTTTGCCCTCACTGTAGTGGCAATGACATCGTGTGACAAGTTTGGAAAGCAGTCTGCTGACGAGGTAAGTCGTGAGCGCGATTCCTTGATGCAGATTATCAATCAAAAGGACGAAGAACTGAATGAGATTATCGAATGTGTGAATGAGGTTCAGGAAGGTTTCCGCCGCATCAACGAAGCCGAAGGCCGTGTAACCATCGCCAACGGGGATGCCGAGAGCGTATCTTCGCGTGGCATTATTCAGGAAAACATGCAGTACATCCAGCAGGCTATGCAGCAGAACCGTGAACTCATCGCCCAGTTGGAGGAGCGTATGAAGGCCAGTTCCGTCAATGCCAAGGCTCTGGAGAAGACCATCGCCAGCCTGCGGGAGCAGTTGGAAAGTCAGAACCAACGCATTCAGGAACTGGAGGCTGCTTTAGCCGAGAAGGATATTCTCATCGCTGAACAGGGCGAGCAGATTGACAACCTGAGCGAGAATGTGACCAGTCTGACCCAGGAAAACCGACAGAAGTCAGAGACTGTGGCTGCTCAAGACAAGGATTTGAACACCGCATGGTATGTCTTTGGAACAAAGGCAGAACTGAAAGAGCAGAAGATACTGAAAGACGGCGATGTACTGAAGACGGGCGACTTCAACAAAGACTACTTTACGCAGATTGACATCCGCGTCATGAAGGAAATCAAGCTCTATAGCAAGAGTGCCCAGCTGATGACCACTCATCCTCAGGGCAGTTACACACTGGAGAAGGACAAGAAAGGCGAATACGTACTTCGCATTACGGATGCCAAGAAGTTCTGGAGCGTATCGAAATATCTGGTGATAAAAGTAAAGTAAATTGGGTAGGAGAGATTCATACAATACCAGTCGCTCAGCCACTTCTGCAACTCGTATGCAGGAGGGGCTTGGCGGAACTGGTAAGCAACAGTTTTACCACGAAGAACAGGGACCAGAAACTGCCATTCTGGTGGGATTGATAACGCCCAATCAGAATGAGCGGAAGACCCGTGAATACCTTGATGAACTGGATTTCTTGGCCACTACGGCCGGTGCAGTAACCATTAAGCGATTCACGCAGCGCATGAACGGTCCCAGTAGCGTCACCTATCTGGGTATCGGTAAACTACAGGAGATACGTGCCTATATCGAGGCCGAAGAGGATGCCGAACGCGAGGTGGGCATGGTCATCTTCGACGATGAACTTTCGGCCAAGCAGCTCCGCAACATAGAGGCTGAGCTGAAAGTGAAAATCCTCGACCGTACCACCCTCATCCTCGATATCTTTGCCATGCGAGCCCAGACGGCCAACGCCAAAACTCAGGTGGAGCTGGCACAGTATCGTTACATGCTGCCCCGTCTGCAACGCCTCTGGACGCACCTTGAACGTCAGGGCGGTGGCTCTGGTGGCGGCGGCGGAAAGGGCTCGGTAGGTCTGCGTGGTCCGGGTGAGACACAGTTGGAGATGGACCGTCGTATCATCCTCAACCGCATGTCCTTGTTGAAACAACGACTGGCTGAAATCGACCGGCAGAAGACCACCCAGCGCAGCAATCGCGGACGCATGATTCGTGTGGCCTTGGTAGGTTACACCAATGTGGGCAAGTCCACTCTCCTCAACCTTCTGGCCAAGAGCGAGGTCTTTGCTGAGAACAAACTTTTTGCCACGCTCGACACCACTGTCCGTAAGGTCATCATCGACAACCTTCCTTTCCTGCTCAGCGACACGGTAGGTTTTATCAGAAAACTGCCTACCGACTTGGTAGAGTCGTTCAAGTCCACCCTCGACGAAGTGCGCGAGGCCGACTTGCTCGTCCATGTGGTTGACATCTCCCATCCGGATTTCGAAGAGCAGATTCGGGTTGTCGATAAAACACTGGCCGACCTTGGCTGTGCCGAGAAACCCCAGATGATAATCTTCAACAAGGTAGATGCCTACCAGTGGGTAGAAAAAGATGCCGACGACCTGACTGAGGCTACCAAGGAAAACATTCCCTTGGCCGATTTAATGAAAACCTGGATGGCACGTCTCAATGGCGACTGCATCTTCATCTCAGCTCGTGAGCGTACCAACCTCGACGAACTGAAGGACATGCTTTATAAGAAAGTAAGGGAACTCCACGTACAGAAATATCCCTACAACGACTTCCTCTTCACACATTATGAGGAAGTTTAAGGATTTAGAAGATTAGAGGTTTAGAAGTTTAGAAACCTCACCCCCCAACCCCTCTCCAAAGGGCGAGGGGAGTGTTTACTACTAATAGTGACAATTTAATTTTTAATTTTTCACTTTTAATTTTTAATTTTTAATTGAGCCTTCTCCCTTTAAAAAAATCTACCATGAGCCGTCGGCATTCCTCTTCCAGGATGCCGGCGGTTACTTGTGTTTTGGGGTGCAGGGCTTCGGGGGCAAATCGTTGGTAGCCGCGTTTTTCGTCGGCTGTGCCAAACACCACCCGCCCCATCTGCGACCAGCCTATGGCTCCGGCACACATCACACAGGGTTCCACGGTCACGTACAGCGTGCAGTCTTGCAGGTATTTTCCCCCAATGGTATCCGCCGCTGCCGTCAGGGCCTGCATCTCGGCATGTGCCGTCACGTCCTTGAGCGTTTCGGTCAGGTTGTGTCCTCGGGCAATAATGTCGCCCCGGCACACCACCACTGCCCCGATGGGGATTTCTCCTTCGCTCAGTGCCTTGCGTGCCTCGGCAATGGCCTGTTGCATGTAGAAGTTGTCGTCCTTTGTCATTCGTTGTCTTAACTTAGCCATGCAAAGATAGGAGAAAATGCAGTTATATCTTCCCTTTGTTTAATAGTTTTGATGGTGAACCTTCAATTTTCAACTTTCAATTTTCAACTTTCAATTATATTTCGTATCTTTGCGCGACTTTTAGCGTTAAAGGTCACTATTTTATACACTTTTTATACAAAATTTAGATGAACGTTATTACAAAGACAGTCGAGTTGCCTGATGGAAGAACCATCAGCATCGAGACCGGGAAACTGGCGAAACAAGCCGATGGAGCCGTCATGCTACGCATGAACAATACGATGCTCCTGGCCACTGTATGCGCCGCCAAAGATGCCGTTCCCGGAACAGATTTCATGCCCTTGCAGGTAGAGTACAGAGAAAAGTATTCCGCAGCCGGACGTTTTCCGGGCGGTTTCACGAAGCGCGAGGGTAAGGCTAATGACGACGAGATTCTGACCTGTCGTCTGGTGGACCGCGCACTGCGTCCCCTCTTCCCCAGCAACTATCATGCTGAGGTTTACGTGAATGTAATTCTCTTCTCCGCCGATGGCGTGGACATGCCCGATGCACTGGCCGGTTTTGCCGCCTCTGCTGCTTTGGCTGCCAGCGACATACCCTTCGAGGGTCCCATCTCCGAAGTACGCGTAGCCCGTATCAACGGCCAATACGTTATCAACCCCACCTTCGCCCAGCTGAAGGAAGCCGACATGGATCTCATGGTAGGTGCCACCGAAGAAAACATCATGATGGTGGAGGGCGAAATGAAGGAGGTCAGCGAGCAAGACTTGCTCGGTGCCCTGAAGGCAGCCCACGAGGCCATCAAGCCCATGTGCCGCTTGCAGAAGGAACTCAGTAAGGAACTGGGTACCGATGTTAAGCGCGAATACTGCCACGAGGTGAACGACGAAGACCTGCGCGAGCAGGTAAAGCGCGAGTGCTACCAGCCCGCTTACGACGTTACTCGTCAGGCACTGGAGAAGCACCAGCGTTTCGAAGCCTTCGAGAAGATTCGCGAGGACTTCAAGGTTCGCTATGCTGAGGCTCATGCCGATATGGCTGCCGAGGAGTTGGAAGAGAAGAATGCCCTCATCGACCGCTATTATCACGATGTTGAGCGTGATGCCATGCGTCGTTGCGTACTGGACGAAGGCATCCGTCTCGATGGTCGTAAGACCACTGACATCCGTCCTATTTGGTGCGAGGCCAGCCCTCTGCCCATGCCTCACGGAAGTGCCATCTTCACCCGTGGCGAGACACAGTCGCTCTCCACAACCACTCTGGGTACCAAACTCGACGAGAAACTCGTTGACGACGTACTCGACAAGAGTTACATGCGCTTCCTCCTTCATTACAACTTCCCCCCGTTCTCCACGGGCGAGGCAAAGGCTCAGCGCGGCGTAGGCCGTCGCGAGATTGGTCACGGCCACTTGGCTTGGCGCGGTCTGAAGGGCCAGATACCCGAGGACTATCCTTACACCATCCGCGTGGTCAGCGACATCTTGGAGTCGAACGGCTCCAGCTCTATGGCCACTGTATGTGCAGGCTGCCTCAGTTTGATGGATGCCGGTGTACCCTTGAAGGCCCCCGTTAGCGGTATCGCCATGGGACTTATCAAGAATCCCGGTGAAGACAAGTATGCCGTTCTCTCTGACATCCTCGGTGATGAGGACCACCTGGGCGACATGGACTTCAAGACCACGGGTACGCCCAAGGGTCTGACAGCTACCCAGATGGACATCAAGTGCGACGGACTCTCCTACGAAATTCTGGAGCAAGCTCTCATGCAGGCCAAGGCTGGTCGTGAACACATCCTCAATGAGATGCTCAAGACGCTGCCCGCACCACGTCCCGAGCTGAAGCCCCACGTGCCACGCATCGAGCAGATTATCATCCCGAAGGAATTCATCGGAGCCGTTATTGGCCCGGGTGGAAAGATTATTCAGGCCATGCAGGAGGAGACCGGCACCGTCATCACCATCGACGAGGAAGACGGCGTAGGCAAGGTGCAGGTAAGTGCTCCCAACCACGAGGCCATCGAGGCTGCAATGGCCAAGATTCGTGCCATCGTGGCTATCCCCGAAGTGGGTGAGGTTTACGAAGGCGAAGTGCGCAGCATCATGCCCTACGGAGCTTTCGTAGAGTTCATGCCTGGCAAGGACGGCCTGCTCCACATCTCCGAGCTCGACTGGAAGCGTCTGGAGACCGTAGAGGAGACTGGTCTGAAGGAGGGTGACAAGATTAAGGTGAAACTCATCGAGATAGACGAGAAGACCGGTAAGTTCAAGCTCAGCCGTCGTGCCCTCATGGAGAAGCCCGAGGGCTATGTAGAGCGTGAGCGTCGCGAACGTCGTCCCCGTCCCGAGCGTGGTGACAGCCCCCGTCGCGATGGTGAACGTCGCGAACGCCGCGACAACCGTGGTGAGCGTCGTCCCCGTCCCGAGAGCAACGAGGAGTAATCCTCATTGACAATACTGATAAGGAAGGAGGCTGAGTCGAACAAACTCAGCCTCCTTCCTTTTTTTCTTACTGCAACCATTATCCCTTGATTGCTACAACCATCGTCTAAGATTAAAGAAGCCTTAGAACACTTGTCTGTGGGTTGCTCAAGCGTTGCTTGACCCGTCGCCACGGTTCAAGAGATTCTTCCAAATGATTGGAGAGAGGGATAATAAGGTAACTCAACTTTCGGAAGTTGAGTTAAAGGGAGTTAATAAGGAATGAAAGAGGAGCAAGAACTCCTCTTTAACTCCCCCGTAACTCCCAATGATTTTGTCCCTTTGGGGAATAAAAGAGACGAAAAGGGAACTTTTGGCGAAAATAATTAGGGGGAAGTTTGGGTGTGTGGGTGGAAATGTATACCTTTGTGGCTGACAATCAGACCCATTGCAAGACAAAAGGAACAACAACAAGAAAAAGAGGAAGGACATGATGTTCAGAAAAGAGAACTATTGGTGGTGGCTCGGCTCAGGATTGAAACATTCGTGAGACGCTGGCCGCGCGCATAACCGATGGGGATTTGCAGGGGAAGAGAAAAAAAGAAAGAAAAGAAAAACGGAAAGGGGCTTGTCGTTCTTACGGCAAGCCCCTCTTCGTTTTGCAAGGTTGAGAAACGAAAACGAAAAACGAAAACGAAAAGAATAAGATATGAGCAAATATCAAGTGGACGAGAATGGGTTTTACGGGGAGTTTGGCGGTGCCTATGTGCCGGAGATTCTCTACAAGTGTGTGCACGACTTGCAGGAGGCTTACCTGCCGATTGTGGAGTCGCAGGAGTTCCGAGAGGAGTATCGTGCCCTGCTGAAGGACTATGTGGGGCGACCCTCGCCGCTCTACTTTGCCCGACGCATGAGTGAACGCTACGGGTGCCAGTTGTTTCTGAAACGCGAGGACCTGAACCACACTGGGGCACACAAGATTAACAACACCATAGGACAGATTCTGCTGGCTCGCAGGATGGGCAAGAGCCGCATCATTGCCGAGACGGGTGCTGGGCAACACGGCGTAGCCACGGCTACAGTGTGTGCGCTGATGGGCATGAAGTGTGAGGTGTTTATGGGAGCCACGGACGTGGAGCGGCAGCATACTAATGTGGAACGCATGAGAATGCTGGGATCCGAGGTGCACCCTGTGTACACGGGCAACATGACACTCTCCGATGCCTGTTCGGAGGCTATACGCGACTGGTGTTGCCATCCGCAGGATACGTTCTACATCGTGGGCTCCACCATGGGGCCGCACCCCTATCCCGATCTTGTGGCACGCATGCAGAGCATCATCAGCGAGGAGATTAAGTGGCAGCTGGTGGAGAAGACGGGACGCGACTATCCCGACTATCTTGTGGCCTGTATCGGCGGCGGCTCTAATGCTGCCGGAACCATCTACCACTACACGGACGACGAGCGCGTGAGTATAGTCTTGGCTGAGGCTGGCGGACACGGTTGGCAGACAGACCACACGGCGGCAACCATACACCGCGGCACGACGGGTATTCTGCATGGGGCGAAGATGTTGGTGATGCAGGACGACGACGGGCAGATTATGGAGGCCTTCACCATTTCGGCCGGACTGGACTATCCCGGAGTGGGACCGATGCATTGCAACATGGCCCAGAAGGGGCGCACGCAGGTGCTGAGCATTAACGACGACGAAGCCATACGTGCTGGTTACGAGCTGACGCGCATGGAGGGCATCATCCCAGCCATAGAGTCGGCACATGCCGTGGCTGTCCTCCCGAAACTGACGTTCAAACCCTCCGACGTGGTGGTGCTGACCGTTAGTGGGCGCGGCGACAAGGACATAGAGACGTATTTGGCAGAGAGAGTAGAGAGTGAAGAGTGAAGAATGAAGAGTGAAGAATAATATATAATGTAGAATGGATAATTCTTCATTTCCCAAAAGTATGACTAACATGAATACCAATAATTATTGCAAGGCTCCCCTTGATGGGGGAGAGGATGTGGGGTGGAACTTTGCCACCCTCTCGAAGACCATTCTGGCCGATCTATATACCCCCGTCGGGGTGTACATGAGGTTGCGCGACCTTTATCCCTTCAGTGCGTTGATGGAGAGTTCCGACTACCACGATGCCAGCAATTCGCGCTCCTTCATCGGCATAAACCCCATGGCCAGTGTAGCCATCGGACACGGTAAGGCTACCATTGCCTTTCCCGACGGCACAACGCGAGAGCATGAGATTGGTGCGGACTACCAGTCAGACACGGCCATACACGAACTGACAGACCGCATCTGTGTGACGGGTGAGGATGCCTGCGAGTGCGGACTTTTCGGCTACACTTCGTTCAACGCCGTGCGCTATTTCGAGAACATCGATGTAAAGGACGAGACACAGGAGAAGAACGATGCTCCCGACCTGCTCTACATCCTCTACAAGGTGGTGATTGTTTTTGACCATCACAACAACAGACTGAAGGTGGTGACGCTGGGCAACGAACGTGACATCGACGACACCCTGAAAGCCATGAACAAGGCCAACGTGAAGGCTTATGACTTTCACCCTGTGGGCGAGGTCATGAGCACGCTGACTGACGAACAACACAAGGCCAACATACGCAAGGGCATACAGCACTGTCTGCGCGGAGACGTCTTCCAGATTGTGCTCAGCCGACGCTTCGTGCAACGCTACGAGGGTGACGACTTCAAACTCTATCGTGCCCTGCGAAGCATTAACCCCTCGCCCTACCTCTTCTACTTCGACTTTGGCGGATTCCGCATTTTCGGTTCTTCGCCGGAGACTCATTGCCGCATAGAAGGGGGAACTGTCAGGAGGGCTTACATAGACCCCATTGCCGGCACTACACGCCGAACGGGAGATGCTGAGGCTGACCGACGGGGTGCAGAGTTCCTGCGCAACGACCCGAAGGAGAATGCTGAACACGTCATGCTGGTGGACTTGGCCCGAAATGACCTGAGCCGAAACTGCCACAACGTGAGGGTGGACTTCTATAAGGACTTGCAGTACTACAGCCACGTCATCCATCTGGTGTCGCGCGTCAGTGGAGAACTGAACAGCGAAGCCGACCCCATCAAAACCTTCATCGACACCTTCCCTGCCGGCACGCTTTCCGGTGCTCCCAAGGTTCGCGCCATGCAACTCATCAGCCAATACGAGCCACACAACCGAGGGGCCTACGGAGGGTGCATCGGCATCATCGGTCTCGACGGTTCGCTCAACCAGGCCATAACCATCCGCACCTTTGTCTCGCGTAACGGCGAACTGTGGTTCCAGGCCGGTGGTGGCATTGTGGCCAAGAGCAACGAGGAGTATGAGTTGCAGGAGGTGAACAACAAACTCGGTGCCCTGCGCCGCGCCATATTAATGGCAGAGAACATGTAAATAAGAAAGAAAAGGAAATAGCGTTATGAAAATAGTTATCATCGACAACTACGACTCGTTTACCTACAACCTGAGCCATTTGGTGAAGCAACTAGGAGCTGAGGTGACGGTGGTGCGCAACGACCAGTTTGCCCTGCAACAGTTGGAGGCGTTCGACGGGATTATTCTCTCCCCAGGACCTGGCATCCCCTCAGAGGCAGGTCTGCTGCTTAGCGTCATCCATGCCTATGCTGGACGAAAGCCCATGTTAGGGGTCTGTCTGGGGCATCAAGCCATAGGGGAGGCTTTTGGGGCAAGGCTGGAAAACCTGTTAGAGGTGTTCCACGGCGTAGCCACAACCTGCCACATCGTGAAAGACGACCCTCTGTTTGGCGGCATGAACCGCGAAATCACGGTGGGACGCTACCACTCGTGGGTGGTGGCTCGGGAGGGGATGCCCGAATGTCTGGAGGTGACGGCTGTGAGCGACGAAGGGCAAGTCATGGCTCTGCGCCACCGCCAGTTCGACATCCATGGCATTCAGTTCCATCCCGAATCGGTATTGACTCCCGAGGGAGAAGCCATCATTAAAAACTTCTTAAACCTAACGTCAGCCCGACGAAAATAGTTCATGAATAATTAAAAATACTCATTCATTTCATACATATTGTATTATAGAAATTACGTAAAAAAACGATGAAAGAGATATTAGCAAAACTCCTTAATCACGAGGAACTGACTCGCGAGGAGATGAAGTCGATTCTGGTAGGAATCACCCATAGCGAATACCCTAATGAGCAAATCACCGCCTTGCTCACTGCCCTGCAAATGCGTGGTGTCACCGTCGATGAACTCCTGGGCTTCCGCGACGGGGTGCTTGAAACGGGCGTGCCTGCCATACTGCAAGCCGAACGTTATATCGATGTCGTTGGCACGGGTGGCGACCGGAAAAACACCTTCAACATCTCCACCACGGCCTGCTTTGTCATTGCCGGAGCTGGTTACAAGGTGGCCAAGCATGGTAACTACGCTGCCACCAGTGTCAGCGGAGCCTCGAATGTCATTCAGCACCACGGAATCAAGTTTACCGACGACATTGACCGACTCAACCGAAGTCTCGACGAGGCTGGCATTGTCTATCTCCACGCTCAGCTTTTTGCCCGTGCCATGAAGTTTGTCGGCCCCATCCGTCGGGCTTTGCAGTTTCCTACCATCTTCAATCTCCTTGGGCCGCTTGTCAACCCCTCGCAGCCCCAGTGTCAGCTGCTGGGCGTGGCCAATCTCGACCAGATGCGACTCTACAACAGCGTCTATCAGCGGCTCGGCATCGACTATGGCATAGTCAACTCTATTGATGGCTACGACGAAATATCACTGACGGGCGATTTCAAGGTGACAACGAACCACTACGAGCGTATCTTCCGTCCGCAGGATCTTGGATTCGAGATTGCCAAACCAGAGGAAATCGTGGGAGGAGCCACCGAGGAGGAGGCTGCAGAAATCTTTGATGCTGTGCTGGAAAACCGTGCACTGCCTGCCCAGAAAAACATTGTGCTGGCCAACGCCGCGTTTGGTATTCAGGTGCTCGAACGCGGAGAAAAGGATATCGAGGAGTGCGTGGCCATTGCCCGCGAGAGCATCGACAGTGGGGCTGCCTTGCGCACCTTCAGGAAGTTTGTGGAACTGAATAGTTAACTCCTTTCTGCTCTCTTCCCATGGATATTTTACAAGAAATTATCGCCCACAAGCGCAGGGAACTGGAGGTTCTCTACGCCCCGAAACCCTCGCTGCGGATGGCACTGCTCAACAGTTCTACTGGCATTATTGCCGAATTTAAGCGCCGTTCGCCCTCGAAGGGATGGATCAAGCAGGAGGGGCAACCCGAGGAAATCCCCCTCAGCTATCAACAAAATGGTGCTGCGGCTCTTTCCATCCTTACCGACGAACACTATTTTGGAGGCAATGACGAGTTTGTGCGTATCGCACGCCGTTCGGGGGTCACGCTCCCTGTATTGTATAAGAATTTTGTGGTCGATGAGGCTCAACTCTATGCTGCTGCCCTTTGCGGAGCCTCTGCCGTATTGCTCATTGCTGCCTGTCTGACGAAGCTGCAATGTAAGACATTGATGGAGAAAGCTCATACTCTGGGGTTGGAGGTGCTGCTGGAGATGCACTCTGAAGAGGAACTGGAGTATGTTGACTTGCAACCAGACCTTTGCGGCATCAATAATCGCCACTTGGGTTCGTTCGTCACCGATGTCGAACATAGTTTCAGAATGGCCGAACTACTGCCTGCCGATGTGGTTAAGGTGAGTGAAAGCGGTATCGGCAACCCTGCCACCGTCAGAGCTTTGCGCGAAAGTGGATTCCGTGGTTTCCTGATAGGTGAAAGTTTCATGAAAACGCCCCATCCAGGCAAAGCTTTGCACGATTTCATTGCTCAACTCTGACACAAAAAGACATAACCCACATGAACTCACATCTTCACAAACCCATCATCAAAGTTTGCGGAATGCGCGAGGCCGAAAACATTCGACAAGTCGAAGCTTTGGGCGTGGATATGATGGGCTTTATCTTCTGGTCGGGATCCAGTCGCTACGTCAGCAGTTTCCCCTCTTATCTCCCTGACTCGGCCTTGCGTGTTGGGGTGTTTGTTGACGAAGAGGTGGAGCGAGTCGTCAGTCTGGCCAAGACCTATGCTCTCGACTACATTCAGCTCCACGGCCACGAATCACCAGACTATTGTGCCAGATTGAAAGACTATCGCCTTATCAAGGCTTTCAGCATTTCATCTCCATCCGATTTGGCCTCTGTTGCCGAATATGAGGATATGGTCGAACTCTTTCTCTTTGACACCAAGGGAAAATCAGTTGGGGGCAACGGTGAGAAGTTCGACTGGAATGTGCTGTCAGCCTACGAAGGCCGTGTCCCTTTCCTACTCAGCGGTGGCATAGCTCCCGATGATGTAAGCCAGATTCTGGCATTCCACCATCCCAAGTGTGTCGGTTTCGACCTCAATTCGCGATTCGAGGTGTCTCCTGCCCTTAAAGACATCGATAAACTTAATTTTTTTCTCCAATCCATCAGACAATGAATAAAATCAATCAACTCTTTGCCTATCAAGGTCAGAAGAGTATCCTCTCACTCTACTTCTGTGCCGGGTGCCCCACGCTGGATGGCACGGCCAATGTCATTCTCACCCTCCAGCGGCGCGGCATCGACATGATAGAAGTAGGCATACCTTTTAGTGACCCCCTGGCCGATGGTCCCGTTATTCAAGATGCTGCTACCAAAGCCCTGAAAAACGGCATGACCCTCAGAACCCTTTTCAGTCAACTCCGTAACATTCGTTCGCAGGTTCACATCCCACTGCTGCTCATGGGCTATCTCAATCCCATCCTCCATTATGGCATCGAGGCTTTCTGCCAGTCGTGTGCCGAGGCTGGGATCAGCGGTGCCATAATTCCTGACCTGCCATTTGACGACTATCTCCGTATCGTCAAACCCATTGCCGACCGCTACGACCTCCGCATCATCATGCTCATTACCCCAGAGACCAGCGAGGAACGTATTCGTTTCATCGATGAGCATACAGATGGCTTCATCTACATGGTTTCGTCGGCCTCCATCACGGGCGCCCAGCAAAACTTCAACGAACAGAAACAAGCCTATTTCCGCCGCATCCACCATATGAATCTACGCAATCCTCGCATGATAGGTTTTGGCATCAGCAATGCTCAAACCCTTAGTGCTGCTCAAGACAATGCGGCAGGAGCCATAATCGGCTCTAAGTTTGTCAGCCTTCTCAACGAAAGCAATGGCGATGCTGAAAGGGCTCTCGACAATCTCTTTGAAGCTCTGCGTTCGTAGTCGTCAACAGGACTTGCCCCTTTTTTAGGACGCAAAAAGACAACGAAGCCCGGTTTTGTTGCCTTTTTGCCTCTCTGTATGTCGAGTGTATCAATTATTTTCTCTATCTTTGTGAGGTAAAAGAAAAAGAAAAGCAGCATTTCATGACTGAAAAACACTTTTGCCTCGACGATAGTCCGTGGTTCCAGATGCTGGAATTGGACGAGGTGACAAGCACGAACGATTTCTTGTGTGGTTTCCGTCCCATGGGGGGAGAGAAGGAGATGACACTGGTCACGGCCGAGTATCAGACAGCGGGTCGCGGAGCAGGAAGGAATCATTGGGAATCGCGCAGGGGCGAGAACCTGCTGTTCAGTCTGCTTGTTCATCCCCGGCACATCGGGGCGAATCGTATGTTTGTGCTCTCCGAGGTGTTGGCCTTGTCTATACGGGAAGCCCTCACCTCTTACCTCTTACCTCCTACCTCCTACCTCCAAATAAAATGGCCGAATGACATTTATGTGGGTGACAAGAAAATATGTGGTATGCTCATCGAGAACGACCTTCGCGGCGGCTGCATTGAGAATTGTGTGATGGGGGTGGGCATCAATGTCAACCAAAGGGAGTTTTGTTTTGACCGCACGCAGACTGATGGCATACGACACTTTGCCGAACCTGTCTCGCTGGCGAATCTGCTGGGGCACGACGTGGAGCGGCGTTTTGTGCTTGAAAGTGTGATGGAACATTTTACTTGCTACTACGAATGGACTCGGCAAGGCAGACAAGATGAGCTGCACGAAATGTATCTTAGCCATCTCTATGGAAGAGGGGAGACGAGATGTTTCCGCGATGAGAAGGGTGATTTTGAGGGATGTATCACGGATGTGGAACCCTCGGGTCACCTGATAATCACCGATGGAACAGGAGAAATCCGTAGATATGCTTTCAAGGAAGTGGAGTACATGATGTAATTATAAAAAAAATAAAAATTTAAAATTTAAAATTTAAAAATCTAACAAATCAAAATAAAAGTATGGCAAAGTTTAAGAGAATTCTGTTGAAACTCTCGGGTGAGAGTTTGCAGGGCGAACAGGGGTATGGTATTGACGTGAAGCGTCTGAACGAGTATGCCCAACAGATTAAGGAAGTGGCCGATATGGGGGTACAGATAGGTATCGTCATTGGCGGCGGAAACATTTTCCGTGGACTGACAGGTGCGGGCAAGGGTTTCGACCGTGTGCGTGGCGACCAGATGGGCATGTTGGCCACGGTTATTAACTCGTTAGGATTGTGCAGTGCCCTTCAGGCCATCGGACAGAAAACCACTGTGCTGACAGCCATCCGCATGGAGCCCATAGGGGAACTATATACGAAGTGGAAGGCCATCGAGGCTATGGAGCGTGGCGAGGTGGTTATCATGAGTGGCGGAACGGGCAATCCGTATTTCACAACGGACACGGGTTCTTCATTGCGCGGCATTGAGATTGAGGCCGACGTGATGCTGAAGGGTACACGTGTGGATGGTGTTTACACCGCCGACCCAGAGAAAGACCCCACGGCTACGAAGTTCTCGGAAATCACTTACGACGAAATCTACAATCGTGGACTGAAGGTAATGGACTTGACGGCTACTACGATGTGCAAGATGAACGACCTACCCATCTATGTCTTTAATATGGATATTGTGGGTAACCTCAAGAAGGTAATGGAGGGCGAGGACATCGGTACGCTGGTCCACAACTGATGTTTGTCTGCCTCGAACAACGACTTTTAGGCCTGTGTATGTGCATCCTGTGGAGTGTATGTACACAGGCCCAAATTCGTATGTCGTGGGCCGATTTTGTGGATGCCATTTCCGACGACGAATATGCCGAGCAACAGGGCTGGACGGAGAACATGGAGGAACTGGCCTTGCTGGCAGCTCATCCGATGGACATAAACACGGCTACCCGTGAGCAGTTGCGACAACTCCCTTTTCTCAGTGAGCAACAGATAGAAGACATCCACAAATATGTTTTCATCCATCGGGGAATGCGTTCGTTGAGTGAGTTAATGGCCATTCCATCGGTGGATTTCCGCACTCGTGAGTTTTTGTTAGTTTTTTTGACCGTAAATATTTGGCCATCTCAACAAAAAGACACGGTCACGGTGAAATACTTACTCCAACATGCCCGTCACGAGGTAAGCACACGCTTAGACATTCCCCTATACTATCGTCTGGGCTATTCTTACCCTTCCCATCAGGGAGGCTACCAAGGTTCGCCATGCTACAACAACATTCGTTATAGACTGGAGAGTAAGAACCATTTGTCGGTAGGCGTGACCGCTGAAAAAGACCAGGGAGAGCCTTTTCGGAAGAATGGGGGATGGGACTCGTATGGGGGATATCTGATGGTGCGAAACATCGGACATCTAAGCTCCGCTCTCGTTGGCGATTATAAATTGGGATTTGGCGAGGGACTTGTGATGAACACGGGTTTTGCTACGGGAAAGACCATGCTGATGAAGCGTCCGTCGCAAGGAATACGTGCCAAACGGGGGATGGACGAAATTAATTATTTCCGTGGGGCAGCGGCTACCATAGGGTTTCGCCACATGGAGATGACGTCGTGGCTGTCGTTTCGGCCACTGGATGCTTCGCTCAACAGAGACGGAAGCGTGAAGACCTTGCAGACATCGGGACTGCATCGTACAGAGAAGGAACTCAGTCAAAAGGGGAACACCAATAGTCTGTTGGCCGGTGTCAACTTGTCGTGGAGAAACAAAGGTTTCCATGTGGGGGCAACAGGCTATTTCCAGCGGTTTCATCGAGAACTTTCGCCTGGGACAGCCCTCTATCGGCGCATCTATCCTTGTGGGAAGAACTTTGGCCTTGCTGGGGTAAACTATGGATATACTCACCTTTGGTTTGCTGTGTCGGGCGAGACGGCCTACAGTACCGAACGCGGTGGATGGGCCACGCTGAACCGTGTGTCGTGGAAAATAAGTCCAAACTATGCCCTTAGTGGTTCTTATCGTTTCTATTCCTATAAGTATCACTCTTTCTATGCTTCGGCACTCAGTGAGAATAGCGATGTTCAGAACGAGAGTGGTGGCACTCTGCGTTTGGATGCCACCCCTGTTGAGCATCTAACCCTGACAGGTTATTTCGACTATTTCTACAATCCATGGCCCCGATATACGCTCACGCATAGCAGTCAGGGGCAGGAGGTGGTCTTTATGGCAGAATATGCCATCCGTCGTAAGAACAGCATCTCTGTCCGCTACCAGTTGAAGCGCAAGGAGCGTAGTGACCGCATGCAACAACACAATCGCATTCGCCTGCAGTATAATCGGACACAAGGTATCGACTGGCAGTTGCAGTCGATACTGAATCTGCATTCGATGGATGGCAGCGGACTGGGATATGCCTTGTCGCAACGTGTCCGATACCGACGGAATTGGTGGCAGACCTCGCTCATGCTCACTTACTTTCATACGACCGACTACGACACACGCATATTCCTGTACGAGCCTTTGCTTACCAACATGTTTCGTTATCCTTCACTCTTCGGTCATGGGCTCCGATGGGTGCTTGCCGCTCATTGTGAGTTTTGGCAGAAACGTTTGCTTGCAGAGTTGCTCTATGGTGCCACCCGCTATACTGACCGAAGGTCACAAGGCTCTGGAATGCAAGAGATACGTAGTCCTTGGAAACAGGACATTACCTTCCAATTGAGATTACGGATATGATGTCGCCCGTGCAATTAATTTTTGTTTTTTAATTTTAATTTTTAATTTATTTGTACCTTTGCACTTGATATGAGTACTGTAATATATCCTTCACCCATATTCGGCCCTGTACATAGTCGTCGTCTGGGGGTATCGTTGGGCATCAATCTGTTGCCACGTGATGGTAAGTGGTGTTCGTTCGACTGCATTTATTGTGAGTGCGGACTGAACGAAGAGAGACGTGCCAAGGAACCCCTCCCAACCCGTCAGGAGGTACGCGATGCCTTGGGAAAGCAGTTACAGAAGATGAGGAGTGAAGGTTCTGTTCCCGACGTGCTTACGTTTGCCGGCAACGGAGAACCGACCTTGCATCCCGATTTCCCTGAGATTGTGGATGACGTGGTGCAATTGCGCAATCAGTATTTCCCCAATGCCAAGATTTCGGTGTTGAGCAACAGCACCCAAATCCATCGGGAGAAAGTGCGTGAGGCTCTGCTACGTACCGACAATCCCATCATGAAACTTGATACCGTGTCGGCCGACTACATCCACCGAGTTGACCAACCACAAGGCCACTACGATGTAGAGACCGTCATTACCTATCTGGCAGAGATGAGTCCGAAGGTCATTATTCAGACCATGTTTATGGCAGGAAAGGACGTGGACAATACGGGTGACGAATACGTCTTGCCTTGGTTGGAAAAACTGAAACTGATAGCTCCGCGACAAGTGATGATATACACCATCGACCGTGAGACTCCCGTCAGCGGACTGATGAAAGCTCAGCCGAAGATTCTTGATGAAATCGCTGAAAAGGTAAGGGCAGTGGGGCTCTCCTGTTCGGTTTCGTACTAAGAATAAAAAAGAAAGTAATGAAGAAAAGTATATTTGGAATGCTACTGATGATGGAAAGTTTGTTCATGGCTTTCATCACATTGGTATGTCTCTACTATTACTATACAGAAGGGGAAAGTGACTGGAAAGCCTTTGCCCTGACCACTGGCATTACGTTTCTGTCGGGCATGTTGCTGACCGCATACGGTCACACAAGTTACGGACGAACGCAACATCAACTTTCCCGAGGAGGTTCGTTTATTATCGTAGGACTGACGTGGGTGGTATTTTCTTTCTTTGGCATGTTGCCCTTCCTGTTCTACGATGGACTGGATGTGGATGTTGCCAGTGCCTACTTCGAGACGATGAGCGGATTCAGCACCATGGGAGCCACTATCATCCCTGATATCGAGGCCATGCCCCATGGCATATTGCTATGGCGTAGCATGATGCAATGGATGGGTGGTTTGGGAATTGTAGTATTCTCGTTTGCCTTGTTGCCGGTGAAGGACATGAAGAACTCCACCATGTTCATCGCGGAGATGTCCGGACTTACCATCCATCGCTTGCAACCCAAGATTGGTTCTACATCGCGTCGTCTGCTTCTCATTTACATTGTCCTGACGATTTTCTGTGGACTATTGTTTTGGTTAGGCCCGATGGATCTGTTTGATTCGCTGTGTTATGCACTCTCTACTGTGGCCACAGGAGGATATGGCACTCACACGGCCAGTATTGGTTATTTCCACTCGGCCTACATCGAATATGTGTGTGCCACCTTTATGCTTATTTCCAGTTTGAACTTTGGTATTTACTACTATTTCTCAATATGGCGTGGACGTGAATGTTTGAGAAACGAGGAAGTAAAAGGCTTCCTGATAACAGTAGTGGGTCTCGTTGCCATATTCTGTTTATTATTACGTTTTTCTACATTCAGTGGTGATGTGGCTGTTCCACAGACAGGCGAGGGAATATTCCGTACCAGTCTGTTTCATGTTGCGACCATTATCAGTTCCAGCGGTTTCCAGGCCGAATACTTCGACTATGTGGGATGGGGAAGACCCTTCTGGATGCCCACCATTGTAATGATGATTATAGGAGGATGTACCGTCAGCACGGCCGGTGGAATGAAGATGATGAGAGTATTAGTTTACCTAAAATACGCCTTACGGGAATTTCGTGTTCATCTCCATCCCCGAGCTATTATTAGCATTAAATTCAATGGAAGAGTCATTGGCGAGCAACACATCCGTCGTGTGATGTCTTACCTTGTCGTCTATGTCTTCATCCTTATTATTAGTTGCGGACTTATGACCATGTTCATGGGATTCGAACTAACAACGTCTTTCGGTGCGGTGGTTTCCAGCCTCGGCAATACGGGGCCAGCCTTGGGTGAGTTGGGACCTGCCGGCAACTTCGTCCCTGTCTCTGCCGCCGGAAAGTGGCTCCTTAGCTTCCTGATGCTGATAGGCCGTTTGGAGATATTTACTGTTCTCTTCCTGTTTATGCCTAAGTCATGGCGATTGTAAACACTAAAAAACCTCCCGTCGGGGAGGTTTTTTAGTGTTTACTTTTGGTCGTAGGCATGTTTGGGATAGTCTATGGTGTAGTGCAATCCTCGGCTCTCCTTGCGCTCTATGGCTTGTCGTGTGATGAGGTAACCTACGTTTATCATATTGCGGAGTTCACAAATGTCTTTGGTTGGTTTCACGCGTTTGAAGAGTTCCTCCGTCTCTTCGTATAGCAGGTCGAGGCGCGTCCAGGCACGTTTCAGTCGCAGATCGCTACGTACGATTCCTACATAGTTCGACATAATCTGCCCAACTTCCTTCATGTCCTGGGCTATCAGCACCTTCTCCTCGTTCGACATGGTGCCTTCGTCGTTCCATTCGGGCACCTTGTCATTAAAGGTATAGTTATCGATAACCTCCAGCGAGTGTTTGGCTGCCGCATCGGCATAGACCACGGCCTCAATGAGCGAGTTGGAGGCCAGACGATTGCCACCATGGAGCCCCGTGCAGGAGCATTCGCCAACGGCATAGAGGCGGTGGATGGTGGATTCGCCATTCAGGTCAACTTTGATACCGCCACACATGTAGTGGGCCGAGGGGCAGACAGGTATCATCTGCTTGGTGATGTCGATGCCAATGGAGAGGCATTTAGCGTAGATATTGGGGAAATGGTGTTTGGTATCTTCAGGGTTTTTGTGAGTCACGTCAAGGCAGACGTGGTCTATGCCGTGAATCTTCATTTCGCGGTCGATGGCTCTAGCCACAATGTCGCGTGGAGCCAAGGAGAGACGCTTATCGTATTTCTGCATGAACTCCTCACCGTTGGGCAATTTCAGAATGCCACCATAGCCACGCATGGCCTCGGTAATGAGATAGGCAGGATGGGTCTCGGCAGGATTATAGAGTACTGTGGGATGGAACTGCACAAACTCCATGTCCTTCACGATACCCTTGGCGCGATAGACCATGGCAATGCCGTCGCCCGTAGCAATGTTGGGGTTTGATGTGGTGGCATACACTGCTCCCGTGCCACCCGTGGCCATCAGTGTTACCCGTGACAGGAAGGTGTCCACCTTTTGGGTATCGGGATCCAGAATGTAGGCACCATAACATTCAATGTCTGTCATGTGGCGGTTCACCTCGCGCCCCAAATGGTGTTGGGTGATGATTTCCACGGCATAGTGGTTCTCCAGTACAGTGATGCGCTTATTGTGTCTGACAGCCTCCATCAGTCCACGCTGAATTTCAAAGCCAGTGTCGTCGGCATGGTGTAGAATGCGGAACTCCGAGTGACCGCCCTCGCGATGGAGGTCGAACTCGCCATCGTTGTTCTTATCGAAATTCACGCCCCACTTTACAAGGTCCTCTATGCCCTTGGGGGCGTTTCTCACCACATGTTCCACTGCTGCCGGGTCGCTGATGTAGTCGCCCGCTATCATGGTGTCCTGTATGTGTTTCTCAAAGTTGTCCACGCGGAGGTTGGTCACCGAGGCTATGCCACCCTGCGCCTTGGCCGTATTGGCCTCGTCCAGTGTGGTCTTACACACCAGTGCCACCTTGCCCTTCTTGGCGTTAGCTACTTTCAGTGCATAGCTCATGCCGGCTACACCACCACCGATAATAAGGAAGTCGAATTTACGTATCATGGTATTTTACGTTTGTCAAATACAAAATTACATAAAAAAGGTTAATCATAGCAACGTATAGCCAAATAATTTGTAACTTTACGGCAAAAGTTGGATTATATGCGTAGAATAGTCCTATACATATTACTCTTTACCGGCATTCAGGTTTGTGCTGACGGACTTGATGCGGACCAGCCACGATGGAACACGAATACCATTCTGATGGAAGACACCACAACATGGGTGGGGCGAATGCAACGTCAGGTGGATTCGCTCATCAACCTGCCCTTGTTCGAGACCACGCAGCTGGGACTTTACGTCTATGACCTGACCGCTGGTCGCGACTTGGTGTGTGTCAACCATCGTCAGCGTATGCGCCCAGCCAGTTGTGAGAAGGTGGTGACGGCTGTAGCTGCCCTGAAAACCTTGGGAAACGACTATAAGTTCCGTACTCAGATGTTTGTGGCGGGTGAGGTGCGCGATAGTGTGCTTTGGGGCGACATATACTTTGTGGGAGGAATGGACCCAATGCTTTCCCAGGGTGAACTCTATCAACTGGCTCGTGGGCTGAACCAAGCTGGCATTGACAGCATTGCTGGTATCATTGGCCTCGACCTTTCGAAGAAGGATGCCGACGAAATGGGCTGGGGTTGGTGCTGGGACGACAAGACGGTTCCCCTACGTCCCTTGACGGTTGATAGTCGTGACTGCTTCACACAGGAATTTCTGTCTGACCTCGAAAGTGCTGGCATTCGCGGTATGGATGTTAGTCGGGTCGTACAGACGCCATGTCCTACATCGGCTCTGCTCTTCGGTGAGATTACACATACGATAGACCAAGTCTTGCAGCGGATGATGAAGAAGTCGGACAACTTTTATGCAGAGAGCGTATTTTACCAGATAGCTGCATTGAGTGGGAAAAAGAATGCGACACGCAAGGATGCGATGCCCTTCTTCCACCAACTGATTACGGAAGTGGGTCTAACTCCCAGTCATTACCAGATTGCAGACGGGAGTGGTTTGTCGCTCTATAACTATGTGTCGCCCGAACTGCTTGTTTCCTTGCTTTCCTATGCCTGGAAGAACGAGGCCATTCGTCCCCACCTCTATTCCTCGCTCCCCATTGCCGGCTTCGACGGCACTTTGGAGAAGCGCATGCGCAAGACGGCAGCCGATGGCAACATCCATGCCAAGACCGGTACGGTGGATGGCATCAGCAGCCTCTCTGGCTATGCCACATCGCCCGAAGGGCACATCCTCGTATTTAGCATCATCAACCAAGGTGTGATAAAGACCAGTATGGGGAGAACTTTCCAGGATAAGGTCTGCGAGGTGCTTTGCAGCCCTTGACTCCCCAATTCTCCCCTATAGTCCCTATAGTTCCTATAAATAAAAAACGAAAAACTCTAAAACCCAAATACCATGAATTACAAATTGATTGTTCTTGACGTTGACGGCACAATGCTGAACAGCAATCGTGAAATTTCGAAGCGCACGGTGGCTACCCTGCGCAAGGTTCAACAAATGGGCATCAAAATAGCCTTGGCATCGGGAAGACCAACTTATGGCATACTTCCTCTGGCCCAAGCCATTGACCTGGGTGTCTATGACGGATATATTATCTCGTATAACGGAGCACAGGTGATGGAGGCCAAGACGGGTCAGATTCTCTTCGAACGTCGCATCGACCCTCAGATGGTGCCCTATCTGGAAAAGAAAGCCACCAAGATGGGACTGACCATGGCTTACTACGATGGTAATGAAGTAGTAAGTACAGACATCACCAATCCCCATGTTGTGGATGAGGCTGCCATGAATGGTATGACCCTGCGTCAGGACGACCAACTCTCCATTAACATGGACGACTGGCCTGCCGAGATGATGCTCGTCAGCGACGATGAAGAGGCACTCACTAGCCTTGGTCAACACATGCAGCGTCATCTGAATGGAGTGATGGACACCATACATTCTAATCCTTATTATCTCGAAATCGTGGGCTATCAGGTAGGCAAGAGCTATGCCATGAGTGCCTTGGTGCAGAAGATGGGAATCCAGATGTCAGAGGTATTGGCCATTGGTGATGGCGAGGCCGACATCAACATGATACAGATGGCGGGTACAGGTGTAGCTATGGGCAATGCCACTGAGGGAGTGCGCCGTTGTGCCGATTTCACCACACTTTCCAATGACCAGGATGGTGCTGCACTTGCCATCGAAAAAGCCATCGTACAGGAGGCACGTGTAGCAGATATTCCTATCGATGCCATGAATGCACAAAGTGGAAGCACACTGATGGGGAACCTTGGCATACAATACACTTTTGCCAGTGCTGAGCGTGTAGAGGCCACCATGCCCGTTGACCATCGTACACGCCAACCCTTTGGCATTCTGCATGGTGGAGCTACCCTTGCCTTGGCCGAGACGGTGGCCGGACTGGGTAGCATGATAGCCTGTCAGCCCGATGAATTTGTTGTAGGTATGCAGGTCAGTGGCAACCATGTCAGCAGTGCTCACGAGGGCGACACCGTCCGTGCCGTCTGCACACCCGTACACATTGGCCGTTCGAGCCATGTCTGGAACGTCGATGTCTTCACTTCTACCGACAAACTCGTTAGCAGTATTCGCGTGGTAAACTCCGTAATGAAGAAACGAGGTTAATAGATAATACAAAAAAAGGCCGGGGCTGTGTCCATCAACACAGCCCCGGCTTATTTTGTATGGGTATATTCTATTCTGTTGTGAATACGGGTTCGCGATCCCAAACCTGATCCCAGACATTCTCCTTGGTTTCAGCCACGTCGGGGTTGTCTCCCTCACCCTGACCGAGGGTAGTGGCCGCTGTCAGAGTATCTTCTGGCAACACAGCTACACCCAACACGAGAGGGCACATATATTCTTTTCTCATTGCTATTCCTATTATCTTTTTCATTGTTTATTCTCCTCTCGGTTTAGGTTATTTAATCACAACTTTCCGTCCCCCCACGACATAGATGCCCTTGGTGGGGCGTGCTACACGACGACCCTGCAAATCGTAAATGTCTGTCTCATTCATCACCCCTTGTCCATTATCCATGTTCAATGGCTCTATGCCGTCGGTCCAGTCGTCATTGAAAGCAATGGAGAAGGACTTGACGGACGATTCTCCCGTGTAGTGGTACCATGCACGGAAAGGAGCCACTCTGACGTCATTGACACTGGCATTCCAGAACTTGTTTTGGGCAATATAGTAGTAGTTGTTACCATGTTCAAGGGTTGTACCACTACTGTATGTGCCTTCTGCTTTCCAGCCAACAACGGTGGTTGCATCGTTTTGGGTGGCTGTGGTCAGTTCTACATCTACGTTGCTCATTTCAATGTCGAGTTGGTCTCCACCTGCGGTCATACGGAAGGCCAAGGGGGTGTTGGCTGGAATCTCATCACCTATGCGGTTGAATCCCATGGTGCCCTCGCCCTCGTCTACGCTGCGCAGGGTGTAGAAGGCTTGTCCGCTTACTGCCTGTACGGGGAAGGGCAGGATAAGTGTACCCCATACGTTGGACATCGCGCGACTATAAGTAGCTGTAGTAGCCTCAAACTCACCCGTGGTACTTGTAATACTCAGTGGGGAGCCGTCGGTGATGACAAGGTTGGCACACACGCCATTGACTACTTTATTGTTTGTATTTTCAAATTGGTCAACTGCAGCGGCTTTCACAATCATGTTGGCTTGGTTTCCATAGATGACCACATTTTTGGCATTGGCAAAGTCGGCATTGGTGGCATCGTATTCATATATCTGATTCTCAGTCTTCGTGTGTGCACCATTATCTCCTGTAACAGTATAACGTCTCCAGAAGTAATCCTGGCGTAGGTAACTGGCATCAGTTTCCTGCGCAGCAGTGGCATCATTACCGATATACTCCAGATGTGGACTAGTCATCTGGAAGTAATGTCCCACTGAGCGTATGCCGATGGTTACTTGATTGCCCGAAGTAATTTCCGTAGCAGCCGAATAAGTTCCGAAAACACGAGTGCCAGCATCGTTGTTCCATGTACTTATCTGCTCCGATGCACCAACCCGGTCACCACGAATAAATGCCACCATCGAAGCTGCATCGGGAGCAGTGAAACCATTTGTACCCAAGTCAACGCTAAAGCGGTAAGTTCCATTGGGCAGATTATTAATAGTCTGGTTGATTTCGATATCGGTAATACCATTGCGATACCAGACATTATAAACTTGTTGTCCGTTCTGAGTAAACACGTCATTAGTGTTTCCATTTCCGTCATTCGCTGTCCAGAATGGAGCTGTGGTCCATCCATTAGGTGCTTTACCATCCGACAAGGTAGTATTGCTCAGATCGTAGTTGGCAATCAGCGTTGTGGCATCACCATTGTTCTCGGCAATTGTCTTGGCATTGCGCAGGACGTTTACGGCTTGGTTGTAATTGTCACCACGCACACCAGCCTCAAGCAGGCCACTCTCATCGCTTGTGTAAGCTGCATACTGGTCGATAGCAGCCTTAGCGGCCGCTGTGTTGGCCATCGTCGTAGCATCCGTGTCGTCGTAAGCGGCGGCAGCTTCGGTATAGGCAATATGGAACGGGGTACCAGCCTTGCAGGTCAGGGTGATGTTGTCTGCAACGATTTCTGCACCCGAATTACCGGAATTTTGCTTCTGAAAACCGAGGATGAAGTCGAAGTTGGTGGCTGAACCGCTTACGGTGAAGTCGTAGGTTAGCGTGGTCGCACCAGAAGTTGCTTCGCCAATGGCGTTGCTGGTGCCACCCAATACGTATGCCGAATGATTAATCATGTTCGTCATGGGGCTGTTCCAGGAGAGTGACAGCTGGTAGTCACCTTCGGGTAGCATCTTCAGTTTGGCAACCTCCAAGACTGGGTTCTTGTCCGTCCAGTTTGATCGCAGGTAGAGTTCTTCGCTGTGACCATCGGCATTGGTCTGAATACGCTCGTTGGCTTGAACATTAGAATAGGTTTCCTCCCATCCTACGAGGTCATACACAAGTGTACCCGTTACCAATAGGCTCCCTTGTGTCTCTGAGAAGTCAAGATTTGCACCAAGGAAACCAGACATATCAATATCGACACTCTGCGCTTCACGGTAGGAAATGAAGGCGGTGTTCAGAGCCTCGATGGCCGTGTTCTCCGTTGCGTCGGTGTCCATGTTACTGCTGGCGGCGTATGTGGTACCCTCTGCTATGCTCAATGCCTGACAACCAGCCACCATGGCCTTGTAACTCTTGAAAAGGCGAATACTGGTGTCGGTGGCATTCAGTTGAGAGTTAAGTATTGTGGCCAATGTAGCATAGGAGGCATTCGAGTCTCTGTCATCAAGAGCTAATGCCGCGTTATTAACTAATGTAAGCAAAGTTGTCCATGCTCCAGCACTCATTGTCAAACGACTATAGTCTGTACCATCGCCATAAAAGACGTCATTGATAGTGTAGTGGTTGTAATTATCCTCAAAACGTTGTAGGGCATTGAGCAAACTTTCTCGACCTGCCTTTTGACCATTAGCCACAATTCTTGCAGCATCTACGGCAGTGGGCAAACTAACGATTACGGCACTCAGTTCTTCGAAATCATCGGCGGCCTTGGCTTCGTCGATTGCATCCTGCAAGGCATCGGATTGGTCGTTATTGAGATAGAAAAGATGGGTTGCCAGGAAACCTTCTGCTATAGCCACCTTTTCATCGCGCTGAGCTTCAAGTGCTGTCAAGTCAGGCTGGGTAGCATAGGTAATGGTCATAATTTGGGCAAAGTGCCAGTTGGAGCCATTTTCATCCTTCTGCACACCATAGGTAAGGTTGTTGCTGAGGTCATCGCCTGTGAGGTGTACGTTTACGGCAAGTGTAGTGATATCCTCAAAAGCAACACTTGATTGGAATGATATGGGCATACCCACACGCAGCACGCTTGTTGCGTCATCTAAATCTCCAGCAAAGGCATACGTGCGGTTGGCATCTCCCTCTGTTGCCTCAGTCTCAAATCCACGATTTGGTGTGTACATGGCCTGGGCGTACATACCCACCTCGTAGTATCCGGCAGGCAGGTCTTCGATGGTCTGGTAGAGCACGGTTCCCGTAGTGGCACATGTGGTTTCATAACTCTCAGCAAAACTTGGGATGCTACCAGGTCTTCCTGTCAGAAATTGGTCTGCCACAATGCCAGCCGCACTGCCGTCTTTCTTTTTCCAGTCACTATAGGTCTGTGAGGCCAGGAAGGTGAGGTCGAAGGTATGGTCGTCGGTGGTGGAGATGAATGTCATGGCTGCAGGGCGCAGGGCGGCAATCTGTGTATTGACGGCAGCCACCGATGTGGCGTTTGTAACGGCCGTATTTGCCGTTGAAATCGCCGATTCAAAAGTCGTGAGACTGGCACAACTTGGTACTCCAGCCTTCAAAGCCTCCCATTTTGTCTTTTCTGCATCAAACACGGCATATCGGGCAGCAATGCTGTTGGCCACTAACATAGCAGCATCAATATTGGCAATGGCCGTGTCGAATTCTCCCTCCGTGGTGAAAGCATCATCGTCATTGTCATTGGCGTCAATGGCCGTCTGAAGTTGGGTGGCGGCACCCGTACGAAGTGTGCCACCATCATGTAATGCTTGTGCTTCGGCTACTTTGTCGGCTAATAAATCTTTAAAAGCCTGCAGGGGGTCACCATAGAAAGAGAGTGTAAAACGATCGAAACAGACCCAGTTTGTTGTACCGCTTTCCAAACCAGCGACAACATCTAAAGTTCCGTCACTGATGACAGTTCTCACAGTATATTGTGCCGATGTGCCGGCTGTTACATTTGTCCGGTCGTCATTCATTTTAATATAAGCACCTGTACCACCATAATATACGTATGCTTTTAATTCGTACAATCCGTTCTCAAGACCTGTCAGGTGTTGTGACATGGTACGATCTGACAGGCCACCGCTACCTTGCCACTTTTCTGCATAATATCCACCAGCCTTATTATCGAAAGCAGTATTAGCTTGTGCAGCAAATGCGTCTCCAGGCGACAATGTCCAGCCCGTCATGTCGCGATGCTCAAAACCAGAGTTGGTGATTTCGTAGGTCACATCGGTGGGTGAACTAACCGATGCAAGGTCATCAAGGTCGAAGAGTTCGAACATACCTACGATACACCAAGACCGCATCTCGTCGAATGTACCAACTATACCTATTTCTATTGAGGTTGCATCAGCTGCGATGGTGAATTCCACCACGTTTCGATACATTTTTGAGTCAAAGCAATTGGCTCCTTCTGCCTGAGAATTGGCATAGCCAGCAGCCGTGATACTGCCTAAGGTTTTAATGGCAACTTGGTCGGAACCAGCCTTTAGGTAGGCTAATGACTTTGTGTTATCCGTGTTATATGCTTGTCCTTGTCGGAAAAAAGAATAGTTGACCAATCGATAATGACCTGCATTGAGTGTGATGGTTTGGGTCAGCGAATAGGCAGTTTTTTCCAGACTTCCCCATCCGGCATAACATTCGCTTGCATAACCGATAGTATTGTTACCTTGCACAGGTGTATTAAAATTGTTCACTGTCCAACCCGTAGTTCCATTGGACAACGTAGCATTGGTGATGTATGTGCTGGTGATGTCTCGCTGAGCCCAGGCATTACTTCCCATTGTGAGCAGCGTGAGGGCTGCAATGATATATGATTTCAGTTTCATAGTGTTTGTTGTTTGTCGGTTTAGTAATGCGGTTTAGAACTGGGTTTGTATGACTTCCTTCACGCCCTCGCCACGCTTGAAAAGCACCACGTAGGCGTTATTCGTCTGGTCAGTATTTCCGTTAGCGGCCACGGTGTAGTCGCGCACCTGATTGGAACTTTCAACCGTGCTGGTGTAGGTCTGGTCATCAAAACGGTGATAGTGACCAGAGAAGTGCTGCACCTTACCACCTGTGCGGCCTGCGGCCTTCATCATAATAGCCGAGAGGGGGTCTTTCTTCAGCGTATTGGCCGACGTGGCATCGTTGTATGCTATACCAGAGGTGTAGGAGCCGTAATCAGAATCATTGCTGGAGGTGATGTAGTTGCCACTCTCGTTTTGGTCGAGCCACCAGCGGTTGCAGTCGCTACCAGCAAGCCAGGGATAGTGTTGCATCCAGACACTGGCCTCCTCGGTATGGGCTTCTACGAAGGTGTTCAGGGCAGAGATGATACCATCGGGAGCGTAATAAGTAGCCGAAGAGAGCAGACCAGGTTTATTATAGGGTTTCTGGAACCAGTAGTTGTTGGCACAGTAGAAACGTACGTCCTTGAACTTAAAGGTGAAGTGGCTGGGTTGCCAAGCACCGCTGCCACCTGTGAAGTAATGGATGTCCTCGTCAAAGACACTTGCGCTGTTCCAATACGAATTATTAGTCTTAATGGCCGAAATGGTCTGGTCGTCGGCATTGGAGCCGCCGCTAGTGCCGTAGGTCACACCCTTTGAGCCATCGCTCCAGTAGTCGGGGGAAAAGTCATGGTTACCAGCAATAAAGATGAACGGAATGCCAGCTGCTTTGGCCACTTCGGCGGTGGCGTTGAGGAAATTGGTGTGTGTACCGCTACTGCCATCGTCGCCCTTGTCCTGGTCCACGTCGCCCAAGCAGAAGATGATGCTGGTCTTGGGAACCAGCGAGGTTGCCCCCTCAGTCGTGAAGGTGACCTTCTTGGTGCCATCGTCGCCCATAGCGATAATGTTGTTCATGATGGTGGTGAGGTCGCTGGCTGACGTACCGTCGTGACCACTTCCTTGATTGACATGGCAGTCGGAGATGAATACCGCGCAGAACCATACATCCTCTTCAAAGCGGAAACCGTAGGCCTTGTTGTTGTAGGTGAACACTTTCAGTTCGCCGTAGTGCAGCGTGGTGGAAGTGGGATTGGGGGTGACCAGTGAAGCAGTGACGGGAGAGCCGTCAACACTTACGGCGGTAATCAGTCCACTCAGGTCTGTGCCAGCAGGCACGGTTATGGTGGTGAAACCATTGGCATCCCTTACAGCCACGTTGCCCCATGTGAGACCATCAAGGGTGAAAGTCATCTGGGCACATAACTTTACCCCCCTATTGCAAGAAGGCAAAGCATAAGTAAAAGTTTGTTTTTCATATTTGTTTTTAGTGATAATTTCCTCAAAAGAGGGGTAACTTTTTGGTAGAATCCATATAATCGGGCGCAAAGGTACAAAAAAACCCTCGAATATATGCCTTCTTTTCTGTTTTTCTTGTCCTTACGTTTCATTTTGTAATGAGGAGAAAGCAAATTAAAGAGGCTGCCGTCCCAGATTGGGGCGGCAGCCTTAACTAAGTTTCCTTATGTTGTAGTTTTTTGCTTGTGCCTTATTGGTTATCGAACCACCTTACGTCCGTTCTCTATGACAATACCGCGCTTGGGGGTGGTTATCCTGCGACCACTAAGGTCGTAGGCATCATTATGCATGGTGCATTGTGAATTATGAATTGATTGGATACCTGTGGCCTCGGCCAGGCTCTTGATGTGTTTGATGTTCAGGTCGGTGGCTGTTGCGGACTGTTGTTCCCAGTTGAAGCCGCAACGGGTGGGCAGGAAAGCCTTGTCGGCTTCGGTACGGATGAGAATGCTCTCCAGGATTGTAGCATCCTGTTTGGCAGGAATACCGTAAAGTCCGTCTTTGCGTATGGTCTCCCAATTGCTGCCGAAGGAGATGGTGTTGCCGTTGTCGTCGGTCATGCGTACATTTCTTAGCACGTCACTGATGTTTGTTGCTTCTGTGTTTTTGAGACGCAGGAATTGTGTGGTCTGAGAATAAATGAGATAGGGAACACCGGCCTCGATGCCTTCGTTGGTGCAGTCCAGGAAGTAGAGGTTAAGGGTATTGTCCTCCTGTCCGATACCTACCAAGCGTTCTATTCTTGCACCTTCTGCTGCCGTCTGCAACTGTTCGGCGCTTACCGACATGGGGAGGCACAGGGTGTTGTAACCTGCAAAAAGGAATCGGCTCAATTGTACGGGCTGTTCCGTGTTCTGCAACTGCTCTATATTCAGTTTATCAGAACTTGCGTAAATGTTTTTTACGCGGTTTTGTGCCAAAGCAGGGACACACAATGTAGCCATGGCTACCAATGAGAGTACAAAATGCTTCATATCTTTATGAGTTTAAGGTTATCGATTGCAATATTACGAAAAAAATCGACTCGTTGTATCATTTAGTGCCTTCTTTTTCGATTTGATGCAGAAATTCTATTTCCACAATGCGCAATTCGTTGTTCACCTTCTCGCTGCCAGGGGTGCGATAAAGGTCTAATTCCCCTGCTGTAGTAGCAGCCACCTCAACAATGCCCTTGAAGCCGTCTTTGGTTTCGGCGGCTCCTGTCTGCCGAATGGTATAGGTCTGTGCCTTTAAGGGGTGGTCAATAGGAATATGCACATAACCTAATGTTTTGGGGGTGTTACCCTTCCACACCAATTGGCTATCAGCATAAATCTCAAGGGGATAGCTGCGTTGTCGCCAACCAGTCAACTTGATGACTATCTGATTAATTTCCGTTAGTTCTTTCAGTGTATAGGTTATCCAAGCTGTGGAGAGCTGCCCGTCGTTTTTCCACTCCGAGAGTTCGTTGTCGTCGAAACTGCGACTGGCGTGCTCACTGTCGTAACCAGCCTCGACTGAAACAATATCTATGCCACGTGCAGTTTCCTTATAGGAAGAGGCCTGCGGTGTCTCGCCACGATGAAATGGATAATGGAGAATGGATAATGGAGAATTATCTTTTGCTTTCTTACTTTTCACTCCTATTGTAGCGGGCTTCATGCCCTCGGCAGTAGCTTTGAGACGAATCATACCAGCATGGGTGGTGGTGCGGACAAGTACACGATTGACACCGCACTCAACGGGCAGAGACATTGCACCGACATAGTTATCGGAAATATTCTTCGTTGCTGCTGCGTCAAGAAGCCCATCACGGTTTCCGTCGTCAGGCCGTTGCATCGATTGGTTATTATGAGTGGCGATGCCGCCAATCCATTCTCCTTCACCTTCCAACTGGAAGTGAATCATGCGGTCATCCAAAGGACAACGGCGTCCCTGTTTATCAACTACCTCTACCTGAAAGAGTACCATATCGGCTCCGTCGGCCTTAGTTCCTTCGGGATTCTCAATGGCGGAGAGGCGCAACTGATAAGGCATGCCAATGGTTTCAAGCCTGTATCGGCTGCCATCGGAACCAACTGCTTCCAGTGTTCCAGGTTCAAAAGCGACATTGTCGAAAGTAAACAGATAGCGATAACTCTGTCTGCCATATCCAAGCGATTTGCCGTTAAGGAACAGCTCCACGCTGTCAGCCGTGGATACCACATACACCGGCTTGGCCTCACCCCCAGCCCCTCTCCTAGAGAGAGGGGAGTAGTTACCTTTGCTATCAGAGTTTCCGCCTTGAGAGTATCCATTCCCCTCGCCCTTGAAGTTCCCCTCGCCCTTCGGAGAGGGGACGGGGGTGAGGCTCCAATGCCCAATAATGTACGTTTTTGCTTCTTCTGGTTCTACCCAGCCATTCCACATTACCTGATGAGCGAAGAAGGCATCCTTTGGAATGCGCATGGCATCAACGACTCCGCTTGTGCGGTAGTTCGACTCGCCACGGTGGTGAGTATTGGTATCGCTGAACACAATCTTCACGCCACCGCTGGAAACGCGGGTACCGGTGCCAGGGCGCTCAAGCCAATAGTCGTACCAACGACGTACCATTTCGACGGCAAACTCATCCATGTTGTGGTTATAATCCTTAGCAGGCTGACCACGATAGAACGGTCCATCGCCCTCTTTGTGATAGGGATAGCTCCACTCGTCCCAATATTTACGCAGTCCCTCGTCGCGACAGTACTCCATCGCCCACATCGGGTGCTTCTTGGATTTATTAATGTAAAGCATCTCACCACCATATTCCGCCTCATCAATGTCGAGCATTTCGCGGCTGCCGATGGCACGACCGCCATAAGGGTCGTATGTATCGCGGATGGCTTTCATCTCCAGCATGTGTTCGCGACTGATACTTTCGTTGCCACTTTCGTAGAATAGAATGGAGGGATTGTTACGATTGTAGATGATGGCATCGCGCATCAGGGCCTTGCGCTGCTCCCATCGGGCTCCCTCCACATCCTTCTCGGAATCACCGGCTGGCATGGCCTGCGGCAGACCCACACGGTCACACGATTCCACGTCTTGCTTCCAAGGTGTAACGTGCATCCAGCGCACCATGTTTGCTCCCGATTCTACCATCAGCCCATTCGAGTAATCGCTGAGCCAAGCGGGCACACTGATGCCCACGCCGGGCCACTCGTTCGACGTGCGCTGCGCATAACCGTGAACCATCATCACGCGGTCGTTCAGCCATATCTTGCCCTCTCCGAAGTGAGTCTTGCGGAAGCCTGTGCGGGTGATAACCTTGTCTATTTCCACCTCGTTTTCCACAAGCGAGGTCTCGACGGTATAGAGGTAGCCGTAGCCCCATGACCAGAAATGCAGGTCATGTGCTGTGTTTGCAGTCTTTAACGTACATGTTTCACCTGGCTGTAAAGTAACAATCGGAGACATCGAGTAGCGCTTCATCTTGCCCTCTGGGTTGCGCACCAGCGTCTCCATCCTAAAGGTGTGAGGTATAGCGTCGTCGTTTCTCACTTCCGACTCTGCATGAATGGTGGCATAACGGTGGACAATGTCGATGTCGGTGGCATAGACATACGTTCCCGTGGTGCCGAGACTCGAATAGAGTGGCAGCGTTTGGTAGAGTTTACCCGTGATGTGTAGCCATACGTTCTTGGGCAGACCGCCGTAATTCGCGTTGAAGTTCTTGTCGTTCCACTGGTAGCGGCTATTCAGTGTACGGTCCCGATAGGTCCAACTGTTGTCGCAGCGCACAGCAATTACGTTCTTTCCTTCCTTTATATAAGGGGTCAGGTCGAATCCGAAGGCCATCACACCATTATCCGAGAAACCAACATGCTGTCCGTTTACCCACACATCGGCACCCTGTCGCGCCCCTTCAAATTCGATGAAATATTTAGCCCCCTCAATTTTGAATTTTGAATTTTCAATTTTGAATTGCTTCCTGTACCAACAAACAGTATCTGTTAAATCCACAATGTCTTTACGAAATGCCTCATCGCCGTTGAAGGCGTATGGCAGAGTAACCTGTTTCCAGCTGCTGTCATCAAAATCAGGATCAACTGCTTCTGTGAAGTCGCCCACCTGCAATCGCCAATCGGCATTGAAAGACAGTTTCTGTCGCTCTATGGCATAGGCTGTCTGTACGCCAAAAACTATCCATGCGATTACAAGGGAAATGTATTTCTTCATTTTTTCTTCAAATACTTTTTCCCGTCTTTAATATAAATACCCTTGGAGTGCTCATTGACCTTACGTCCTAAGAGGTCATACATCGTATCATGGGATGAATCGGAAACAATGCCGTTGATTCCTGTGATTGTCGTCACACGTAGTTTGCCGTCAGTAAGAAGAGTGGAACTATCGAATTCATAACCCACGCCGCCATCGTCAACTTTCACGATAAATGTACCAGTGTGTGTGCCGCTGACATTGTAAACTGTTATCTCGTCGCCTACTTGAAGTTTACGTGTTGTAGGTATAACAACGAGAATGGTATCTCCGTTGTGTTTGAGGTTGCCTTTCACCGTGAGTCGCGTATTACCCGATGTTTTAAGTTGGCATAGCGTGGTAGCCCCCTTGTTCAGGGTAAGGTTCTGTACGGCTGCTGTTCCTGTGATTTTTGCCTTTGCTGCAACGGTGATTTGTCCGGTTGTGATAGCATTCGTTGTTGAACCTGTAAGTTCCAGAGTACCGGCACTGACGGTGATGGGCGATGTGCTTCCCGCAGTCTTCAAAGTGAGTTTTCCGGTTCCTACTTTGGTCACTGCCGTTCCCTTGAAGAGTCCCGAAAACGTCATATCGGTGTTGAGATAACCTATTTGATAAGTGGTATTACCTTCGAGCACGCCATCGGTAGCCGTACCGCTGATAGCTCCTATCTTCAGCGTTGCCGACTGCTGGGTGCCACTGCCGCTGCCATAGTGAGCAATGTTGGTGGCTTCATCCACTTTCAATGTGGCTTTCGACATATCAGTTACGTTGCTCATCAGGCGCCATTGGCTGCCCGAAGCGGTGAGCGTGCCTTCGTAGTTGGCAAAGTTGAGGCCAATGTCGCAGCGCACGTATTTCGATACGATAGTCAGGTTGCCCTTACCCTTCACGCTACCGTTAATCTTGCCACGTGAAGAACCGACTATTTTGTTGGTTGTTCCTTCCTGTACGGTCACTACGTGGTTGAAAGTGGGAACGGTGCTGGAACTATTGACATCAATCTGATGCACCTCACCGCCAGCCAGCAACATGGGCGAGCCACTCCTTCCGAATGTGGCATTCCAAGCTCCTTGTGCCACAATGCCTTTCTTCACAATTAATCCTGTGAAACTATTAGTTCCACCATAGGTAAAGTTCAACTGGCCGGCACCGTCTTTAACGAGATAACCAGTACCACTTACCATTCCCTTCAGCGAGAGGGCACTATTAGACTGAGTGACGCGGATGGTCGCGGTATCTGAAACCGTGATTTGTCGGTCAGTAGCCATATTGTCCTTCGAGAGAACAAGTGTTCCGCCGTTTAGTTGCAGATTGCCCTTGTCGGCTGTGGCAGCACCGATAGCACTCTTCTGACCACCATCGTAGAAATTGGGCACAGTCAGCGTTCCGCCATTGACAATGGTTTTGCCGGTGTAGTCGCTGTATTTCATATTAAGCGTAACTGTGGCAGCCTTGTTTACCGTCAGGTCACCCTCACCACTAATTCCTCCATTGCCTGAAAGCGTGTATGTACCGCTGTCGAAGGTGACACCATTGGTCACCATCATCTCGTTGACCGTTATTGTCTTCTGCTGTGCCTGAGCATTGAAAATGACTGCATCGCCAGCTACGAAAGCAGTGGAACCGGTAGTATTAAAGTTTTGTGCCTTATAATCCCAAACCTTGCTTTCGCTGCCTGTCCACACAACATTGTCTGACGGAGTACGGGTAGTATTGAAAACCAAGACCAGATATTTATTGTCGCGCACAACAAGATCGTAGTTTATGCCTTCGAGTCCGCGAGTCTTCAGTTTCGTCACATCGCATGTCAGTGTGCCTGTACATTCTGCCAACAGACATTCACCAGAGTCTTTGTTGTCAAAGCCGATAGTGATATAGTTGGTATTTTTGAACGTGAGGTCGCCTTCAACAGTAATATAGCTATGACCACGATTCGTAAACTCCAGATAGACATTGCCAGGCAGAGTCATGCTCTTCTTCGACACCATATGTCCAGGTACGAGACGGCAGCCTTCATAGTTCAAGGCACCCTCGAAGGTGATGGTGTCCTTCAGAGTGGCTGAACCGGCAAGAGTACCACGAGCCCGTAACTCCACAGAACCGGTAATGGCACCGTTGACGCAGAGCGTTCCCTCGCTGATAAGATTCAAGCCCGTATGCCCCAGGTTGCAGTTGAATGTTGCTGTTCCTTGCATGGATTTAATAAGCTTTCCGTCGCCTTTGGTACCCTCGCCACTGAAGGTATAGTCGTGATTGCGAGGGTTCATCAGGTAGAGCATACTGGGGGCTTCGCCATTCACGCTGAATGTTGCTCCGTTTTCTCCCTGCAGGTCGAACATCACACTCTTCCCATTGACCATTTGGTTACGCACGTCAGCCTCAAATACTGGAGGCAGAGGAGGCATAGGCATACCGCCACCAAGGTAAAAGCCTGTGTTTGGATGTTGGTAGTAGCCGCGGGTGGTGCAGTCGCCACGGTAATGTGGGTCTTGCTGCAGACAGTAGATGCTATAGTTTGTGGACATGGCGGTGGTATAACCAACGAGACCTGTGCAGACATTGTCGTCCTGCTTGGCCAGTAATACTTCCTCACGCCAGTCGCCAATGATGTCGCCCATAAATGCGGGACGTGTTCCTGTGGCGGCATGTGTAGCCCAACTGGCCTCCTGAGAGAACTCGGCCAGACGGTCGCCCAGTACCTTTGTCACCATCAGGTTCGTGCCCCATCCACTTCCTCCGGGCGAGTTGAGCCATTCGCGCTGCAAGTCGCCGTCCCACCAACACCCTTCGAACATTGAGCCGCTACGGGTTTTCCCTGTTTTCTCTCCCTTGCAGTCGTAGATAAACTCGTCGGCATAGCTTAGAATCTCATAACCTTTGTGCGAAGCATCGATATCGAGACAGGTGCCGCGTCCCACGTCATAAACCGAAGGAAGATACCATTCCTTGATATGTTCGGCGGTACGAGCATCGTAAATCAGCTGTCCGAGCAGGGCGCTTTGTTGTATGGCATAAACTTCAAGTCCTGGGCGATCGGGGTCAATGTCGCTCAACACGAAACGGTCGCCATGTCCGATGCCTGCACTAGCAAACCATCCAGTATGCGGATTCACAGAGTAACCGCCCTGAATCATCTCATCCTTACCGTCTCCATCTACGTCGGCAACGCGCAGCATGTGGAACTCAGCAGGCCAAGGACGTTTGTCGTTACGGCTCCACGTGTGCGAATGATGCCAATTGGTCGCTGTTGTTCCGTTCCAGTCATAATCCCATGTAAAGACATAGTTGTGGTGGGTTTTGTTATTGTCGCGGTCCAGACACTCCATTACAAGCGACGGATGTATGCCGTCGAGATAACATATACAGAAGTGTCCGTCCATAGCCGCATAACCGTCACTCATGTAGTCTGCGCGGTTGGTGCGCGTGTAACTGTCCGAACCATCGGTAACCTCGTTATATTTCAGTTCGCTGGCAGCGATTTCCTCGCCTGTCAGACCGTCGATGACGCTGATGTAGAACGGACGGTTACGGGTGGTCTGCGTGCGGTAGTCAACGATGCCGTCACCGTCAACATCAGCCTTTGTACTACCCATGGCATACTTGCCCCAAGTTTCGTTCTGTTTGTCCCAAAAACGGGTACCGTCCGAACTGCGAACCATTACCTCACAGCGTCCGTCGCAGTTGATGTCCCACGCCACCACCATATCGTTCTGTCCGGCACTGATATTCACATTCGGTCCCATATCCACGGTCCACAGCAATTCACCCGTGAAACGGTAGGCTTGTATTTTGTGGGTCGTCGTGGATGTGTTCTCGGTGTCTTCCTCTCCCGATGCAGCTCCTGCGAACAAGCGATCCACCACCACTGCGTCATACTCGCCGTCGCCATCGGTGTCCATAGGCCAGCAGAATTTCGTGCGGTAGTCGTTGCGGGGAATTACCGTATTGTCGAAGTCGATGTTCAGCCACACGTTGGGCCACGACTGGGTTTTGTAGAGGAAAGGCGCACTCTTCTCGCCTTCCACGCCTTCGGGACTGATGGCTGCAACAGCATACTCCGCGTTGTTTTTCAGGGTTGAGGGGGTATAATTGGTTTTCTTCAGTGGCGATGAGTTCATCTTTGTATAGTCTCCCCCTCCCGCCGTGCGCATATATACATTATAGGTGGTTCCCTCGGGCTCTTGCGCCAGTTTACGCCAGGAAATAAGGTTACCCGTTCCACCTGACGAGGTGACACTGCGAATCATACTGCCAGAGCGGTTCACTGCCACCACACCGCGCCCCAGTGGCTGTTGCAGACGCTGACCATAAACGGTTGTCTCAGGTAAAAGACTTAGTGTAATAAGAAAACTGAGAAATGCAATTCTTTTCATCGTACTTTGTGTATAGTTTTGTATTTTCTGCGACAAAGTTCCGAAAAAAAGGAAGAAGCGACATGAAAAGTGGAATCAGAAATCTATAATATCGTTGCAAAAACTAAAAAGGTACGATGAAATGAGCTTTATTTGAAATCTTTCGGAGGTACACCATATTTCTCCTTGAAGCAACGGGTGAAGTAAGTGGCATAGGAGAAACCCACCAAATCGGCTACTTCATTCACCGAATAATTGGTGTTTCGCAGCAATTCGGCAGCACGTTCAAGACGGCGATTGCGAATAAAGTCGGTAGGACTTTGTCCCGTCAGGGCATTCAATTTGCGATAAAGATTTGCACGACTCATGCACATATCGGCACTGAGGGCATGGATGCCATATTTTTCATTATTGATATTCTCGTCGATGAATTGGGTAATTTGTTGCAGAAATTCCTGTTCCGATACAGTGAGAAGGTGGGTGCTCTCTGTTGTAGGTTCAGTGTTCTTCTTGTTTCTCTTCCTATGAATCCAAATAGCTACTGATAACGCAACAACCAGAAGAATAGATAGCAGTCCTATAAACACGCGTGTGTTGCTTCCTTTCTCAGTAGGAGTGTAATCAATTGGGGTCAGTTGTTGCGTGCGTAAGTCGAATGTACTGGCATTGCCGATGCCATCGGTAAGCCATAGTAAAGTATCGCCACGTATCTCCATGCTGTGGTACACATTGTCGTTACATAGTTTCTCAGCTTTCTTTCCTTGAAGCCGACAAACGCCCAATGCTTTGCTGATAAAGTAGATAGTGCCATCACTACTTATAGCAATATCGCGCACTCGATCCGTTTCAAAACCGTAACGTTGGAGTGAGTCAAGTTGCATGTCGTAGCGATAGAGCGAATGGAAGGTGCCTATGTAAAAAATACTATCTGAAGCTTCTGCCCATGACAGTACATTGCGGTCGTTGTGCTGCACCTTCCGCGCCAACCTTTCATGTAACACATTTCCCAAGTCTATGTCCGGCACGCAGCGTGTCTCCCCCTTGCGGACAATCAGGTGTTCACCAGTCGAAGTCTCTACGAGCAGACAATTTCTCGCAGAATCGTATTGCAGGGTCGTACAGTAATCATCGCGTGACCACTCACAAGGCTCAAAAGATGTGCCGTTCCTTACCAGGCGACATAGACCACCATTCCAAAGGGCTAGCCAGATGGTTCCCGAACGGTCTTCGGCTAAAGCGCACACTGCACGGTTCTTGTTTTTCCAAGTCAAATTAAAGCGACGTAGGACGGAGTCTCCTGTTGTATTGATTTGTAAAAGTTGATTCCGATAGGCCAACCACATTGAACTCGTGCTCTCCAATATGCAGTTAATGCGTTTTTCGCCCAATTCATCGGGCAAAAGTTCGTGTATTTCCTTTTTCTTCTTGTTAAGCACGTAGGCACCTTGCTTGGTACCGAACCATATTTCTCCTCGTATGCGACATTCGGCCAAACAGGTCACATCATTACTCCGAAGTAAATTTGGGTGGTCGTAGTCTGTTCGAAATACGGTTAGTTTGCCCTCATCATCGCAACATAGCCCACCACCCTGTGTGCCGTACCACCACAGTCCTTCGCTGTCATTCAACGAGCATAGCACATTGGTAATGTGTGGCCGTTGTGATGCTTTCCCCATCAAACAGATGAAAAATAGGAAGATAAGAGGGTAGAACCTTTTCATGAAATAAAATCAAATGTCCTCAGCATTCACGATACCGTGGGTGACGGCGTATATGGTGAGCGATGATACGCTGCGCAGATGCAGTTTATCACAGATGTTCTTGCGATGGGTGATGACGGTGGGCAAAGATATGCAAAGGCGGTCGGCAATCTCCTTGTTGATGCAGCCCTTGGCTACCAGTGCCAGCACCTCGGCTTCTCGGGGAGAGAGTAGCGTCTCTGCGTTTTCTGCAAAGCATGGAGCGTTTGGGCGTTGTTTCTCGCTGTTGTGCCCGTATTGGAACAGGGTAAGTATGCTCTTCAGCAGGTCGTGTTCCATCTGTGTGGTGTTGAGGGTGTGGAAGTTCTCAAACTGTCGGCCTACGATGGGCTGTGATGTCAGCACGATGGTCTGACGCTGGCGTTGCAGGAAGAAGTCGGCATGGGCGACGAGCACCTGTGTAGATACGAAGAAATGGAAGAAGCGGAGCGAGTCGTCCGAGGCTTCTTCTTCCTGTGTCATTTCCTCTAACGAAGCAAAGGTGCAGACATCAGCCATAGGTACCATGTCGGTGATGATGCTTTTCAGCCCTGTGGCTTCCAGCGTGTTTTGGTCTATGATGGCAATGCGGGGAATCATGGATAATTCAAAGTTCAAAATTCAAAATGTGTTCGGCAAACTTGTGACTGATGAAGTTATCGGTACTTTGGCAAGCTTGTCCAGCGAAGGCGGTAGCATAGTGGATGAGGCGTTGCCAGCCCTCATGGCTGAGCGTAGTTAGGGCATTACGCCCAATATTCTCGTGAATGAGTCCGTAGATGAAACCTGCGTTGAAATTGTCGCCGGCACCGACAGTACTTACCACGTTCTCTACCCGTGGCGCTTGAAAATCGAATGTTGCCGTGGGCGTGCAGATGGTAATGGTATCAGCCCCTGCTGTGCAGATGAAGAGCATACAATATTTACGGATATGTTGTTCGTATATCTGACGTGCGTCGCGACTTTGGTACATCACCTCAAAGTCATCGGCCGAGCCACGGACGATGGTTGATTCACGAAAGTTCTGGTGGATGGCAGGCAGCAGTTCCTCAAGTTCGTGGGCGTGACTGCGGCGAAAGTTCAGGTCGTAATAGAGAATGGCACCAGCCTTGTTTGCTGCTTCCAATGTGGGAGCCACCTGTGGGCGCATCCCCTCACAGATGGCGTAATACGAACCGAAGAGCAACACATCATCGCGCTGGAAGTCGGGCACGGGCCAGTCCTTATGGGCTCGTGGCACTTCCTTATAGAATTGGTATGTGGCATCACCGTTCTCGTCCAAGTAAGCCAGTGATATGGCACTTTTCTCTCCTTCCCTGACCTCAAAATTTTTAATAGACACACCGTTTTTTGAAAGAAAATCCTGTGTGTCTAATCCTACGCGGTCGTGTCCTGTGTAGCCGATGAAACGGCAGGGCAGCCCTGTCCGTCCGATGGAGATAATCGAGTTGAAGCAACTGCCCCCTGGCACAGCTGCTACGGGTTGCCCTTGCTTAAACAATATGTCCATGATGGTCTCGCCCATCCCTGTTATTTTTCGCATAATAGTATGGTTTGTTTGACAAAGGTACGATTAAGCGAGAGAAATGCCAAATATATTTGAGCATTTCCGAGCACAAGTACTTTAAACCAACGGTTAAACGTATTTTATTTTTGTTTTTTATGTTGTTTTATGAGTTTATGTGAAGATATTGTGGTATTTTTGTTGAAAATATTTCATAAACAACTATTTATTATGAGAAGAATTGTATTTACAGGTCTTCTTTTGTGGGTATTGGGCTTAACCCTTTCCATGGCTCAGACCGATTGTACATCGAAGATTACTAATCCCAGTTTCGAGAACGATTGGACAGGATGGAGTCACAAAGACATGGGACTGCAAGGGAACGATGTGTTTGACATAAAGGCCGGTAACGTCTATGCCGAGAAATGGACAGGACGCGGTGGGGCGGAGTTTTACGAAACTACCTTCAATTTCTATCAAACCCTCAAAAATATGCCTGCTGGTGTCTATCAACTGTGTGCACAGGCTTTCCAGCGTCCGGGCGAGCCCTCTGCTGTGTACACCCAGTACAAAGCTGGTAATAGTAACATTAGTACCCAACTCTACATGGGTTCAGCGAGCACGTTTGTCAAGCATATCTGTGACGACAGCCAGAAGACTGCACTGCATAATGGGGACAAGCAACTGGCCACGGGTGTCTATGTTCCCAATGTCATGGATGGTGCTGCCCAGTATTTTGCCAAAGGATTCTACGACAATAGTGTAAGTATGGAGCAGACAACTTCGGGAGCTAACATAAAAGTAGGAATCCGTAGTACCAAATCTGCCAGTTATTACTGGACGATGTTCGACCACTTCCGCCTCTATTTCTATGGAAAGAACCGTACGGTGGTCGGCATCAACGAGATTAAGGATGAAGAATTTGGGATGAAAGCAGGTGATGCCGTATATGACTTGAGTGGCCGCCGTGTGTCGTATCCGAAGCGTGGAATATACATCGTCAATGGGAAGAAAATAATCGTTAAATAAGTACCTTTAACCGTTGGTTTAAAGTACTTGCGTTTGGAAATGCTCAAATAAATTTGGAATTTCTCTCACTTAATCGTACTTTTGCGGCCAAAATAAAAAAATATGATTGATTTCAAGGATTTGGGTCTCGGACAGGAACTGTTGCAGGCCATTGCAGAACAAGGTTACGAACATCCCATGCCCGTGCAGGAGCAAGTGATTCCGTGGTTACTGAAAAGCACAGAGAACGTAGAGGAGACGGAAGACACAGAGACAGAGGACGAATTTGTAAATGGTAAATGGTCAAATGAAAAATGCCCTGACCTCGTTGCACTGGCGCAGACGGGTACTGGCAAGACGGCAGCGTTCGGTTTGCCGTTGTTGCAGTTACTGATGGGAAAAGATGCTGGATTGTCCAGATTATCTGGAAGTCCCCAAGTGCTCATCCTTTCGCCCACGCGTGAACTGTGCCTACAGATAGCTGACGACCTGCAGGGCTTTGCCAAGTATCTGCCAGAGGTACGCATACTGGCTGTGTATGGCGGAGCGAACATAGAGCCGCAGATACGCGCCTTGAAGCATGGAGTGGATGTCATTGTGGCCACGCCAGGACGATTGGTGGATTTGATGAAACGTAAGAAAGTGGCTGTGTTGGACGAGGTGAAATATCTGGTGTTGGACGAAGCCGATGAGATGCTGTCGATGGGTTTCCAAGAGGACCTGGATGCCATACTCGAAGGCGTGCCCGAGGGACACCGGACGTTGCTCTTCTCGGCTACGATGAGCAAGGAGATAGAGCGTATCGCGAAGAAGTACCTGAAGAACAGCCATGAGATACAGATTGGCAGCAGGAACGAGGGAGCCGAGAACGTGAACCACGTTTACTACATGGTGCAGGCCAAGGACAAATATCTGGCACTGAAGCGTGTGGTTGATTACTATCCCAGAATATACGCCATCATCTTCTGCCGTACCCGAATGGAGACGCAGGAGGTGGCGGATGCTCTCATACGCGATGGCTATAATGCCGATGCCCTGCATGGTGAACTCAGTCAGCAGCAGCGCGACTTGACTATGCAGCGGTTCCGCCAGCATCGTGTGCAGTTGTTGGTGGCTACCGACGTGGCGGCACGCGGACTGGATGTCGATGACTTGACGCACGTCATCAACTACGGTCTGCCCGACGACGTGGAGTATTACACCCACCGCAGCGGCCGTACGGGCCGAGCCGGCAAGAAGGGTACGTCGATTAGCATTGTACACATCCGTGAGAAGCATAAGATAAAGCAGATAGAACAGGTTATCCAGAAGGAGTTCGTGCGCCAGTCGTTGCCCGAGCCCAAGGAAATCTGTGGCAAGCAGCTCTATCACGTCATTGACGAGATAGAACGTGTGGAGGTGGACGAGGAGCAGATTGCCCCGTTCATGGAGGACGTGCAGAAACGGTGGGCATGGCTCGACAAGGACGACATTGTGAAGCGTATTCTCAGCCGCGAGTTTGGCCGCTTCCTGCGCTACTATGCCAATGCACCGGAGATACAGGAGGTAACAGCCACCTCCCGTGCTCCCCGAGGGGAGGGGAAGTCGTCCTCGGGGGATAAGAGGGGGGCTCGGCATACGGCCGAGGAGGGCTACACGCGCCTGTTCCTCTCGGTGAGCAAGATTGACGGTTTCTTTGCCAAGGAAATCATCAAGCTGATAAACGATAAAGTAAAGGGCAATAAGGTGGAGATAGGTCGTATCGACCTCTTGAAGAACATCTCCTTCGTGGAGGTGGCCGAGGAGGATGCCGACCGCGTAATGAAGGGCCTGAAGGGCACCCGTGTGAAGGGTCGCGAGATAGTGGTGGATTATGCCGACAGAACCCCCTCTCCCCACTCCCCCCGAAGGGAGGAGAGCCGCTCTGCCAAGAAAAAAGATAAAAGGAAAGAGCAGTACCCCACCGACTTCTTTGACGAGCCAAGCGGCAAAGCCGGTCACTTCGACGAGCCGAAAGGTAGGAAGAAGGAAAAGAAGCGTAAATCTTCCCCCTCTGGGGATAAGAGGGGGGCTACTAAGCCCAGTCGTGAGGAACGTGGCTATACGGCACCGCGCGGCAAGAAGTTTAAGAAAGAAGACTGGATGAAGTTCTTGCATCCGGAACTTTCCAAGTGAAGTTAGAAGGCAAAGCCTGAAGGGCTGGTAAGATTACAGGCAGGGGTAAAGCGAAGTGGAACCCCTGAATATGTATGAACGAAACAGTATTTATGTATGAACGAAACAGTATTAACCCCGACGGGGTGATAAGACCATAGGCAGGGGTGCAACTCCTGCTAAAAGTAGCGGTAACTATCCGAAGCCAAGCGGAGCATCATCAAAAACGGTCGTTCCGTGAGGAATACCAGTTATTCCTTGAAGCGTATGAAATAGAGTATGACGAGAGATATGCATTTGCTGATTAGGCAGTTCTGCCACCCCTTCGGGGTTATTGTTGGGGGGCGCATCCGTATCAGGGGCTTCACCCCTGCCTGTAGTCTTTCACCCCTTCGGGGCTATAAAATAAATCTTTTAACGGTGTAAAGGATTCATTGCATTATTCTTCAACAAACAACCTCGGAAGGACTCGTTTTGCGACGGGTAGAACGAGTGATGAGCATCATAATGAACCATCTAAAATCAATACTGATATGAAAAGAATTCTACTGTTAATGCTACTTGTTTGTAGCATGGCATCCAGGGCTGACGAGGGCATGTGGATGCTAAACCGTATCGATCAGCAGACGGCCGACGTGATGAAAGGGCTGGGACTGCAGCTCAGTCCCCTGCAGTTGTATAACCCCGATGGCGAAAGCCTGAAGGACTGCGTAGTCGATTTCTGCGACTTCTGCTCCGGTGTGGTCGTGAGCCCCGAGGGATTGGTGTTTACCAATCACCATTGCGGATTCTCGGGCATTCAGAAACTTTCGACACCCGAGGATGACATCCTGAAGAACGGCTTCGCTGCCAAGAGTTACGAGGAAGAGCGGCCCGTGGAGGGATTCTTCGTGCGCTTTCTCGACCGCACCGAGGAGTGTACGGGGCGTGTGATGCGAGCCATGAACGAAATATACAAGCAGCATCCCGACAAGGACCCGAAGCAACTGGACTACGAGAATCTGGACTCCGTGATGACAGCCGTAGAACGCGAATACTCCAAGGCCAACCCCGACCGCTACTGTCTTGTGAAGTCATACTACGGCGGCAACGCCTACTTCGTATCGATGTATAAGGTATATAACGACATCCGCTTGGTCTTCACCCCCACGCAGACGCTGGGTAAGTTCGGTGGCGACACGGACAACTGGATGTGGCCGCGACAGACGTGCGACTTCAGCGTGTTCCGCATCTATGCCGACAAGGACGGCAACCCTGCTGAGTACTCGAAGGACAATGTGCCCCTGAAAGCAAAGTGCTATGCCAAGGTCAGTCTCAATGGCTTCCAGCCTGGCGACTACTGCATGACGGTGGGCTATCCCGGCTCGACCGACCGTTACCTCAGCAGCTACGGCATTCGCGAGCGTGTCGAGGGCATTAACATCTCGATGATAGACGTGCGCGGCAAGAAGCAGGAGGTATGGAAGAAGTGGATGGACAGCGACCGTGCCATCGCCATCAAATATGCCTCGAAGTTTGCTTCGTCGTCGAACTACTGGAAGAACTCCATCGGCATGAACAAGGCTGTCCGCGAACTGAACGTCATCGGTCAGAAACAGCAGTTGGAGCAGGATATCCGCCGTTGGTATGGTAAGGACAGTCGTCTGACCGCTCGCTTTGGCACCATGTTCGACGAACTGGAACAGGCATACGGCAATCGCTTCGAGGTCATCCGTGCATACGGTTTCTTCGCCGAGACCTTCCTGCGCGGCATTGAACTGCGTCGTGTGGCTGCCATTCTTGCCTCGAAGCCCAAGGACATGGATTCGACGGAGATAGCCCATACTCGCGAACAACTGCAAGCCTTCTATAAGGACTACGATCCTCGTGTCGATGAGGAGACAATGGCTGTCCTCCTCGACAATTATCGTCAGCAAGTAAAGGGGCAAGGAGTAGGGGGCAAGGAGCAAGATTACCTACCCTCTATATATAAGGATATAGACAGCCTCTATCATGGTGATACGAAAGCATACGCCCGCGACCTCTTCAGCAAGACCGCGCTGAAGGATATATCGTGTTTAGATAAGATAGGAGAACTCTCCCTAACCTTCTCCCAAGGGGAGGGAAACTCGCAGTCACAAGAGGAAAATACCCCCTCCTTGGGAGGGGACAAGGGGGAGGTTGACCCGATGTTCAAATACTACGAGTCCGTGCGCGACTTCCAGACCGACATCAGTAAGCGCATCCGTGACGACCGTCAGACCATCGACTACAACGAGTACCTCCTGACTCAGGCCATCCTTGAACGCGACCAAGAGACACCGCACTACAGCGATGCCAATTTCTCGCTGCGTCTCTCATACGGTTTCATTCAGGACTACACCGCCGGCACTCAGCACTTCGACTATTTCACTCCCAGTCAGAGTCTGCTTGACAAGGCCGCCCGTCAGACCGAGATTGAGGACTACAAACTGGAGCAGGATATCATCTCCCTCCTGCAGAAGCGTGACTTCGGTCGCTATGCCGACCCGAAGGACAACGACCTCCACCTCTGTTTCCTCTCCAACAACGACATCACGGGTGGCAACTCCGGCTCTCCCATGTTCAATGGCAAGGGCGAACTCATCGGCCTGGCCTTCGACGGCAACTGGGAAGCCATGTCGGGTGACATTACCTTCAACCCCGATCTCCAGCGCTGCATCGGTGTTGATATCCGCTTCGTCCTCTACCTCATCGACAAGTGGGGCCATGCCGACCGCCTGATAAAGGAAATGGGGCTGTAAATGGAATAATATTTAACGTGAGTTCTTGCGTAGCCTGTGGAGCAAGAACTCACGTTAGTTTTGTTTACGGTCATTAGGGTTTATCTAAGCCTTGCATTTCATTCGCCTGCCCATAAACTTTTGAATTTTGAATTTATAATTTTGCATTTTAAATAAAGTTTCCTACCTTTGCATTGTCCCAGTGCCGATTAACGTGCTGTTACTCTCGGAGTGTATGGTTGTTAGGGAAAAGGGCATGTGCTGGAGAGCCGTGCTTGTTGCTGGGATGCCATAGATAGAAAGGCGTTTATCACGCGCTTTGTTCTTGACATATCGAAACCTGAGAAATTTCGTTTGACGGTCAAAGAGCATTGCAACGATAGATGCCACGTGTATGTTATCAGACGTACTTTTTTGCTATACTCGTTTTTATAGCGAAAGTCGTGTAGTATAACATATTTGCGTGGGGTCTTATGTTGCTCGTTCTGACCGTAAAGGCGATTCTCAGGGCCTCGATATGTAGAGTGAGCGACGGACAATGGCTCTCACGCTTTTTTTATCCACAGGCCCAATTTTAATCTTAACATTTCAACCGCTACGTCAGAGAGTCGCGAAGCACAAGAAGTAAAATGGAACATAAGTACTTAACTTTTGTGCTGACCCTGCTCATGAGCATGGCAGCCAGTGTAGCTTCGGCTCACGACTTCGAAGTGGACGGAATTTATTACAGAATCACGTCCTCTACTTCTCCCTACACGGTTGCGGTAACCTATCGGGGTGATTTTTGGTATTTCACTTACACAGGTAGTGTCATTATCCCAGAATCAGTTACGTACAACAGCACGACCTACAGTGTGACCAGCATCGGCCATAATGCTTTTAACGGATGCACAGGTCTGACCTCCGTCACTATCCCTAACAGCGTGACAGATATTGGCAGTTCTGTGTTCGGTGTATGTCTGTGTGATGTTCCCATTGTTTTCTATATATTGCTGTTAATTTCCGTTTATCGAACGCATAAGTCGCTTGTTCTTCTCCAGCAACTCTGTCAGTTTCTTGTCACGATTATACCTCACCAAAATGGCTTTGAACTTGTTGCCTAAAGAGTAGGGGATTTTCGTCGTGTCTATTCTTCCTAGAACTCCGAGCATTCGCATATAAGCCCGTTCAACACCATGCATAATACAGAAGTAATACACGTTGTATCCCTCCTTTTCTGTTGGCTCAGTAAGTATCTTTGAGTCAATCAAATCAAATAACTCCTCCAAATCATTCGCGGACATTGCAGCAACCTCGTTCTTGCAGACGTTCTCCCTTACATTATCTGTTGAAGCATTGTAGGCGCGGTTGAATACACCCCTTACTCGTGTCGAAACAAGGGAGAGCCCGCTCATCTGCTCCACAATAATGTCACGTGACACCCAGAACAACTCCCTCATGTCAACTTCACTGAATTTTGGCGTTTCAGATACAAGTTTTATCAAATCTGGATTATTCCAATCTTGATGTTTACCTAATTCCTTGCCTTTTCCATCAGCATAGTCTTCTATCACCCGTAACTCAGGCGGCGTGCTGAGATTACTCATGACCCATGAATTGAGTTGCTTAAACTGTTCCACATGCTTTTGCTCTATCAGCATCAGTTTCAATAGGGCGAACTTGGATTTTATGTCCGTTATCCCAGACTGCTCCAACAGACTCGAACGCATCTCGTACGCATTCAAGAAACGTTTAATCAATCGAGGATTCCATTTCATTGAATTACCGATAATCGATGAAAATCGGGTAACAAAGCCGATGGTCTCTCCCAATCCTGTAGGAATCTCACTTTTCAACAACGTTTGAATATTCGACCAGCCATAACAATCGAATTTATTATCCTTCGTAAATATAGCGAAATCCTCTCTTACTTTCTTGAAAAGCGTATTATCCAGTATTGATTGACAGAAAAGCAATGTGACGTATGTCTCCACCTCTTTCGGACTTAGAGATGGTATTTTGTATGGAACCTGGATAAACTTCTCCATGTATGAATCACCCAGTTGTGGTCGTTCCTCCGATGCAGCATTGATGATTTCTTTGTATTCACTTTTGATGGCGTTGGTAACAATGTAACTATCTGCAGCTATTACAAAAGCAGTCTTTGGCACATTAAGGAATAGTTTGATAGCTTCTAAGTTTTCAATGATGTGGTGAGGCAGACAGCGGTCAAGGTCATCTATCAAAACAACTATCTTCCCCTGCTTGCTTTTGTCTATCAAATCTTTAAAATCCTTTCTAAACTCACGTACTACCTCATATTTTTTCTCTTCATCTTCCGCGTTAAGAGTATCCTTAAGGAATTGTTCTGCTTTATCTCCCGTGAGTAGTTCGCCTAAGTCAATCTTGAGGATCTTTAAAAGCACTTAAAAGCATGGGGATAATCAATGATGCTCCACCCGTTGTTGCTGCTGTTGCCACTGGAATAACAGTTTTGGCTGAGAATTTCAGCACACGCATCCAGCTGATGGACTTCTTAAGTTTAGCGAAGGCTTTTTTCAAAGCCTCGTATGTTTCAGTAGCTTTATCACCAACCTTTGCAAAGAAACGCTTATCTTTCTCCAAAGCATCAACAATGCCCTGAATTAGTGCCATCTTGGCATCGTCGAAACTCTCAAACGACCAACCGTCAAAATAAACCACGACGGTATCATTATCATTTTTGAGTTCTTCTTCAAGAATTTTGAGGATACTTGTTTTTCCTGAACCCCAATCACCGTATAATCCAACAGTGATTGGAAGGTTCTTATCATTTGTCACCACGCTTTTCAATAATGATGCGTGAACAGTATACCCTAACAAATCTTCTGTTGTTTCTTTATCTGACCACATATCAAATTACTCTTTTCGATTATTCTTTTATTCTAACAAGCTCTCTGGATGCTCTAGTTCCTCTACCAGTTTATCTACCATCGTGCAAGGCTTATGCATCGCATAGTTGGTGCCAGTATGTAACGCTCGAAGCTGTTTTGCAAAGCGCTTTGCTAAGTCCTCACGACCATACTGCTGAAGTAAGCTGTATATATCGGGATTTCCTTTCCGATACTTAAAGCCATCATCGCCCATCTTCTTGCGAAAGGCATCTTGCAATTTGTCAATGTAGGCCTCGCGACCAATGCCTGTGTCAAGATACTCAAAATGCAGATAGTACCAGAGTTCAAAGGCTTCATTCGTCCAGGCGCTTTGGAAACCCAACTTGTGGGCTTTCTTGATGGCATCGTTGAAGTCGTCAAAGTCATCCTTGTCAAAGACAACCCACACACGATCAAAAGACATGGCATTCTTTCGCTCCAGCTCCTGCTTTATTTCCAATGTTTTGTCAACCAAAGCTACCGTTGCACGGCCTTCTCCCTCTATTGTCACTTCGCGAACGGTTGAGATATAGTTTTTGATTAGAGCCTCAAAGTAGTGTGGCTCGGTCTTGGTGCCTTCACACACTATCAGGAAGCGCACCAGTTTTTCGCGAACGTTCTCCTTGCGCTTCTTAGAAGCCTTAGCTTCTCGGCGTTGCTGCCTCAGCTTTGCGATTTCTTCTTTTCTCGAATATCCCATTGCAATTCTCTATTTACCAATAAAAGGTATAGCACCATAACGTCCACGGATATAGTCGCGCTTGATATCACGGTCATTGCGGACTTTCTTCCCGTCTTCATCCTTGAATTCCACAAGCGAATAGATGTCGGTAGACTCCACCTTGTCCTTCTCTGCAAACCAAATCTGGTCACGACGAACAATGTCCAAATCAAGCAGATTGGTGTCGTGGGTAGCGAAGATAAGCTGTGCTCCATGCTTGTTCTTCTTTGGATCCATAAACAGAAGCACAATATTGCGAGTAAGAAGCGGGTGTAGTTTTGCATCCAGTTCATCCACAATGAGTGTCTTGCCCTCGTTCAATGTATCGAAAATAGGCCCGGAAATTTCTATCACTTTCTTTGTTCCCTCAGACTCCATCTGGTTCTTGTGGAAATTACGCTCACCAATCACAAGTCCATTCTCATCATAGACATTATGAGTAGTTATTGGTTCGACGAAACTACCCGTGGCTATGTCTTTTTCCAATTGTGACCTTATCGACTTGGGGGCACTTTCCAAGGCTTCTTTGGGAATATCAACCTTCTTGACCGAAAAACGGGTAAAGCCCAGTTGCAGGGTCTTGAAGAACTCCTGAGCCTGGTCTGCTCCATTCAAATGTTCCAAAAACATTCTGAGCGTAAAGGCTTCATAACCTTCGCTGTCAATTCCCGAAAGCACATTGCATTCGCCAAACCAACCTAATATGGAATTGGACTTCTCGCCCTTCAGCTGAGCCACAAGCGACAGGAAGAGACGATTTGAATTAGTCAAATTTTCTTTTCCCAGACCTTCAGGGAATCTTTTCGCTGACACTTCAATCGTGTCTCGCGAGCGCATGAAGAGTTCATACTCTTTTTCGCCAAACGGCTTCTCATATAGCCACTCAGAAATGATGTCGGTTTTGTTATATTCAAAACCATAGCGATAAAGCACCTTACCTTTTATAAATTGTATCTCAAACAACGTAGGTTGCGAGTCAGAGTTTTCATCCAATGCAAAAGGATCGTAAGGTAGTGCATCACCCTCATTCAAACGCACAGAACGTCTGACCATGCTTCGCATAGTAGATATGGCCTGAATGAAATTACTCTTGCCACCAGAGTTTGCACCATAAAAAACTGCCAAAGGAAGCAAACTATACTTACCCTCACTGATTACAGACCCTTTGTGCTCTTTTATTGAACTCGCCTCCATACTAAAAGTACGTTCCAGTTTGAAAGAGCGATAATTTTTGACTGTGAAATTTACTAGCATATCTCAAGATTTTTGTGCAAAGATACAATTAATTTTCGATAAAAACTGTAAAATACGAGAAAAAATCTCAAAAATCAAGCGCAATTAACATTGTTTCGGCTTTAAAAGGATTGTAAATGCGAAAATATCTCGTTTTTTAACTTGATTGAGTTCTTTTTGTGGGGTATACATCTTATTGGGATATGACATTTAATTACAAAACAAATTTGAGTATTCAAGATAGCATCTTCCATAGTTGCACATTCACACCTCTTTTGGTTTATAAAAGTTAAAAACGTTAATAATACATCTTTTAAGAATCCTCAAGAATCCGCGACATCACTTTTCTACCTTTTAACCCATAAGTACTTGTTACAAAACAACTTGCAAATACGCTAATTGCAGTAGTCTAACCTCCATCGCCATTCCCAACAGCGTGACAAGTATTAGCAGTTATTTGTTCTCTTATTGCAGTGGTCTAACTTCCATAGACATCCCCAACAGCGTGACAAGTATCGGAGAGAGTGCGTTCCAGTTTTGTCGTGGTCTGACCTCCGTCACCATCTCCAACAGCGTGACAAGTATCGGCAATTATGCGTTCCATGGTTGCAGTAGCCTGACCTCCGTCACCATCCCCAACAGCGTGACAAGCATCGGTAGTCAAGCGTTCATGGACTGCAGTAGTTTAGAGACAATTGTTGTAAACAGTGGTAACACGGTCTATGATTCTCGCGAAGGATGTAATGCCATTATTGAGACGGCTTCCAATACATTGATTGCAGGATGCAGGAATACAATAATCCCCAACAGCGTGACAAGCATCGGTAGTTCTGCGTTCGATCGCTGTGGTTGTCCGACCTCCGTCACCATCCCCAACAGTGTAACAAGCATCGGACAATCTGCATTCTATAACTGCAGCGGTCTGACCTCTGTCTCCATCCCCAACAGCGTGACAAGTATTGGAAATAATGCGTTTTATGAATGTAGTGCTCTGACCGATGTGTATTGTTTTGCTACGGATGTACCAAAAGCACAATACAGTACTTTCTATTTGACTTCTATAAAATTGGCCACGCTCCATGTTCCAGCCTCTTCCCTCGAAGCCTATCGTACAACAAATCCTTGGAGCGAATTCGGCACTATCGTGGCCTTGACGGACGAAGAAGTGGGAGTGAAGACAATTGATAATGCACAATTGATAATTAATAATGTCTATGACCTGCAAGGTCGCCACCAGACAAGGAAGCAGAAGGGCATCAACATCATCCGAATGAACGATGGCACCACAAAAAAGGTGCTGGTTAAGTAACAAAGGAGTAAGAAATAGGAAGAGGCTGGTTGGCCTCTTCCTATTTCTTGCAGTAAGGCTTAAGCATCTCCAAGAATCATATTTTATCCCTCTCTCCAGCCATTTAGATGAATTGCTTGACCCGTTGTGACAGTTCAATTGAACCGTCGCCACGGTTCAAGCCATGCTTGAACAACCCTCAGACAAGTATTCTATAGCTTCTATCCCTTGGTTCAGGCAATCAAAGCATAATGGTTGCCCAATCAAAAGGTGTTGGTTGCAGCAATCAAGTCATGATGATTACCCCAATCAAAAGGTGTTGGTTGTAGCAATCAAAGAATATTTCTGCTGTCTGCAAACTTAAGTATCTCTTGAATGATTCCCTCTACATTCTGCCAAACAAGAATATTTTCGAAGCGGAGAACATGGATGCCGTTTCCGTTTAAGTACCGTGTTCGGGTTTCGTCATGCAGATGTTCGCCATAATGGTTGTGTACTTCCCCATCGAGTTCGATGCAGAGTTGTAAGGCAGGGCAATAAAAATCCAAGATGTATGGACCAATACCATGTTGCCGGCGAAACTTGTATCCTCCAACTTGGCTTCCTTTGAGATAACGCCAGAGTACAGCCTCGGCCGAGGTCGCGTGGTTGCGTAGGTCTCTTCGTTGGTCTTTTTGAGTTGTAGGGTTTGATTTCGCAGTTTTGTACATAGACTTTTATTCTATAGTTGAAAGGAAGTAGTTCTTCGTATCTTTAAGGAGTATGTTGTAACTAATTCCCCTTCCTTTGGGGATAATTCCCCTCAAATTCCCCTCCTCCGGGGAGGAGGGGTAGGGGTGGTAGCGTCAAGGGAAAAGTATGATGGTCTGATACATTTAAATTATGGTAGTCTAAACCACCCCTGCCCCTCCTTTCGAAAAGGAGGGGAATTGAAGTTACGCTTTCTTCTTGCAACGGTTAGGCACTTCTTATTATGTATTTGTAACACTCCTTATTATATAATCATGTATTCACTTCCTGCGTCGGGCGAAGGTCATGGTTTGCTGTATTTTGCCAGAGAGGATGTTGTGGACAGTAATGTGGAGTTTGTCATCTTTTACTTCCCCTTCGATGACGGTGGGGAATCTTCCTTTTTGAGTACTATCCATGTAGGGGCCACCACCTATGATTTGTGCCCATGGGCGAGATTTTGTGGCAGCATTGTAGCGATAGAAATGCTGATGTCCTGTGATGATGAGCTGGCAGTGTGCTGCCTTGAGCAGGGGAATCCACAGCTTGGCACATGTACGCTGCCATAGGGCATAGTCGGTATTGTATTGGGAAGACTTGTCAGCTGGTGCCACGTCGCCAGGGTTGTGTTTACCATTCCTGTCGAAGAGAGGAATGTGACAGAAGGCCACCAGATAAGGAGCATTGGCAATTTCGGGTTGACATAGTGCATCTTTCAACCACAGCGTCTGTGCTTCGCGATAGGCACTGCTGTTAAAGAGACCGGCGAAGAGAGGATTGGTGTCCAGTTTGTCCTCACCAGTGTCAAGTCCTATCATGGCCACGTCGCCCATGCGGACAGCGAAGTTTCGACCCAAGTCCCAGTCTCGACTGCTACGTTCTTCGGGTTGGCGATACATCCATACGCGTTCCAGATGGCGGTTGGCCATGCCGCGCAAATCGTGGTTGCCAGGGCAGAAGAGGTATGGGATTTCTGTGGCATAGTCTTTACGGGCAATGTTGGGTGTAAGGAAAATGCGCATCTGTGCTTCGATGGTTTCCTCCACATTGCTGGCATCACCATTCCATACAACGCAGGAGGGCGAGAGTTGGACTATCTTGTCGATGCTCGGAGCGAAGGCATCCCACTTGGCATGTGTGTCGTTGATAACACAGAAGTGGGCACGACTGGCAGGACCGGCTGTAGTGAAATGGTAGATGTGCTCGTCTTCCTCGTTACCTACAATTCTCATGTTGTAACCGCTTTTATATTGAATGCGGTCGGCACCGATACGATAGTAGTAGGTAGTGGAGGGTTTCAATCCTGTTAGTCGGACTTGAATGACACGGTCGCTGATTTCGGTAGTACGGAATCCGCCGCACATCACCTTCCGGCTGTCGCTCAAATCGGGCTGCTCACCATAGACGACATATCCGTTGGCCATATCACTGACGGCAAAAGCTATGCCCATAGAGGTTTCGGCATAGTTCTGTAACATAGGGGCAGACATCAACAGGGGCAGGTTTTCTTCCTCTCCTTGGGATGACTCAGACAGGGGGCTTAAAATTTCGTTCGCTTGGGCAAGGTTATTTGTGGCCAATGCCGCTGACACCAGTGCTGAGGCTTTTAAGAACTGTCGTCTGTCCATAGTTCAATTTACCATTTGACCATTTACCATTAACCGTTCCTCGATCTTTTGAATTTTCATTTCTTCCTGATTTCATGCCAATAGACATGGGCACAGAAGAGCAGTATCAGCAGGGTGTTTGTCAGTAAGCGAAGAGCAATATGCCATTCGTTGGTGAAGTGCATGACGGCGTAGAATAAGGCAGTCATGAGGACATACGTGAGGATGCTCTTCATCGGGTAGGGAATGGGATTCTTCGCTTGACCAACGATGTACGAGAGCACCATCGCTGTGCCGTATCCAGCTACACCTCCCCAGGCACAGGCCATGTAGCTGTACTCGGGGATGAACAGGTAGTTGACAAGGAAGAGCACGGCGCAACCCGCGAGCGAGAACCAGGCTCCGTAGATGGTTTTGTCGATGAGTTTATACCAAAACGAGAGGTTGAAATAGACACCCATCATGATTTCGGCCACCATGACAATGGGTACGACGGCCATACCTTCGCGGTAACCCTTACCGAGGATAAGCTGTAAGATGTCGATGTAGCCCATGACGCAAAGGAAGGCCAGCAGGGTGAAGATGAGGAAGTACTTCATTGCCACTGCATAGTACTCGTTCTTGTCCTTATCTTTCGACTTGGCAAAGACAATGGGCTCGTAGGCATAGCGGAAAGCCTGCGTTATCATGGCCATAATCATGGCTATCTTCACACAGCTGCCGTAAATACCCAGTTGTACGTTGGCCTCGACCTTGTCGGGATAGACCAGCGGGAACATGATCTTGTCAGCCACTTGGTTCAAAATGCCCGCAACGCCCAGTATGAGTATGGGCCACGAGTAAGAGAGCATCCGCTTCAATAAAGACCAGTCGAAATGCCAATGTATCTTGAACAGTTCGGGGATGAAAATCAGGCTGATGAGACTCGTGCAAGCCAGATTGATGGCAAAAACGTAGAATACGCTCGTCTTATGCAACACCACAAAATAGAGTAGGTTCAGTCCGATGTTGAAGGCAATGAACAGTAATTTCAGGGTAGCAAAGCGGATAGGGCGTTTTTGGAATCGTAAGAATGAGAATGGCAACGCCTGCAGGGCATCCATCGCTACTACAGCAGCCATCATCAGCAGATACTCATGGTGCTCACCGTAGCCTAGTTTATCGGCTATGGGGGTGATGAAGCCGAAGATACAGGCCAAGAACAGAGCCGTGAGCGAGGCTATCAGCGCGAAGCCTGTGGAAAAGACGGTATCGGGCCAGACAGCCCCCTCCCAGCCTCCCCGAGGGGAGGGGAATCTTCCCCCCTCGGGGGGAGTGAGGGGGGGCTGTTCATTTGCAAACCTGAACAGCGTCGTTTCCATGCCGAAGGTGAGCAGCACCAGTATGAGCGCTGTATAGGCATAGATGTTTGTCGAGATGCCGTAGTCGCCCGACTGCGTCGGCATGTAATGGGTATATAGCGGTACGAGCAGGTAGTTGAGGAACCTTCCCACAATGCTGCTCAGCCCGTAGATGGCTGTATCCTTGAATAAACGGGCGACCCCACCCCCCTTCCCCTCCCGAGTGAGGGGAGTGTTTACTATATTCTCTTGTGTGTCTTTTTTACTCATATTTGTATATGTTTATACGCCCTCCCCTCGGGGAGGGATTGGGGTAGGGGTCTTTAATAGAAGAACAGGTATGCAACACCTATCGCAGCGAGTACGCCGACAAGGTCGGTTAGGAGTCCGGCAGCAACGGCATGGCGCGTGTTACGGACACCTACGGAGCCGAAATAAACGGCGAGGATGTAGAAAGTGGTATCTGTGGCTCCCTGGAAGATACATGAGAGGCGACCGACGAAGGAATCGGCTCCATAGGTGGTCATAGCATCCACCATCATGCCGCGTGCTCCGCTACCACTAAGGGGTTTCATCAGTGCCGTGGGCAGGGCACCCACGAAGTCAGCATTGATGCCCATAAACTCGAAGCCTTTCTCGATGCCCGAGATCAGTACGTCCATCGCTCCCGAAGCACGGAATACGCCAATGGCAACGAGGATGGCCACCAGATAGGGGATGATTCGTACGGCAGTCTCGAAACCGCCCTTGGCTCCCTCAATGAAGGCCTCATAGACATTTACTTTTTTCCTTATACCAGCCACGATGAAGGCCACGATGATGCCGAAGAGCATGACGTTGGCGATGGTGGTGCTCCAAAGGTTCAGGCCCTCACGACTCAGTTGCGAAGCACAAAATGCCATTCCGCTCACCAAAAGGCAGAGCCCCAGCATCGTGCCCATGATGGCACGGTTGAAAAGATTTATCTTCTGATAGAGGCTGGTGATAATGATGCCAGCCATCGTGGCTATGGTAGTTGCCAACAGAATAGGAATAAAGACATCGGTGGGCTGTGCTGCACCCATCTGTGCTCGATAGACAAGGATGCTGACAGGGATGAGTGTTAATCCGCTGGTGTTCAGAACGAGGAACATTATCATCGGATTGGATGCCGTCTCGCGCAGTTCCTGCATGCGATTGTCGTCAATCTCACCCCGCTCCCTTTTCACCCTTAATCCTTCATCCTTAATCTCCTGCATTCCCTCCATTGCCTTCAGACCAAGGGGTGTTGCGGCATTGTCAAGACCGAGCATGTTGGCTCCGAGGTTCATGAAGATGTGACCAAAAACAGGATGTCCCTCGGGAATATCTGGGAATAGTCGCCTAAATAAAGGATTCAGCGCGCGTGCGAGGGCATTGACCAGTCCTCCCTTTTCACCGATCTTCATGATGCCCATCCACAGAGCCAGCGTTCCCGTTAGGCCGAGGGATATTTCAAAAGCAGTTTTTGACGAAGCAAAAGTACTCTCAATAATGGCAGGGAACACTTCGGTGTTACCCATGCACAATTCCACCGTCGCAATAAGGAATGCGATGAGGAAAAAACCAATCCAAATATAATTTAGTACCATAACAAGTACAAAATTAAAAATTAAAAATTAAAAATTAAAAATTCTTGCTCCATTTTATTACGCAAACGTCCAAAGGCCGAGCGAAAAATTAAAAATTAAATGAGGGAAAGTACATGGTTATGGGCAAAAAGAAAGAGCCACGGATAATCCGCGACTCTTTCCTTCAATTCTCAAGTTCAGTTTGCCGCTCACTTAATCACGACCTTGAACTTCGTTCGAGCTCGTTCACGCTCGGACAAACTCGAACAAGTTCAGTTTGCCGCTCACTTAATCACGACCTTTTTCCCATTAACGATGTAGAGGCCCTTCACGGCTTTCTCTACACGACGACCGCTGAGGTCATAGAGGATGGACTTATCGGCATTGAGACCGGCATTTACCTCGTTGATACCATCTACCAATACACCGTTGTGCGAGTAGATGAAGTTGTCCTGTACCATTTCGTAGGTGCCGTTGTAGTTCGTCAGCTGACCATAGACGATGACATTGTCGTTCACCTTTATCTGGTCGTTGGCCTGGAAGTCGTGTCCCTCGAGATAGTAGCCGTTGTAGATAAGGAACTGGTTTGTGGTGGTGCCGTCGTCCGAGATGTAGTACTGAGCACGTTTCCACTTGCTTACATCCAGCGACTTGATTTCGCTGATGATACCCTTGACATAAACCTTGGCAGAGAGACCCTTGCCAGCTGTGATGAGCTCGTTGGCCTCGGCCACGGTGTAGGCTGTCTCAGGTGTGTTGGTGATGTCCACTGTGGGTTCGCTACCTTTTTCGTGGCCGATGTATATGGCCTTGGCTATCTGTGGTGTCTCCTTGAAGGTGGTGTAGGTGCCCACGATGGTGAGAATGTCGCCCTCGTTCACCTCCAGTGACTGCCATACCTTGTTGTTAGTAAGGTCGTCTGCCTTCACCACGCCGTAGATGTAAATCTTGGTTTCCTCGTTGTCCTGGTCGCAGAGGTCAAAGTTTCCGAAGGTGGTGTTTACAACATTGCGTACGACACCGGTCAGCTTATACATATTCTGTGTATCGGCCTTCTGCAGGAACTCGGCGATGCTGAGGGCTTCTACCTGTGAGTAGTCGGGTGTGGGCTCGGGTTCGGGCTCTGTCTTGCCGTTCAGCGAGTAGAGGTAGTTGCCCTGAGCCATCTGGTACTGGCTTTCCTCTCCTTCCTTCTGGTAAAGAGTGAGTTTACCATATACGACAACTTCGTCACCGTCCTGTATCTGGTCGGCATTGGTGAAGTTCTTGTTCTCAAGATATTTGCCACGGTAGATGGTTATGGTGTTATTGCCGTCTGTGATCGTATAGGTGGCATTGCCGTGGTCGGTGCTAACTTCGGTAACCTCAGCAACCTCGCCCATGACATAAACTACCTTCGACAGGTCGTAGGTATCCTTGTTGTCGATGAAGTTGATGGCCTGACTCACGGTATAAGGAGCGGTAGCCTCGTTAGTGATGTCTTCCTTTTGGTCGGTTCCTCCACCGCCTTCAGTCTTCTTCAGGCTGGCATCGTCAGCGATAATGCTTACGGCTTTGCTCTTCTTGTTGTTCATAACAACGAGGTTAATCGTGGTGGCAGTTTCCAGAGTGAATGTGCCAGTGTACTCGGTATATTCAGGGGTGATGCTGTATTCGATTTCCTTGTTATCGTCGCCCATGAAATATACGTATTTGATGCTTGTACCATCCATGTAGGCATAGCCCATCTTTGCCACAGAGGCTTCGCCTGCACTCTTCATCCAGATGCTGAAGGTGTATGTACCAGCTTCCAGAGCAATCTCCTTGCTGGCCAGTCGCTTGTTCGTGCTGGCAGTGCTCTTGATTTCCACAGCATAGGTGCCTTCGTGTGCATCGGTGCTCTGAGCCACAGTAGCCGCTGTGCTGGCAGAGTTCGTGGACTTCCAATCCACAGGCATGTCGTCAGCCCATTCTTCGAATGAACCGTTCGTCAGGATTTCTGTACCGTCGATTATGGGATCTGGGTCGGGGCCTGGAGTGGGATCTGGATCTGGGTCGGGGTCTCCACCACCACCTTCTCCGTCTGTAGTAACCTTGGTAGCAATGATATTGGCATATTTCGTACTGCTACCGCTGGTGTACATAGCAAATCCCTCCACGGTAACAGTTGTGTCACTGGCAATACCTGTAAACATGTCTGCTACAGGACCCACAATGCTACCTTTTGCCGTAGCTCCGTCAACAATCAGGTTGTAATAATTGCCGCTGATATTGAGTGTGGCGGTCAGTTTTACGTACTGAATGGTAGGAGTAGCCACCCATGTATCAAGGTTTATTTCTGTGGGAACGGGATAGGTTACAGAAGATACGGAACCTGTCTTGGTGACAGTAGCAGTATTGGTGAACTGATTAAAGCCGCCATAACTGCTAACAGCACCGCTAATGGTAACCTGGTCGCCGACAGCCAGTCCGCTGATGGATTTATTAAAATAGTAGATGTAACCAGTAGCGTCGCCGAGAACAGCACCATTTGTACAAAGAGCATAAACTATAGCACCCTCGACTGTAGCAGTGGAATTGGCGGCCAAAGCTTGTGCCTCTTGGATGGTGATGGAAGTTACAACGGGGCCGGGAGTGGGGTCGTCGCCAGCCTCAGTTTCACCATTTAGAGAGTATAGGTAATTGCCTTGAGCAATCTCATAGGTTGAGGTACCTTCGGCCTGATTCGTATAAAGTTGGAGCTGACCATAGACAACAACCTCATCGCCATCCTGAAGTTGGTCTTCGTTGGTGAAACTTTTGTTCTCCAAATATTTGCCACGATAGACAGTCAGCGTGGCTCCATTGCCATCGGTAATATCGTAGGTGGCATCACCATTTGTTGTATTAATTTGGGCTCCTTCCATTACCTCTCCCTTCACATAGACAAAGGCAAACAGACCTTCGTTGGCATCAATGAGTTCGCGAGCCTGACTAACAGTATAGGCTGTCTCTGGTGTATTGGTGATATCTACGGTTTCTTCACCCTCGAACACATATTCTGAAATGTTCTTGATGCCATTCTTTCCAAAATACTTCTGTAGTTGAGCCTTGACAGTTACGAGTTTGCCTAGGTTTTCGGGTTTGTTCTTTAGAGCCAAACCAGCACGTACGGCAGTAGGCATCTGAGCTGCGATAACATTGTCTGTGCTGGTTTCATTGACATCATCGGCCAATAGAAAATTGGAGACCGACGATTTGTCAGATACGCCAAACTCTGCACTGTTGATGCCAGTTCCAGTGCATGAGCCTACGATGTAGCCTTTCACATACACTTCACGGCCATCCATTGTAGCGGCGAGAACATCGGCCACAGTCATGGGATTTGCCTTTGTTCCGTCACCGGCAAAGGCAAAACTTGCAGATAGGACTGCAAAGAGAGAGAGTAAAAATTTTTTCATAAATAGTGGTTTTTAGGTTTGTTATTATGTTTTATTGCTTTCGCTGCAAAGATACAAATTATTCGTGAGATAATAAAGATAGAAAAGGAAAAATGCTGCATAATATTTTTTGCCCTCGGAAGAAATAATTATCTTTGTACGCAATTTTGCCCATGGAACAGGATTTTGACATACGCGAGCAACGTAATCGTGGTGAAAAAGATTTTGAGAATGCACTCAGACCTCTTCGCTTCGAGGACTTCAGCGGACAACAGAAGGTGGTGGACAACCTGAGTGTGTTCGTTGAGGCTGCACGTTATCGTGGCGAACCTCTCGACCATACGCTGTTACATGGTCCTCCAGGATTGGGTAAGACCACTTTGTCGAACATTATTGCTAACGAATTGGGCGTGGGCTTCAAGATTACCAGTGGCCCTGTACTCGACAAACCTGGCGACTTGGCTGGTCTGCTTACCTCTCTGGAGCCAAATGATGTCCTTTTCATCGATGAAATTCATCGTCTGTCACCCGTTGTGGAAGAGTATCTATACTCCGCAATGGAGGACTACCGCATCGACATCATGATAGACAAAGGTCCCTCGGCACGGTCGATACAGATAGACCTCAATCCTTTCACGTTGGTGGGTGCCACCACGCGTAGCGGTCTGCTGACGGCTCCCCTGCGTGCCCGTTTCGGCATCAACCTACATCTGGAATACTACGATGCCGCAACGCTGAAAAAGATTATCATCCGATCGGCATCGATACTAAATGTGCCCATTTCATCGGAAGCGGCGGGCGAGATTGCCAGTCGTAGTCGTGGTACGCCACGTATCGCCAACGCCCTATTACGTCGTGTTCGCGATTTCGCTCAGGTTAGGGGAAATGGAGAGATTGACCTCAAGATTGCACGCATCGCCCTCGAGGCTTTGAATATCGATAAGCACGGACTTGATGAAATCGACAACAAGATACTGCTGACCATCATCGACAAGTTCAAGGGTGGTCCTGTGGGCATCAACACCATCGCTACGGCTATCGGAGAGGATGGTGGTACAGTAGAGGAGGTATATGAACCATTTCTTATCAAGGAGGGTTTCATCAAGCGCACGCCGCGAGGACGTGAAGTCACCGAACTGGCCTACCAGCACTTGGGTCGCACGATGGGGACAAGGTTCGGCACGGCAGAACAGCCCGACCTGTTTAGTTGATTTACAATTTGACGATTTACAATTTACGATTTATTTACGATGGAATTAATTTACAATTTGTTCACAGGTATTGCTAAACATCGGATTGTTTTCGTCATATTGCAGCACGAATAAAATAGTTAAATTGTCAAATGGTACATAAATAGTAAATAGTAAATTATAAAATAGTAAATGTTACGATGAATTTTGTAGAAGAACTGAAATGGAGGGGCATGATTCACACGATGATGCCCGGAACAGAAGAAATGTTAAGTAAAGGTATGCAGACGGCTTACGTGGGCATCGACCCCACGGCCGATAGTCTGCACATCGGTCATCTGTGTGGTGTTATGATGTTGCGCCACTTCCAACGTTGTGGTCACAAGCCCATCGCCTTGCTGGGCGGTGCTACGGGTATGATTGGTGACCCCAGTGGAAAGAGTCAGGAACGTAACCTGTTGGACGAGGATACTCTGCGCCACAATGTGGCTTGCATCCGCGAGCAATTGTCTCGCTTCCTCGACTTCGACAGCGATGCCCCCAACGCAGCCGAACTGGTGAACAACTACGACTGGATGAAGGACTTCACCTTCTTGAAGTTTGCACGCGACATTGGTAAGTGCATCACCGTCAACTACATGATGGCCAAGGACAGCGTAAAGCGTCGTCTCAACGGTGAGTTCCAGGAGGGAATGTCGTTCACCGAGTTCACCTACCAGCTCCTGCAGGGCTACGACTTCCTGCACCTCTACGAGACCAAGAATTGCCGATTACAGATGGGTGGCTCAGATCAGTGGGGCAACATCACCACGGGTACTGAACTTATCCGTCGTAAGTTAGGCGTAGAGAACGAAGCCTTTGCCCTCACCTGTCCCCTCATCACCAAGGCCGACGGTAAGAAGTTCGGCAAGACCGAACAGGGCAATGTTTGGCTCGATCGTAACCGCACCTCACCCTATATGTTCTACCAGTTCTGGGTGAATGTGGGTGACGAGGAGGCCGAACGCTACATCAAGATATTCACCTCTTTGGACAAAGAGACGATTGATGCGCTCATTGAGGAACATCGTCAAGATCCCGGTCGTCGTGTTCTGCAGAAGCGCTTGGCTGAGGAGGTGACCGTATTGGTTCATGGTCGCGAGGATTACGAACTTGCCCTTGAAGCCTCGAACATCCTCTTCGGTAAGGCTACGAAGGAAAGCCTCGTGAAACTGGACGAAGCCACACTGCTCGATGTCTTCAGCGGTGTGCCTCATTTTGAAGTGAGTCGTAGCCTGCTTGAGGGTGAGGGCTGCAAGGCCGTTGATCTCTTTGCCGAACACGCTCCCTGTTTTGCTTCAAAGGGCGAAATGCGTAAACTGACTCAGGGTGGTGGTGTCTCCCTCAACAAGGAGAAACTCACGGCCTTCGACCAAATGGTCACCACTGCCGACCTGCTCGACGACAAATACCTTCTTGTGCAGCAGGGCAAAAAGAAGTACTTCCTGCTCCTTTTCAATACGCAAGCGTAGCTTTGCGCCGGATGCCCTATAATTTTAAGGTAAAAATCTTCTTTAATAAAACATTAAGCCCCGACTCATTGCGAGCCGGGACTTAATGTTCATTATGTTATGCTGCAGTTCCGATTTCGTATAGAAACTCAGGAGCGAGGTCAGCACCATTTGCCCATTCGATGGTGTAGGATGTCAGACCATACTGGATAAACTTATTTAGGTCAAGCAGTTCACCAAACACCTCTCCCGTCAGATAGGGCTGAAGGTCAACGCGCTTGCGACTGCCATCACTAAAAGTTATCAGCAGTTCATAGTCTTTAATGTAATCAACGTCCTTAACTTTAAGCATAGTTTATCCTCCTATTTTAAGGGTTCGATGGTTCCCAGTTTCTCACCCTTCTGTGCTTTTTCCCACATCGTGAGGATTTCTGCCTCGTGTAGGTCTAACCATTCGTTTACTTTAGTAATGACCTTGGAAGGTGCTTTCCCATCCACAACGCGGTCTATTACACTGATACTACATTCGTAATCGCCATACGTAAAGTGTATATGTGGCGGATTGTGGTCGCGCCAATACAGACTGATGATAATTCCAAAGAAACGACTGATTTCGGGCATGACTTAGTTTTAATGGTTCTTGTGGCAAAGTTATGGAAAGTTTATCAATTGAGCAACTTTTTGAAAAACTTAATGATTGAAATAAAAAGTAGAGATTAAGCCCCGACTCATTGCGAGTCGGGGCTTAATGTTCATTATACATTGTCAATTATCAATTATTTATCAGGGTTGCTTGCCGATGTAAGCAAGGATACCGCCATCGACATAGAGTATATGGCCGTTCACGGCATCGGAGGCGTGAGAGGCCAGGAACACGGCGGGACCACCCAGTTCCTCAGGGTCGAGCCAACGACCAGCAGGAGTCTTGGCACAGATGAACTTGTCGAAGGGATGACGGCTGCCGTCGGGCTGAATCTCGCGCAGGGGAGCGGTCTGGGGCGTAGCAATGTAGCCCGGGCCAATGCCGTTACACTGGATGTTATATTCGCCATACTCCGAGCAAATGTTGCGGGTGAGCATCTTCAAGCCGCCCTTGGCAGCAGCGTATGCGCTGACGGTCTCGCGTCCCAGTTCCGACATCATGGAGCAGATGTTGATAATCTTGCCCTCGCGGCGTTCCATCATCTCGGGCACTACAGCAGCAGAGCAGATGTAGGGAGCAACAAGGTCAACATCGATGACCTGCTGGAACTCGGCACGCTTCATCTCGTGCATGGGGATGCGCTTGATGATGCCGGCATTGTTTACCAGAATATCAATCTGACCTACTTCCTCGTGAATCTTCTCCACGAGAGCCTTTACAGCGTTCTCGTCAGTAACGTCGCAGACGTAACCCTTTACGTTCGTGATGCCAGCCTCCTTGTAGTTGGCCAAGCCACGCTCCAGAGCAGCCTCGTTGATGTCGTTGAAGATGATGGTTTTAATACCTGCCCCGACGAATGCCTTGGCAATGTTGAATCCGATGCCGTAAGAAGCACCGGTAATCCAGGCGTTCTTACCTTCAAGTGAAAATGGATTGTTCATAGTTGTATGTTATAAAAATGAATATTTGCTTGCAAAAATACGAAAAAAAATCGTGGATAGATGCATTCTCCACGATTTTTTTGTTAAGAAGTTGAGTTGGTGCTATGGTAAGTTGAGCTTTGCTCGATTTCCACTCGCCTCGGCAGTATGGGAGTTGAGCTTTGCTCGACTCACCTCATGCTCGGCAGTATCAAGCCTTGCTTGCTCCTGCTGTCTTTTTGAATCGAAGGCTTACGTATGAAATCATCCGCAGCTTTCGTTTCTAAAAGACAAAGAGCAACAGTGTTTGCTGTTGCTCTCGCGTAATCGGTGAGTTGGGCTATCCGGTTTCGAACCAGAACTAAGACGACCAAAATGTCTTGTGCTACCATTACACCATAGCCCAATCCGGCAGCTGCTATAACCCGCAGCGAGGTTTGCGAGTGCAAAGTTAGTGCAAATCGAGAGAAAAACCAAACAAAAGGGGAAAATTTATGCCTGCAAGGCTGAAAAACCTCAGAGGTACGTAAATAAATTAAAATTTAAAAATTAAAAAATAAAAAATTACGCTCAAAAGCAAATATTTGTATCCTTGATGGAGGGGGGATTCCTCAAAATGTTGTATATTTGTTGCCGTAACCTAAAACTAACAAATATGAAAAAACTGGTTTTACTGGCTTTTACTCTGCTGCTGACCCTTACGATAGGGGCACAGAAAGTTATCTTCCCTCAGGCACAACAGGCAGGAACGGCAACCTCATCAGTCACGGACGGTACCTATGTGCTGGCCAACGACCTGTTGTCGGCTACGTTCATCCATGCGGATGGTCAACTGACCTTTGGGGGATGTGAGGCGATGGGCCTGAAGGCCAGTGACGATCTCTTTAGCATCCGTCTCGGAAATGGTACGGAGGTGAAGTCTTCACAGATGGCACTGGGCGAGGTCTGTCTTATCAATTTGACCCCTGACGACAATGCCGCCAAGGCTTCACTGAAACTTCCTGGTAAGGCTGTTGAAGCCACTTATACATACGGCGACTTGCAACTGACGTGGCGTGCCGTTCTTCGTGACGGTTCCCATTACCTCCGCACGGAGTTGGAACTTACGGCGGTGAAGAACGTATCTATGAATGCCATTATTCCGATGCACTACACCGTCGATAACAGCATCGGCGAGCAAACTCCGGCCGTCGTGGGCAACACACGCGGAGCCGTCATTGCCAGTGACAGAATATTTGCCGGGTTGGAAACGCCGATGGGTAAGAACAGCATAGTGGGTTTCTTGAATACCGAGCCTTTTGCATACGGCAACTGGACGAGTTCTACTTTCTCCTGGCTGCCTGGCTCAGAGACACCGCAAGGCATCCTTAAACTTGGATTGCCCGCAAGTGGTATCTGTGGCGTGCAGGGCTATCTTGCCATTCTTGGGAGTGGTACGCAGAAAGTGACATTCCAATATACAAGTGGAAGTCATCGTCTGGACATTGCAGGTGTGGATATCATCGACCCAACCACAGGTAATGTAGTGGCCAGCGACTACCACAAAGGATACACGGGTGGTTCGAAGTCAAAAAATGTTTATACACTCAATATTCCTGCCGCAGGGTACTATCTCGTGCGCTATTTCCGTGATACGGTGACGGACAATCAAAGTTCGTTTAACAGCAACGGCACCATCACATGGACTTGCGACGTGTTGGCTCCCGAACTCGTATATGATGGTAATACAGCCGCTAATGCCCTGCCATCTGCAGGTGCTTCCGTAACGGCACCATTGTTGGAGGTGGGTGGTACGCGCACAGATACGTGGAATACTTCTTCGTGGAGCGTACCTGCTTCCGTTCCCTCACGCATCAACGAATTGGGATATACCTCTGACAGAATAAAGGTGATGGAAAAGAGCATAGGCTTCTCGCGTGGCGAGGGCTCCTTCAACGCCCAGTTCATGTACTCTTCTGGAACGCACGGCCTCACCATAGCCGGTGTGGACTTGGTGGATGGAGATGGCAACGTGGTAGCCAGTGATTATCACAGAGGTTTCTCCGGAGGTGCCAAGACCGACAATAACTATACCTTTACTGTGCCCGCTTCCGGCGATTACACATTACGCTATTTTGCCGTGCTTAATCCAAATGGAAGCGACAATACATCGTCGGGCAATATCAACCTTAGTTATGCGCTGAAATACTACTACCATCTGGCCGCTCCCACAGAAACGGAAATCAAGGGTGAGTGGAGCCGACAGACGACCCTACAGGCTGGTAAGACATGGAAGGTGGGTGTCGTCGTGGGTATCATCGCCCCGGGACAGGCACGTCGTTCGTTCCTATGCTACAGTGAACGTGAACGTGCAGTGCCTTGGCGACCCTTCCCGATGTACAATTCATGGTTCGAACTGAACATCGACCGTAACAACGACCAGAACTATACGGGCAACTTCAATGAGTCGCAATGTGCCGAGGTTCTTGACCAGTGGAAGACGAACCTCTTCGACAAACATGGTGTGGGTATCGGCTCATTCGTTTGGGATGATGGATGGGACATCTATGGCACGTGGGAATTCAACCCCAACTTCCCCGACGGCTTCCAGAACCTCAGTGACAAGGCATGGGCAATGGATTCACAGATTGGTGCATGGCTCGGTCCCGTGGGTGGCTACGGACAGAGCGGCAATTACCGACGAGCCTATTGGAACGGCAAGGGAGGTATGCAACTCTCTAACCCTGATTATTACAACGTATTCCTCAACCGTACCAGCTATATGCTCAATACATACCACTTTAACTTCTTCAAGTTTGATGGTATCAGTGCCCAGTTCAGCTCTGTAGGTCCAGATGCAGGAGCTACTGGTGAAGAGAATGCCGAGGGTATCATCAACATCGAACAGGAGTTGCGTAAGGTGAAACCAGACGTTTTCCTCAACACCACAGTAGGCACTTGGGCATCGCCCTTCTGGTTCCAGATTTCCGATGCTGTATGGCGTCAGGAGAATGACTGGGGCACTGCCGGCAATCAGGGTAATTCGCGCGAACAATGGATAACCTATCGCGACCGTCTCGTCTATCAGAACTTCGTGCAGAATTCACCGCTCTGTCCTATAAATACGCTTATGACTCATGGTTTCATCCTGTCGAATTATGGTGGTGGCATAGCCAATATGAGCAAGAACTATAACGACATCGTCCGCGAAATGCGTTGTGCCTTTGCCTGTGGTTCGGGCATGGTGGAGGTATATGCCGATTTTGCCTTGATGAATAGTATCAATGGCGGCAAACTATGGGGCGACCTTGCCGAATGCATCAAATGGCAGAAGGCTCAGGAGGATGTATTACCAGACATTCATTGGGTTGGTGGTAATCCATGGGATGGCAGCAAGGCTAATGTATATGGTTGGGCATCATGGAATAGTAAGAAGGCAACTCTCGCTCTTCGTAATCCATCGACTTCGGCTCAGACCTTTACTACCACGTTGCGTGAGGCTTTAGATATTCCTGCCTATATTAATACCAGCATAACCCTCTCCAATGCATTCACTCAGGGTGTTCTTACCGGACTACCTATTGGCGAGCCCATTGATATTGATACTCAACTGACACTCTCGCTTGCAGGTTCGTCAGTATACATTTATAATGGTGTGGATGAATCTGGAGAAACTGCAATAAATGTTCCCCTTGCCCCTTTTAAGGGGGTGGGGGATGAGGCTTCGTGGTATACGCTTGACGGTCGTCGTCTCAATGGAAAACCCACAAGACGTGGTATCTATGTCAACAATGGGCGTAAGGCATTCTCAAAGTCCTTTTCCCGCTGATTCCGCTGTTCCCTGATATCAAAATCTTCTATTGTGACTGCACAAGATAGTGCAAATCGAGCGGAAGTACCTAAAACAATAAGTTAGGCAACAATATTGTAGTCGTTCACTACCGTATTGTTGCCTTTGATTAAGTGCTTGTATGGTAAAAAGATAGAATTACGTTGGATACTTTTTATTCTGAGTGGGTTGGAGTTGATTTATGCAGTGGATCGATGTGTGCGTAATAGTGTGTGTCTTGCCAAAGGCTATGGAAGTAAATAACGAAAAGATTGAGACTAATGAAGAGGGCTGCAAAATCGAGTGCAAGTAGTGTGTGGTTATGCCCAAACAGAGAGAATGTGTACGACCATGTTTGCAGGGTAGGGATGAAGAAGAAACATGCGTTTACCAGAATGATAATGAGTCGCAGTTCTGTTGGTCCCAGTTTGGCAAAGGTTAACTGGAACTCGTTCTTGAGATGGGCATTGATCATCACGAACACGTCGAGCATGAAATAGGGCACAATGATGAGCAGGGCCACTGTCAGGCTCATGTAGGCCGACATGCCGGCTCCCAGCACCATCAGGAAGGCACAAACGCAGTCAAGATTGTGGTCGATGTAGAAGCCGTAGAGCGGACGTTGCTGGTTGCGAAAGCGCGCCAGTGTGCCGTCCAGTGAGTCGCCGAACCAGTTGATGAAAAAGCCGGCGTTGGCCAGCCATAGCCAAGCAGGGCTGTAGGTGGTCAGCGCATAGCCCACGAGGACTATCACTGCCCCCACTACGCCGATGGCCGTCAGATGGTCGCTGGTGACAAATAGAGGAATCCTGCGCGCCAGGGCACGCAGGATTACCTTTTCGCTTGGATTCAGCAGTGAGGTCTGAATCCTCGCTGATTGCTTTGTTTCTGTATTTTCCATGGCATTCACTGTATCAATTCGCCGGCTTCGTTGAACTTCAGATAGATGTCGTTTCCTTTGTCCTTATCCAGTTCCACGAGGTAGTACTTCTCCGTCGGGGTTTCCACCCAATCGGCGTCGTCGATTTCCACTCCCGTGTAGTTCGCCGTCAGATAGTCGAGCACTGTTTTGGGCAGTTCGCTGACCGAAATGTCCTTCTTGGTCATCACCCACGTTCCATCCTTCTGGAACCAGACTTCCATTTCGTGATAGTCGGAATAGAACTCTGCCTTCAGCTGTCCGTTCTTGTCTTTTTCCCATTTTGCCGTAATGTTGGGAAACATCTGTTGGAACTTTGTCATGACTGCTGCAGGAACGTCGGACGGGGTTACGCCATGGTCGCAACTTACATTGAATAAGGCCATTGCCCCTATTGCGAGACATAAAAAGAAATACTTCGCTTTCATTGCTTATTTAGATTAAAAATGTTTGTATAGACACAATTTGAGAAGTTTGTTGCAAAAGTAGCGACAAACGGTCATTTGGGCAAGAAAATAGTGTTACAATTCAGTTACATTTCCACTCTCGGCGCTACTTCTTGAGCGTAAAGTCGAAAGTGGTTCCGGAGTCGGAGCGGACGGAGATGGTGCCGCCGTGCAGGAGGATGGCGTTCTTGACGATGGCAAGTCCCAGGCCTGTGCCGCCCACCTGTCGGCTTCGGCTCTTGTCGATGCGGTAGAAGCGTTCGAAGATACGGCCGAGATGCTCCGCGGGAATGCCGACGCCGTTGTCGGAGAAGGTGAAATGCCAGTGCGTCTTGCTTTCTGTGGCGGACAGGCCCACGACGGTGGCTTCGCCGGCGTATGCGATGGCATTGTCCGTGAGGTTGCGGAAGATGCCGTAGATGAGTTGCTCGTTGCCGTTGACCACGATGTCCTGAGGAAGCAGGTTGTGGAACTCCATCCTGCGGCGCTGCATGGCAAGGCGTGTCTCTTCGACAATGTCGGCAACGAGGGCCGCGACATCGACGCGCTCCGTGGAGAGCATGTCGGCGGCATAGTCCATGCGGTTCAGCGTGGAGATGTCCTGCAAGAGGGAGGTGAGTCGTTGGGCCTGTGTGAGAGTGCGTTCGGTAAACTGTCGGCACTGTTCGTTGTTTATGCCTGGGGTGTGGAGTATGGTCTCGGCATAACCGAGGATGCTGGCTACGGGGGTTTTCAGTTCGTGGGCAATGTTTTGTGTCAGTTCGCGACGCATTTGGTTCTCTTTCGTGGTCTGTTTGCGACTGATGCGCTCATCCATTCGATGGGCATAGCGGTAGAGCAATATACCAAGGCCGCCCATCACCACTACGGAGAAGAGCAATAAGTGCCAGTCGCTGACTTCGTCGAATGGTTCTAATCTTTTGCGATCATAGTCCTCGAACAAAATGAATACTACAGCATAGACAACAAATATTGTCATCACGCCGAAGAACATTTTTCCTCCCTCTGTCAGTTTCTTCATATTTTGCCCTCCGTATCAAACAGGTAACCATAGCCTTGCCTCGTAGCGATGTGTTGACCGTAGTGTCCCAATTTCTTACGCAGTCGTGTGATGTTGACGTCCACTGTGCGGTTGGTAACAATCACATCGCTTGGCCAGACCTCGCTGAGCAACTGCTGGCGCGAGAACACCTGCCCTTTGTGGCTTAGTAGTAACCGAAGCAGTTCCAGTTCCGTCTTTGTTAGGTTGAGGATTTCGCCATCGGCCATTACTTTCCTCTGAGGGAGGTCTATCGTCAGTCCTTCAAAAATCAATGGACTGGTTGTTCCCTTGTCATTTACCGCTGTTCTTGCTAGTACGGCACGTATCCTTGCCATCAGTTCGCGCACGGAGAAAGGTTTCGAAATATAATCGTCTGCACCTAGTTCAAAACCTTCCAACTTGTCCTCTTCGGCGTCCCTTGCCGTCAGGAAAATGATGGGGATGTCAATGCCTGGCGTGCGTATTTGTCTGGTCATCTCGAACCCAGACATGCCAGGCATCATCACGTCGAGCACTAGCAAGTCGAATCCTCCTACATCCTTTCGTAAGGCTTCCAAAGCCGAATAGGCAACCTCTGCCTCATAGCCCTCTGCCATAAGGTTGATGCGCAGGATCTCGCACAAGTCCTGCTCGTCATCAATGACTAGAATTCGTTTCTTCTTCATTTCAGGGTCAAAGGTACGATTAAGTGAGCGAAAACGCAAACTTGTATGCATTTTTCCGAACGTGAGTACCTAAGACGAAGGTCAAAGGTACGAATTATTTTCCAAATCTTGCTTCTACGACATTGACAATGTAGTCACAAAGTTTTTCCATCTCGCTGATTATATCAAAATAGAGTGTGCCTAAGGCATAGCTGTATTCATGGTTGTTAATGGCCTGAATGTTTTCCTCCTTCAACCGATTGCGAAGCAAGTTTACCTCGTTCTCGATGCGATAGGTCTCATTGATATTGTGCTCAGAACGATGGCCGTGCATCACTTTGCACATCTGTTGTAGGGCATTGTTGGTGAGGTCTCTCATCATGTGAAGGTTGTCACTCTGTGAAGTGACGAAGGCGAGACTGAGTTCACGATGACGGGCTAATGTACGGCCTATTTTATAGCAAGCATCACCTATGCTTTCCAATTCACTCACTTCACACAGCATCTGCCTTATCTTCTGCTTTGTTGTGTCGCTTAGGTGGTCATTCAAGAGCTGTGCCAGATAGTCGGCTATGGCTTGTTCCGTCTTGTCGGAAATATCTTCTTCACGCTCTATGGCCGCATATTTTTCGTCAAAGGAATCGACATGAGTGTCGTCCATCAGTTGAGTGACCATCGCGAACATTGCATGCATGCGTTCTGCAAAGAGATTTGTTTCCCTTTCGGCCTCAAAGACAGCAATTTCTGGGGTTGCCATCGGACCTGCCTGTATGTATTTCAGGTTTTGTCCATCACCGGCAGTTTCGGCCTTCTGCGGTAGCAGCCAACGTACTACACGTTCCAATTGCGGAATGAAACCAATGAGCAATAACGTGTTTGTGACATTGAAGCAAGTATGGAACATGGCAAGTACCACGGGTAGGCGAGTGCTTTGTCCAGAAACCGAAGGGTCGTAACCTGCCAAATAGCAAACACCATTGACAAAAGGATAGAACACGCAGAGCACCCAAAACACACCAAACACGTTAAACATGAGGTGAGCTAAGGCTGCTCGTCGTGCCTCCAATCCAGAACCCATTGCCGCAAGATTGGCGGTGGCCGTTGTACCGATGTTTTCACCCATTACGAGGGCAATGCCGAGGTGGATGGGCAGTACTCCTGTGGAGCAAAGCAGTATGGTGATGGCCATAACTGCAGCCGATGATTGAACGATGCAGGTTATCACAGTGCCGATGGCCAAAAAAGCAAGAATGGTAAGGTGACTCGACGTGTCAAACGAGGCAAAGAATGCCACTACGGCTTCATTATGCTCCAAATCCAGTTCCTTGCCTGCCGCACTGAGCATGATCAATGACCAGAACATGAACGCAATGCCAAAGAGGAAGTCACCTACGTAACGTTGCTTTTTCCTATATATAAGTATGATACCAAGCATGAAAGCAGGAAAAATGATGTTACTGAGGTCAACATTATAGCCAAGCGACATAATCCATGCTGTCAGTGTAGTACCGATGTTTGCTCCCATGATGACAGATATGGCTTGTCCGAGTGTCAAAAGTCCGGCTGAGACGAACGATACCGTCATCACCGTTGTGGCCGATGACGACTGCACAGCACATGTAACCATAGTTCCCGTTAGCATCCCCGCCAGTCGGTTTGCTGTCATTTTTCCTAACATGTGTCTCAACTGTGGTCCTGCCATTTTCTGTAAGGCGTCACTCATCATTTTCATGCCAAAGATGAGTAGGCCAAGTGCACCTAAAAGTTTGCTTGCAATAATTGTGTATTCCATAATAATAAGTTATTTGTTTCAAAATCCTAAGTTCGCTGGCAAAGTTACGCAGATTCAGTATTCTTGCAAAATAATACGCTTTACGATAATGTTACATCAACTCTCAATACACGCCTATATGATTTGAGATAATGGTCTTTGGCTCTTCTAAAACGGGGACTTCCCTTGCTCTTGCCTTTGGTATTTAAATACTCGTGCTCGAAAATGCTCAAATAAATTTGGCATTTCCCTCGCTTATTTGTATCTTTGTGGCACTTTACACTTATTTATATATATAGATAGATATGGCAAAACAAACAGAGAAACTCTTCTCTGATTTTACTGCGCCCTCACGTCAGGAATGGCGTGAGAAGATTGAGGTTGACCTCAAGGGTGCTGATTATCAGAAGAAGATGGTGTGGAGAACCAACGAAGGTTTCTCCATGGAACCGTTCTACAGGAAGGAGGACGTGGACAAATTGCCCCTCGTCAATGCCCTGCCTGGGGAGTTCCCATTCGTGAGAGGTAACAAAAAGGCCGACAACCAATGGTATGTCTGCCAGAACATCAAGGCAGAGGATGCCAAGGAGGCTAATGCTAAGGCATTGGACATCCTGAATCGTGGCATCGACTCCCTTGGTTTCCGCATTCCTGGTGACAAGGTCAGCAAGGAGTTCATCGAGACATTGCTCGACGGCATCCTGTGCGACTGTGTGGAGGTAAGCTTCCGCACCTGTCAGCGTCATGCCTTGGAACTGGCCGACATCGTGGTGGCTTACTACGAGAAGAAGGGCTACGACAAGGAGAAGATTGTCGGTGGTATTGGTTTCGACCCCATCGAGCGTATGCTCATGAAGGGCAAGGACACCACCATGCTGCTGCCCGACATGCCCAAGCTGGTGGAGAAACTGAAGGACTTCCCCAACCTGCGTTGCGTGATGGTACACAGCGACTTGCTCTGCAACTCGGGTGCTTACGTTTATCAGGAACTGGGTTATGCCCTCGCTTGGGGTAAGGAATACCTTGATGAGATGGTGGAGGCCGGCGTGCCCGTTGACCTCGCTGCCAAGAAAATCAAGTTCTACATGGGCGTAGGCGGCAACTACTTCATGGAGATTGCCAAGTTCCGCGCTGCCCGTATGTTGTGGGCACAGATTGTAAAGCAGTACGAGCCCAAGTGCGACTGCGCTTGTAAGATGGTCATCAACGCTTCGACGACTACCTATAACCAGACGGTGTTCGATTCTTACGTGAACATGCTTCGCTCACAGACTGAGGCCATGAGTGCTGCCCTCGCAGGTATCCACTCTATGGTTGTCACTCCATTCGACACTCCTTACGAGGTTCCAACTGACTTTGCTGAGCGTATCGCCCGCAACCAGCAGCTGCTGCTGAAGGAAGAGTGCCACTTCGACAAGATTGTCGATGTAAGCGGCGGTTCTTACTTCGTAGAGGAACTGACCACGGCCATCGCCAAGGAAGGTTGGAAGCTGTTCCTCGCCGTGGAGGAAGAAGGTGGCTTCCTGGCTGCCGTGAAGGCTGGTACCATTCAGAATACCCTGAACGAGACCGACAAGACGCGCCACGCCAACGTGGGCAAGCGCAAGGAGTTCCTGCTCGGAACCAACCAGTTCCCCAACTTCACCGAGAAGAGCGAAGGCAAAGAGCCTCTCAGCTGCGACTGCACTTGCAAGCACTCTGGCGATGCCGACGTGCCTGCCCTGAAGACCAGCCGTCTGGCCAGCGATTTCGAGACCCTGCGCCTCACGACAGAGAAGGCAAAGAAGGTGCCCGTAGCCTTCATGCTCACCATCGGAAACTTGGCCATGCGTCAGGCTCGTGCTCAGTTCTCGTGCAACTTCCTCGCCGCTGCAGGCTATCAGGTTATCGACAACCTGGGCTTCAAGACTGTAGAGGAAGGTGTTGATGCTGCCCTCGCCGCAGGTGCCGACATCGTGGTGCTCTGCTCCAGTGACGATGAGTATGCCGAGTACGCCATCCCTGCCTTCCAGTACCTCAACGGTCGCGCCATGTTCGTCGTAGCTGGTGCTCCCGCTTGCTCCGAGGACCTGAAGGCCGCCGGTATCGAGAACTTCATCCATGTACGTGTTGACCAGCTGAAGACACTGCAAGAGTATAATCAAAAACTAAACATTCTTTAATTTACAATTTAACGATTTACAATGTACAATTTATGTACAATTTAATCCATTTACAATTTAGATGATAGATGACCAAGGAAGATTTACGTGAACGGCTTACAGTCTTTGCTGTGAGAATTATCAAGATGGTGGATTACATGCCAGCCAGCGTTGCTGGTAATGCAATTGCCCGTCAGATTGTGCGTTCTGGTACATCTCCTTCTGCCAATTACCGTGCTGCATGTTTGGCGAAGTCGGATAAAGACTTTATCAATAAATTGAAAATGGTAGAAGAGGAATTGGATGAAACCAATCATTGGCTCGATATAATCATGCGAAGCCAGTTGATTAACCCGTCGCACATGCAAGCTCTTTTCCAAGAGAGCAAGGAATTGACGGGAATCGTTGTGAAAACCATCCTTTCTACCAAGGCCCGGATGAAAGCGGAAGAGGAGGCGAAGAAGTAAATGGTTAAATTGCCAAATCGTAAATAAATTGTAAATCGTAAATAGCTAAATAGTAAATCTTATGAAGAATTTCAAAGACATCGATATCTTTGCCGGGATTGAAGCCAAGAATGGCCACGACTGGCAAAAGGAGAATGGTATCTCTGCCAACTGGAAGACTCCTGAGCAGATAGACATTCAGCCCGTTTACACGAAAGAAGACCTCGAAGGCATGGAGCACCTCGACTTTGCTGCTGGTATTCCTCCCTTCCTGCGTGGTCCGTATAGTATGATGTACCCCTTCCGTCCGTGGACCATCCGTCAGTATGCCGGTTTCTCTACGGCCGAGGAGTCGAACGCCTTCTACCGCCGCAACCTGGCTGCTGGTCAGAAAGGTCTGTCCGTAGCCTTCGACCTTCCCACGCATCGCGGTTACGACCCCGATAATCCACGTGTGGTTGGCGACGTAGGTAAGGCAGGTGTGAGCATTTGTTCGTTGGAGAACATGAAGGTATTGTTCGATGGTATTCCCTTGAACAAGATGTCCGTTTCCATGACCATGAATGGTGCCGTGCTGCCCGTACTGGCATTCTACATCAATGCCGGTCTGGAGCAGGGCGCTCAGCTCGAGGAAATGGCTGGTACCATCCAGAACGACATCCTGAAGGAGTTCATGGTGCGTAACACCTACATCTATCCGCCCGCATTCTCAATGAAGATTATCGCCGACATCTTCGAGTTTACCTCGCAGAAGATGCCGAAGTTCAACTCTATCTCCATCTCCGGCTACCACATGCAGGAGGCTGGTGCTACCGCCGACATCGAGCTGGCTTACACGCTGGCCGACGGTATGGACTACCTGCGTGCAGGTATCAATGCCGGTATCGACGTGGATGCTTTCGCTCCCCGTCTCAGCTTCTTCTGGGCTATCGGCGTGAACCACTTCATGGAGATTGCCAAAATGCGTGCAGGCCGTCTGTTGTGGGCGAAGATTGTGAAGTCGTTCGGTGCCAAGAACCCCAAGTCGATGGCCCTGCGTACCCACTCGCAGACCTCGGGTTGGTCGCTCACCGAGCAAGACCCCTTCAACAACGTAGGTCGTACCTGCATCGAGGCTATGGCTGCCGTATTGGGTCACACCCAGTCGCTGCACACCAACGCCCTCGACGAGGCTATTGCTCTGCCCACGGACTTCAGTGCCCGTATTGCTCGTAACACGCAGATTTACATCCAGAACGAGACGCAGGTGTGCAAGCACATCGACCCGTGGGCTGGTTCGTACTACGTGGAGAAGTTGACGCAGGAGTTGTATCTCAAGGCATGGGAGCACATCCAGGAAATCGAGAAACTGGGTGGTATGGCCAAGGCCATCGAGACAGGTCTGCCCAAGATGCGTATCGAAGAGGCTGCTGCCCGCACACAGGCTCGCATCGACTCTGGCGTACAGACCATCGTGGGTGTGAACAAGTATCGCCTCGACCACGAGGACCCTATCGACATCCTGGAAATCGACAACACCGCCGTTCGTTTGGAGCAGGAGGAGGGACTGAGGAAACTCCGTGCCAACCGCGACAACGAACAGGTGAAGAAGGACCTCGAGGCCATCACCAAGTGCGTACAGGAGTTTGCCGACGGCAAGAAGTCAGAGCACAACCTGCTCGACCTGGCCGTTACAGCCGCCGGCCATCGTGCTACATTGGGAGAAATCAGTGACGCCTGCGAGGCTGTCGTAGGACGTTACAAGGCAGTAATCAGAACCATTTCAGGCGTGTATAGTTCAGAATCAAAGAACGACAAGGACTTCGAGAAGGCTTGTCAGTTGACCGAAGAGTTTGCAAAGCGCGAGGGCCGTCGTCCTCGTATCATGGTGGCAAAGATGGGCCAGGACGGTCACGATCGCGGTGCCAAGGTAGTAGCAACGGGCTACGCCGACTGCGGTTTCGACGTAGATATGGGTCCCTTGTTCCAGACACCTGCCGAGGCAGCTCGCGAGGCTGTGGAGAACGACGTGAATGTGGTTGGTGCTTCGTCACTGGCTGCCGGTCACAAGACCCTCATCCCGCAGCTCATCGAGGAACTGAAGAAGCTCGGTCGCGAGGACATCATGGTCATTGCCGGCGGTGTCATCCCCGCTCAGGACTACGACTTCCTCTACAAGGCTGGCGTAGCCGCCGTCTTCGGCCCTGGTACTTCCGTAGCCAAGGCTGCCTGCGAAATCATGAACATCCTCCTCGGTGAGGAATAACACAGAGTTCTCAGAGGAGACAGAGACCTCAGAGAACAACAAAAGCAAAGGCGGAGCACCCAATGGGCGCTCCGCCTTTGTGTGAAGGTTACCATCCCTGTATGAGCGGCACTAAAGTGCCAGCCGCAGAACGGGAGAAGGAGGATGCCTGTCACTCATGCCCCATCAGCATAAACGTGGTGGCTTCTTCGCAAATGGTGCGGGCCATGTCGTTGAGCGACAGGCATTGCGAGCGACTGATGGTGCGGCGGTCGGTGTGGTACTCCCAGGGGGAGAGCAGGAGGAGGGTGCCAGTGGCACAAGCCTCGAAGTAATGGCCATGCGGTTTCTCATATTCGGAGAAGCCGTTTTCGCGTAGTAAGACAAGGGGCATTCCCTGCTCAAGGGCGGCGTGGACGATGGCCTTTTCCCCAGGGCTGATGCCTGGCGTGACGAGGACGGCTCCCCGTTCACAAGCAGCCATAAGGCGGGTGGTTTCCTGTTGGATGTCCTCGGCTGTGGCGCTTCTGTGCATGAAGACCTGCAGTTTCTCGGGACGTTTCAGTAGGAAGATGTTGCCCATGGAGGCGTATTCCTGATTTCCGATGCGTAGGTGCTGACGGACGCGGAAGAGGTTGGGCTTCATGCGCTTGATGGCGAGCCGCTTGGGGTTGTCGTGGATGTAGTTATGGAGGGTTTGTAGCTGGCCCTCGTGCATGAGGTAGCGGTCGTGATAGCCAGGCTCCCAAAGGGAGGGCTTGCGAGGCGGAGTGATAGGCGGAGGAGAGACAGGCGGCGCTAAAGCACCACCCACAGGACGGGAGACACCCACAGGACGATGACAAGGCGGCACTAAAATGCCACCCACAGGACGGGAGAGACCTCCAGAATGGGGCTGGCAGTTTTGTGCGGCTCGCTTTAGCGGGGCGGCTTCTTCTTGGAGCTGCCACCAGGCTTGGCTGCATTTGGCCTTTAGGCTGGCGATGACGCGGCCTAAGTGCTGGGGCATCCATTCGCGGACGAAAAGGAGGAGATGGACGTGGTCGGGCATGATGACATAGTCAAGGACCTTGATTTGGGGATAGCGAACGGGCAAGGCTTGTATCTCCTTTGCAACTCGCTCGCCTAATTCCGATAAGGTGACGCGGAAATCACCCTCGTTGCCAACCAACTGACCGAGCACTGCAGCACGCCCTGCCGTCGCGAAGGTCAGCATGTAGATGCCGCGACCATTATAGTCGTGGTGCCTCAGTCGTCGGTGCATGGCTTGATTCATTGTCGTTTCCAGTCAGACGAGTCGGTACATGCCACCGCTCATGGGGTGTACGATGCCTTTCATTTCCAGTTCGAAGAGTAAGCCACTGAGACGACTGATGGGAATGTTTGTTTCCACGGTCAGTTGGTTGAGTTGTTTGCCTTCTGTATCTTTCAGAACTTGGCAGATGAGCGTTTCTTCGGGAGACAGATTTGGGAAGAGGTCACGTTGTATGGGTTGTTTTTCTTGTTTGTAGGTCATCCATCCCATGGCCGTTACCAGTTCTTCTGCCGACTGTAGCAGGGTGGCACGGTTGTCTCGGATGAGGTTGTTGCATCCCACCGAGGCTCTGTCGCCCACTCGTCCGGGTACGGCAAACACGTCGCGGTTGTAGTCTTCGGCAATGCCGGCGGTGATGAGGCTGCCGCCCTTTTCTGCTGATTCTACAACGATGGTGGCGTCTGCCATGCCGGCCACGATGCGGTTTCGGGCTACGAAGTTTATTTTGTCGGCAACAGTCTGGCTCATGTATTCGGTGAGGAGTCCCCCTTTTCTGAGCATTTCAATGGCTGTCTGTCGGTGCATGCGAGGATATATCTGATCTAAGCCATGTGCCAGTACGCCGATGGTTTGCAGACCATAGCTTAGTGCATTGCGATGGGCACAGATGTCGATTCCGTATGCCAGTCCGCTGATGACGAGCACATCGGGACATAGGTCGATGATGTCACGAATGAAGTGTTGGCAAAATGTGCGGCCATATTCCGTAATCTTTCGGGTACCTACGATACTTATGATGTGTCGGCAGTTCAGGTCGGCAGACCCTCGGTAGTAAAGTAGGATAGGGGAATCGGGGCATTCGCGTAGTCGGGCAGGATATTGGATGTCGGAATGTCCGATTATCTGTATATGGTTTTTCGTAGCGAAAGCCATTTCCTCTTCGGCACGTTCCAGATGGGTCTCCATCTGAACCAGTGTGCTGGTCAGTCGTTCTGTGGCCTCTGGCATCAGGTCCTTCAGTTGGTGTCGGTTCTCAAACAAGGTGGTTGCCGAACCAGCCCTTTCCAATAACTGGTGTTGTACTTGCGACTGATAGGGCAACACGCGAGTGAGTGCCATCAGGTATAGAAGTTCCTTTTCGTTCATTCTGTGAAGAATTTATCCAGTTCGGGACATTTGGTCACCAGCTCTCCATTCACCACAGCTACGATATCCACCTTTGCCCGGCAGGCCAGTTTATTGTCGCTCAGACGTACGATGTCCTGATGGAAAACGTATCGCACCCCTTCTTTCTCCACTCTTGAGCGAACGACAAATTCGTCGCGACTCCTTAGCGGCGTTTTATAAGAAAGAGTAATGCGTGCCACTACGGCATCGATGCCTTGCTGGTGCAGGTCGTCAAAGGAGGCTCCCATTTCCAGCAGCATTTCGTGTCGGGCATGTTCCGTATAGTGTTGGTAGTTGGCATTATTGACAATCCCTTGCAGGTCGCATTCGTAGTCGCGCACCTTCATTTTCAGTTCGTGTGTCATAGTTTGGAATTTAGAAATTCGTAACCGAAGTTGCAACGGAGGCAGTCGTGTCGGTCGCAATATTGTCGTTTCAGTTGGATGAGTGCCTGGCTGTCGGCGGCGGTCTCAACCTTTAGTCCGCAGTCGTGCCATTGTCGCAGGATGTAGTTGTTCTCGGCAGGCAGTTGTCGCAGGAGGTCGAGTGCCCGTTCCCTCAGTTCCCAGTTGTCGTGGCTTATGGCATAGGTATATAGGATGGGAACCACGGTGTTGATGATGAGCAAGTTCTGTGAGAACTGGCTCAGATGGAGCGGACGTTTCTCTATCGGTTGCCCGAACATCAGGTGGTCGGTCCAGTAGTCGGACGTTGTGGCCACCAAAATGCGACGCAGGGCTTCCAGAGGTTTCTCCTCCGACATGGCATCTTTCAGCCTCGACAGGTTCACTTGTCCTTTGTGGTACATCCAAGCCAGTTCGGCCAATCGGATATGTGGAAAGTTTTGGGGACGTAGGCGCAGGTATTTCCATTGCTGATAAGGCATGATGGCTCCCAGCGAGAAGAGTCGGCACTGATAAGAGAACTCACGGCGAAGACTTAGGAAATATTCATCCCAAGCCCCCTTCTCTGCGGTTTGGGGAGGCAGACTGGCAGCCTCCAACAGTCCGGCCATGCCCAGGAATATGGCTTCTATCTGGAACAGTTCGTCGCGATGTTTTCCAATGCGTTGCAGGGGGATGCGACGTGCCCACGTCTCGAAGGCATCGCCGTTTAGTCCGAATCCAAAGTTGCGTGCCAGGGTGATGAATAGCGTCCATTCCCAGTCGCCATGACTTTCCTTCAGCCTCCTTTCCACCTGTCGGGCACGTTCCTCCAGTCGTTCCACAACCAGTGTGTCCATCCAGGAATGCACCTTGAAGGTGTCTATCTGTGGGATGATGCGATAGCAGCGTGGATAGTCCTCAGTACGTTGCAAGGTATCGTATCTTACGCTCAGGTCGGCCGGGATGTCGAGTTGCAGTTGTGGCAGCCGTTTCCCGGTGCTTGTCGTGACATCGCAGTCCACCACATTAGCCACATGCAGAACCACATTGTCGTAAGCCTCGTCCCCGTCGTGCCCATGTCGGAACCAGTCGCTCGAACGCAGGTGAATCTCCACGTTTCCCGCCCACATGGTTTCTCCAATGCGAACTTTGGCATTGAAGAAATCGGGACCTTGATTCGTGTTGGGCAGTCCTGGGTCTATGATTTCCAGAGGCTGTCCGTCGGTGGTGAGCAGGGCTTTCAGGGGTAGCAGTCGGTGCTTCCAGACGTAGTGTAGGAGTTTCTCCACGGAGTTTATTCTTAAAAATGCCTAACAAAAGTACGCTTTTTCACTGATATTGCCTATCTTTGCAGTCGAAAAATATCCTAACGTATGAAAATAGCATTAATTGGTTACGGCAAGATGGGACGGATGATAGAAGAAATCGCCCTCAGCCGTGGACATGAGATTGTATCTGTCATTGACATCGACAATCAGCAGGACTTTGACAGTCCCGAGTTTCGGAGTGCCGACGTGGCCATAGAGTTCACGGCTCCCCATGTAGCTTACGACAACTATCTGAAAGCCTTCCGTCACCATGTGAAGGTGGTCAGCGGTTCCACAGGCTGGCTCAAGGAACATGGCGAGGATGTGCGTCGCATGTGTACCGAGGAAGGTCAGACCCTCTTCTGGAGCAGTAATTTCAGCCTTGGCGTTACTGTTTTCCGTGCTGTCAATCGCTATTTGGCCCGCATCATGAATCAGTTCGATTCCTATCGTCCCACCCTTGAGGAGGTCCACCACATCCACAAACTCGACCATCCCAGTGGCACGGCCATCACCCTGGCCGAAGAACTGGTGGCCGAGGTTGACCGCCTTTCCGGGTGGCAGTTCGGACAGCTCACACAGCCCGACGGTTCTGTAGAAGGCACTACCGATGTTCCTGCCGACCAGTTGCGCATCGACAGCCGTCGCGAGGGTGAGGTTCCGGGCATTCACTCCATCACCTGGGACTCCGATGCCGACCAGATTACCATCACCCACGATGCCCACAGCCGTCGTGGCTTTGCCCTCGGTGCTGTGCTGGCAGCCGAATATACTGCCCAGCATAGCGGTCTGCTCACCATGAGTGATTTGTTTGATTTCTAACGACCTTAAAGTCCTTAATCAACTAAAGAAACAATGAAAAATAAGGAAGAAAAGAAACTCACCTGGAAAGACTGGGCATACGGCATAGGTCTGAGTATAGCCCTCGTTGTCTTTCTCGTTTGGATTCGTGCCTCGTGGTGGGGCTACCTGACAGTGCCTTTTGTCTTTGATGCCTACGTGACGAAGAAAATAAAGTGGGGTTGGTGGAAGGAGCTTGAAAACCCCGTGACACGCACCGTCATGAGCTGGGTGGATGCCATTGTTTTTGCCCTTGTGGCCGTGTATTTCGTCAACATCTATTTCTTCCAGAACTACACCATTCCATCGAGCAGTCTGGAGAAGAGCCTTCTCGTGGGCGACTACCTCTATGTCTCTAAGACGGCCTACGGTCCTCGTGCCCCCATGACTCCCCTCTCCATGCCCCTTTGTCAGCATACGATGCCCATTGGCGAGGCCAAGAGTTACATCACGTGGCCACAGTGGGAGTATAAGCGCATTTCGCCCAAGTCCGTTCAGCTCAACGACATTGTTGTCTTCAACTATCCCTCGGGCGATACCGTAGCCCTGCACCAGCAGAATGCCGACTATTATATGCTCTGCTACGTTTATGGTCAGCAAATCTATGAGCAGAATTTTGGGGCAGAAGAACTGGACAGCATGGATGCCTTGGCTCGGCGCAGGCGTTTTGAACAATACTATGCCATGGGACGCGACTTCATCCGTCAGAACCCGACGAATCCCAATCCCCAACTCAATTTCGGCGAAGTCACCTGGCGACCCGTTGACCGTCGCGAGAACTACGTGAAGCGTTGCGTGGGTCTGCCTGGTCAGACACTGGAGATTCGCGACCGCATTGTCTATCTCGACGGTGAGCCCAACAAGGAACCCGACAATGTGCAGTATAACTACAACGTAGAGCTCGTCCAAGGCAGTCTGCCCGAGGATTTCATCAAGGAGATAGAACTCTCGTTCGATGATTACAGAACACTCTACAATAGTGGCTATTGCCCGCTGACCCAGAAGATGAAGAAAGCCATGGAGGCGCGTCCCGACCTCGTTTCCCGTGTGGAACTGATGCCAGCCGAGACCGACCGGCCACTCTATCCCCTGAACGGAAACAAGCACTGGACCTGTGACAACTACGGTCCTATCTGGATTCCGGCCAAGGGAGGTTCCATCACCCTCAACCTCGAAAACCTGCCCGTCTATGAGCGTTGCATCAAGGAGTACGAGGGCAACCAACTGGAGGTAACCGACCAGGGCGACATCCTCATCAATGGGGAGAAGGCTACGTCGTACACCTTCAAGATGGACTATTACTGGATGCAGGGCGACAACCGTCACAACTCCGCCGACTCGCGCTACTGGGGTTTCGTGCCCGAGGACCACATTGTGGGTAAGCCCATCATGATATGGATGTCGCGCAACAAGGACTACAGCCTCTTCGACGGTGGCATCCGTTGGGAGCGCCTGTTCCGGTGGGTGGATAATATAAAATAAAAAGAGTCGTGCCCTCTTACTATCTCGCTCCCATTTCCTACTACGTTCGCCTGTTGCAGACGCCGTCCGTTGCCATCGACCTCGACGAACCCTACCGTAAGCAGACGCTCCGCAACCGTTGCTGGATAGCCTCGCCCAACGGTCCCTTGTCGCTCACCATCCCCGTGGTCAAGTTCGTGCCCTACCACACCCCCATGCGCGACATACGCATCAGCGACCACGGCAACTGGCGACACCTCCATTGGAATGCCCTCGTGAGCAGTTATCGTCGCACCCCCTTCTTCGAGTTCTATGCCGACGATTTCGCCCCCTTCTATGAGAAGAAATGGGAATTCCTTGCCGACTATAACCAAGTCCTCCAGGAAATGGTCATGGAACAGATAAACCCCTTCCCCGAAGCCAGCCCTTCGGGTCGTCCGATTACACCCTTCACCCTTCACCCTTCACCCTTCACCCTCCCTTCCTACTACCAGCTCTTCTCAGACCGTTGTGGCTTCATGCCCGACCTGAGCATCGTAGATTTGCTGTTCAATCTCGGTTCCGAAAGCCTCCTTTATTTACTGAAATTACAGGTACTATAGTCCCTATAGTTACTATAGAATAATATATAGAAGAATGATAGAAACCACCACCCTCCCCAACGGCATGCGCCTGGTTTGCCAGCATCGCCCCAGCCGGGTCGTCTATTGCGGACTGGCCGTGGATGCCGGTACGCGCGACGAACTCGATACCGAGTCGGGCATGGCCCACCTCATCGAACACATGTCCTTCAAGGGCACACGTCACCGCCGTGCCATCCACATCATCAACCGCATGGAGGCCGTGGGTGGCGAACTCAATGCCTACACCAGCAAGGAACATACCATCTACTATTGTTCCACGTTGCGACAACATCTCCGTCGCGCCTTCGACCTTCTTTTCGACATCACCCTCCAGAGCACCTACCCCCAACACGAACTCGACCACGAGCGCGAGGTGGTCATCGACGAGATAGAGAGTTACAACGACAGTCCCTCCGAACTCATCTACGACGACTTCGAGGCACTGCTCTTCCCCCGTCATCCCCTTGGACGTAACATCCTCGGTCAGGCCGATGCGCTTCGGCAATACCAGACCGCCGACCTTCAGCGTTTCGTCAGCCGTCTCTATCATCCCAGTCGCATGGTGCTCTTTGTCCTGGGCGATGTTACGATGAAGCAGGTGGTGAAGGCGACCCCATCCCCAATCCCGGAGATACAAACTCATGCAACAGCAATATGGGACGAAACGCGAGTGGCAAAAGATCGTGCGCCCTACCCTCAAGAGGGGATTGGGGATAGGATGGTTGTTCGTGCAAAGGGCACCCACCAGTCCCATGTCGTCATAGGCACTCGGGCCTATCCCATGGGCGACCCACGTCACACGGGACTCTATCTGCTCAACAATCTGCTGGGAGGTCCGGGCATGAACTCGCGCCTCAATCTGGCACTGCGCGAGCGGCGCGGACTGGTTTACACCGTCGAGAGCAGCCTCACGGGCTACACCGACACGGGCGTTTGGACTACCTATTTCGGTTGCGACCATACCGATGTCGCCCGTTGCTGCCGTCTGGTAGAACAGGAGTTGCGCCGGCTCACCGATGCCCCCCTGTCTGCATCTGCCCTTGCTGCCGCCAAGCGACAACTCAAGGGTCAACTGGCACTCTCGTGGGAACAAGGCGAGAACGTGGCCATCGGCATGGGGCGTCGCATGCTCCATCTCGGCAATACCCAGACCCTCGCCGACCTTTACGAGACTATAGACTCCCTTACCTCCCAACAGCTTTGGGACATTGCCGGCGAGATATTCGTGCCCGACCGTCTGCTCACCCTTCGCTATTCCTAACTCTCGCTCTTTGCGTTCTTCGGGCAACCAAAACATGATGGTTGCAGCAATCAACACATAACGGTTGCAGCAATCAACACATGATGGTTGCAGCAATCAACACATAACGGTTGCAGCAATCAACACATAATGGTTGCAGCAATCAACACATAACGATTGCAGCAATCAACATATAATGGTTGGGCAACCAAAGGATAACGGTTGTAGCAACCAGCACCTAATAATCCCCTTCCCTTTATTGCGCATTTTCGCGCATTTTCGCACACTATCGCGCTGTAACGCGCTATAACGCGCTGTATCGCGACATTGGCCGTGAGCCGATGTCGTAACTTTGCATTGTCAAAACCGCAATAAAGCAAGAACAGAGGAAAACAACCTTGAACTCTGTCGAGCCTGAGCGGATTCGACAAAAAGTCATTGGCCGATGACAATGTGATAAAATTCAAAATTCAAAAACTAACAAACTTAAAAACTTAAAAACTATGATTGACTACAGTCTTGGTTTGCGCGTAGCAAACCCCAACGAAACAGAGACCGAAAAGAAAGTGTATCCTTATCCCCAAGTAAGGAAGGTGATTGACATGGAGGAGCTGGCCGACCACATCCAGGAGCACGGCTCTCCGTTTACGGCCGACATCATCGTCGGTGTGGCCATCAAACTGGTAAGTTGCATCCGTGAGCAACTGTTGGCCGGAAACAAGGTTGCCCTGGGCAAACTGGGTGCCTTCTACGTGACCTTCAGCAGCGAGGGCGTGGCAGACGCGGAGAAGTTCAGCCCCATCGACAACATCAAGAGCGTGAACGTACGCTGGGACTGCGGAGACAGCTTCGTTGACCTGAAGAGGGAAGCCCAGTTCAACTATGTCAGCAGCCGTAAGGCTCAGGCCGAAAACAAGCGTAACGAAAAGCAGGCTCTGAACCGCGAACTGGGAGTTACGGAGGACAACGGTACAGACGGCGACGATAACGGCGGCGGCGACCAGAACGGTGAAATCACCGAGTAGAGCATTGAGGCCCTCCCCGGGCCTCAAGTTCAAAGTTCAAAGTGAAAAGTTCAAAGTGATGTGAGAGGAGAGAGGAGAGAAGAGAGAGGTCACTTTTCTCACCTCTCACTTCTTGCTCCGTTGGCCTACGCTTCGTTCATCGAAGAATTAACGTTATTTTATTCTATGAGAAGAATAGATGAAATCATTATCCATTGTTCGGCAACGCCCGAGGGACGGGACTATACGGTTGCCGACATCACACGCTGGCACATGGCCAAAGGCTTCCGCACGATAGGCTACCACTTTGTGATTTATCGGGATGGCAGCATCCATGTTGGCCGTCCTCTTGCACAAGTCGGGGCGCACTGTCGGGGTCACAATGCCCACAGCATAGGCGTGTGTTATATCGGAGGACTTGCCGTTGACGGACGAACTCCGTGCGATACACGAACTACAGCACAGAAGGAATCACTCCAACATCTCATTCAGGTTCTGCGCGTCCGTTTTCCCCGAATTGCTGTACACGGTCATCGCGACTATGCCCCAAAGGCTTGTCCCTCGTTCGACGCCACAGCGGAATACCAGATATAAAGTTTATCTCACCACCACCTTTTTGCCGTCCTTTATGTACAATCCCCGTCGGGGTGTGGCGATGCGCCGTCCTGAGAGGTCGTAAAGTATATGGTTCTCCTTTTCCGTTATGAGTGGGGAGATGATATCTGGCAGGGTATTGATTTCGTGGAAATCACTCCACGCGCTTTCTATGTAGTCCTCCGGTGAGTCGGCCATGGCTCTGATGCGGAAGCGGAACTTGGTATCGTTGCCCAGTTCTTCGTAACGGAAGGAGCATTCCTTCAGCGTGTCGCATTGGAGCCGTGTGTCACCCAGATAAAGTTCACACACGTATTGTGTGGCGTGCTCCACGGTATTCCACACAACGGTGAAGGCATCCGTGTCCACGTTCTCCGCTTCTCCCACCTCTGGGATGGTGAGTATGCCATTGGTACGGAAGCATACGGTTACCGTTTTGTCCGCGTTCTCCGTAATGTTGCGCAGCGGTTTGTGCATCAGCCCACCCGTATAGACCTTGGCCGCCGGTGTACTCTCGTCGGTGAGGTTGTAGTTGTACTTGTTTCCTGGCCAGAGGTTACCGCTCAGTGTAGCCATCCACTCCTCTAAGGAGTTTGCCGCATTGGTGCCATTGTAGCAGTTGTTGGCTGCAATGATGGTCATGTGCTGATGATTGGGGTCGATGTTCACATCGTTGCTGCTCCACAGGCTCTGGTTGTGTTCGACATGTGTCACCTGCAGTCCGTGTCGCGTTCCTCCGCAGAGCGTCGTGTCCCATCCACGTGCTTGACGGTTTTCGATGATGTAATACTCGTTGGGGTTTGCCTCGTTCACAATCTTGTAGCCTCTACCCCCGTCGGCAAAACAGGGTATAGTGAGCACACAGGGTTCTGTCAGTTCCTGCAAGGGTTGCCAGCCCATGAAGTCGCGTTCGTAAGCCGTATAGTTTACGGGGCTGTAGCCGTTACCACAATAATTCCCATAGTCCATGATACTCCAGATGTCCATGCCGAAGGCCACTGATTCAGTGTCGTAGAAGTCGGGAAGCCCCAGGGCATGACTCAGTTCATGACAGAACACGCCGATACCGTCGGTACGAGTACCGATGACATTCCCGTCGTCGTCTGTCTTGGGTCTCGCCTCGCAGGTGGCACCGTTGCAAGCTACAACCCTGCCATTGATGGTGGAAGAGTTCCTTGTTTCTTTGGGCCAGAGGCAATTCGGGTCTCCACCGTTGCTCTCACCAAGTCCGGCAAAGACAAAGAACACCATGTCAATGGAACCGTTGCCGTCGTTGTCAAACTTGTCCCAGTCGGTGTACATTTCCATGGCCTTGGCTGTGGATTCATTACAGAACTTATTGAAGTTTTTGTCATGTTTGATAAGCTTCCCACTCGTGTTATAATTATTTTCCCCGTAGTAGGCATAGCCATTATCAAGTGTGACAGGACCGATAACGGTAAACTCGGGTAGGAAAGCCGAATCGCTCATTGTCACAAAGTAGTCTCGCACGCTGCCGTAGCTCCCGTGTCCCCGGTAGAGTTTTCCGTCCATCGTGCCGTTGCAGAAAAGATGATAAAAAGCATTCACCTCCTCGTTCGTGTTGGCAGAAATGAAAGTCTTGTCCTGAAAGTCAACCAGCACCACAGGTACGTGTTTCACCCCGTGGGCTTTCAGGGGAGCCGTGGCCTGTGAACCTATCTTCCTTCGTTCTTTCAGGTTTCCGATATTTTCATGTATAGGCTCATCCAGACATTCAGGCCGACCATTCTGCAGCCAATCCTCCATGTCCGTCTGCGCCTGTGCAGCCAGAGCTATGAGACCTGTTAATATCGCCAGAATGACTTTCTTTGTCTTCATGTACTTCCTTATTTAAACTATCACCTTATGCTCACTTTTTTGCCGTCCTTTATGTACAATCCCCGTCGGGGTGCAACGACAGTGCGGCCGCTGAGGTCGTAGGTACTACCATGAGCGATTTTCTCAGAAACATAGACTCCCTCTATGCCATCTGCATCCTTCTGTGGCCACACGTCGTACAGCACCTCGCCGTTGCGCTCGAAATGGACAAGCATGGAGCGATAATGACGTTCTTTATTGTCATCATCTCTTCGAAAATAATTGTATGGTTCAACGGGGCCAAAGAGACACTCTCCGCCGTTCCACGCCGTCACGCCGATGCCCTGAATGATGCGCATTCCGCTTAAATCGACATATTTCAGTTGTCTTACCCCACCAAAGTATCCTTCCTTGATGTCCTCTATCGTTCCGAATTTATAACCTGACGGGTTAAGACAAGTACAATTTGCTCCTTCTATGGTTATGCTGTATAGTTCTCTTTCCTTTTTCCAGTTAAAATCATAGGCTAAGCCTGGCATGAAGGCGCAATGACTTTCATAAAAGAGAGGTACGGTTGCTGTTATCCAATTCTGCACCTCCCAGTCATGTGTCTCTTCCTGTTCTTCATATATTAGCAAGGTAAGAGAATCGGCCCAAGTCGAACTATTGGTGTAAACACGTTTAAATGCTCTTGAGTAATCATCGGATTCATCGATAAATTTCCCCTTCACTTGGTACTCCACCGTCTCGAAGTTTGCCATCCATTCATCCCCCACCTTCGAGTACCAACTGTCGTACTTCACGGTGTCCAGTCTTATCTCCGTCCACTTTGTCCCCTCGGGGAAGTACTGCTGTGCAAAGAGACCTACCTGCACGACAACTGCACATAGAATCATAGATAGTCGTTTCATAGCCTTATTGTTTAACTTTTGTTGTTGTGATTGTTTCCCTCTTCTATGTCTGGCTTTTTCTCAATACCATTATATCGTAATCCTTACTTGACTATATATTATCGATTTATTTCCAATGTTTCACCACCTTCCTACCGCCTTGGATGTATATTCCACGTCGTGGTGTGGCGACAGGCCGGCCGCTGAGGTCGTAGATGGGAGTCTCAACTCTGGTCAGCGGGGTAAGGTCGATAGCCCGTATGGCCGTACTTGTAGAGAATGGATATAGAATGTGGTTGGATACGGTACAGGAGTCCAGTGTCATGCTTGCTCCCATGTAAAGCGTGGCTCCGACATTGTGCAGGGGACCATACACAGAACCTATGCCCTCTATCCATGTCTCGGTGGTGTGCTCACCTAACACATCCTCTGCCTCCAGCGTTATACGGCGCAGTTCCATCCCGTCCTTCGTCTTCACGGTATCCACATCCCTCACGCTGCAAGTGAAAAAGTTCTCATCCCACCATCTCATAGTCCCACTAAAGGCATCAACCACGGTAAACCTGTCGCCCACCTGACAGCCGAAATCGTAGATGAGGTAGAACCTCTCGTTCTCCGTATTGTAGCAATATACTTTATCACCATCCTCGTAGAAGTAACGTTTTTGGAAACGGTCTCTCTCCATGCCTATGCATGTCCTACCCTGTATAAGGGTGTCCTTGCCAATAGTGTATGTCTCCTCCGTGGTGCGGTAGTTAGGTACATCCTCCGATGGCACAATGCTGGTTATCGTGCTTTTCCAAATCTTTCCCACTTCAATGAAAGGGTGGTAGTCGGCCTGTGCACCGTTGCACGCCAGTGTTACGGGTTCCTGCCCGTTCAGGCTTATCTCATAGGTACCAGGCTTGAAGCCAGGGAACTTCACCACGAAGGCGTGGTTGCCCATGCCCGTGGTTTCGGGCATCGTCATCTGGGTGGTAATATCTACAGTGTTTCCCTCTACCTTGCATTCGGCATAGCAAACACCTGTGTTTAGCCAGGCTCTGTCGGTGACATAGAGCGTGTCATTGACGAAGTGGAAGCCCCTCTCCTGTTCGAAGGATTCCGTTATGCCGTATCCGGGCACGAAGTAAGCCCTCTTGTAGCTGTCTTCGTAGGTGTCGAGGTATGCACTCATGGACAGTGTGCTGGCCTGGTCGATATGCACCCATTTCGTACCTATGGGACAGGCCACCAGCGTCTGCAATACAGGCAGGGGTACGATGCCCCACTGGGTGGAGCCGATACCCTCTATCCATTCGTCGGTGTATAGTCCGTCCTCGGACTCCAGTCGCAGGATTCTCGGTTTCTCCTTGCTCATGAACGTAGCAACGCCCTGCTGGAAATAGCGTAGATAGGAATAGTAGGGTTCGCATTCCATAGCCTCCTTTACTGTCAACCGTTTCCCCCACGGGTCTGTGAAAGTCTCCCCCACGCCGAGGGCATAGTCAAGTAACAGCAGTTCGCGTCCGTCTTGCAGCATGAACACCTTGTTCCCCTCCTGTCGATAAAGCAAGGTGTCGGTCTTTCCCACACCCACTTTCAGGTATTCCCTGCCTTCCATGGTGGTCTTGCGCAGTGTGGCTGCATACTCCAGTGTTGTAAACTTACCATCGACATCCACACAATACACCTGCCAATAGTTGGTAGTAGGTACAGCATCATCAGTCACTCCACGGCTCTTCAGCTTATCCCATGCCTCCTGCTGATGTTCGGAATAGATGGTAGGGTAGGTTACGGTTTCCGCCTTTGCCCCGTTGCACACCAGCTCCAGTGTGCCGATGTGGTATGTTCCGGCCTTGAAGCCGGGAATCTTCACGTCGAAGTTTATCTTTCCCGCTCCATTCACTGAGTTTTGCTTTATCATGAAGTTTATACAGTTCCCCATTATTAGGCATTCGGCGTAGTAAAGGCCAGAATGAGACATGGTATTCTGTATGCCCCCTACGCAAAGTGTATCATCAATGAAGGAAAATTCCAGATTAGGCTCCTCATCATTGGCATATTTCCAGTCCACAATCTGAATGGCCTTATAGTAGTCCTCATAGATATTTGGCATGACATTCATATTCTCGGGTTCTGCAACGCAAACCCGTGCCTTTTGAGGATGCTGGTTCAACTGGCGGAATGGATTTGTCTTTTCTGCAATGAATGTGGGGACTACTCCCCAAGCCAGTGAGCCAATTCCTTCCACCCAAATATCAGTTTCTCCCGTATCCTTGGATTTTAGCATAACCAATTTCGGTGCCTGGAGCCAGTAATGGCACCGTATTCTCGTATTAGCCATTTGTATCCAGTCGGAGGTGTAATTTTCCCAAAGCATCTCGGCATTCTCCACATGGAACTGCTCACCAGTGGCATCCACAAACTCATCTCCGGCTTTCAGTCCGAAATCTAGAATCTGCACTTCCTCTTTCTCTCCTTTAGGTATACAGAAAATTTGGTTTCCATTCTGGCGATAAAGTAGCGTATCGGCATATTCTGTTTTCCCGTATGGCAGTCCCCATGGATATAGTCCAATTCCTTTGAGCAGGTCATCCTTTGTCTCACATCCAAAGACCATCTTGCCATATTTTTTCCCATTAACAATGCTATCCCCCATAATCTTATTCGTAAGATTGAAGATTTCTCCTTCTCTTGTGTAATAGTTCATGTGCCAAAACGCAGGATACTCAGCATTTACAGATCCTTCCTCCCATACCCAGATAGTTGGGTATCCAGATACTGCAAATGGCAATTCATCCGCTTTAACCCAGACAAGGCAAAAGCAAATCACAAGTACAGATAAAATAAGGCGTTTCATAGGTTATCTGTTTTGGAAAATAAAATTTTTGTCGATGTATGTTCCTGGGTGCAGTTCCAGTTGTTGACCTTCTATTGTAATGTTAGAGTTTTGCATGTGGACATCTCCTGAGGGCTTGGATGTTGTCACGTCTTTACCAATCCAAATAACATTTCCGACGTAATTACGTACTTCTCCATTGATGTTTTCGTTTTGTATGTACACGTTCTTGGAATAATCCCAAATATAAGGAATGTAGTTGTGTCTGTCCAAACAGATGACAAGGCTGTCCGAAGGATTGGCATACGTGGCATAGTTTCCCTTATACGACTTCACTTCTTCTGTCTCTTTATTATAGAATGTTATCTTGCAATCTCCGTCCTCAACAAATACAAAGATACTATCATCTCGCAAAAAAATCAAGGGTTCTGCAAAGTTTTGTGGGATATCTGTATAAATTTGCATGGATGGATCGCCAAAACAATGATAAAGTTTTTTGGTAACGGTAGCCCATCTGGAACTTTTATTTCCATACGTCTCGCTCATTCTGAATAACCCCTGATCAAGAATCTGTCCTAATTCATACGTTGGTGTGGGAGTATTAGAATAAGATGAGTAACTCGTAAAAGGATATGTTATCTGTAGTGTAGGCCATATTGCATCAAACATGCCCAGTGCCATTGCATCATTATAGCCGGAGAAACTGGTTTCTGTTGCTGCAAATATTCCGACACATCCACCATTCTCTTTCCATAGAAATTTTTCTACAAAGCAATCATCCGTAGTATTGTATTTCCCAGTTAAACATGCAATGCTGAAAACAACAGGCTGTTTCTTTCCGTTATTTAAATACTCTATATGATTAGTTCCAAAATATGGCTTACTCCAATTTTTTTCATTTCCATGTGCATTATAAAGGACAATGGATGATCCATTGTTAATAATAGAACTCATTAGATTATTATTCCCATTCCATGAAAAATTCTCTGGTTGTAATTCTGTTGGAAGTAAATTTCCGGTACTATATTTAGTACTCCAATGGTATGGTGTTATTGTTGCCGACGAATAATATTGTCGATATGTATGTAAGTTTTGAGTTGTAAGATGTTGATTAATATTTTCAGAGGTCAGAACAAATGCTCTGTCTTCATAACCATCTTCAATGTCATAATTTGTATTCGCATCTTGGTATTGTGAACAAAGAAGGACGTATTTATAAAAGTTTTCCTCTATTGTTGGATTCTTTTCATAATCAATAATTTTTTTAAGAACCACAGATACCTGTTGTACATTATCAGCAGGTATTCTTCCTCTAAATATTTGAGGAAAACCATCAGTACTTGTAGGCATTCCATATTCATAATCAGTAACAGCATTATAAATATATATATTGCCATTATAGTCACTATTTACGTAGCTGAACGGAACACCAGGAACATCGCTATTCCCTCCTACAATAAGAAGATAATGAACATTCATGTTATCAAGAAATGTTTGTACAATATCCTTTATCCCATCTGTTGTCCACCAGCTGCTATCCATAACAATGGGGTACACATTATTTCCTTTCAAGCGCTTCCAATAGACAAAATCTTGAATAGCCGCAGCATATTCATTTGTTGTCAATATGAGATAATTGCGTTCATTAGGGGATGAGTGCCAAGGGGAACCAGAAGATACTGGAGATGGACTGGAATTGGATGCTGTTCCATAATTTAATGTTACATTAGACAATAATGCCTCCATCCCATCAGGTGTTCCACATCGGCTTTTTGTTTTTATATTTCTATTGGGCGTATTTTGAACATAAGTTACTCTATATTTGATTTTTGAATATACACGGATTTTATGAGTGTTGTAGTTGTATTTAATTGGCATTATGGTTACCTTATGTAACCCTATACCCCGATACTCCTGCATAGAATCACATTCAAAAACATTGTTAGGATAGTAGCCTGTATAAGGTATTATACTATCAATTACCATAGGTGTGTCATCGCCTGGCATGTTTGGAATAGCTGGAGATAAGACAAGTAGGGTGTCTTTGAATGAAGAACTTACGAGTCTGATATTTGCAGAATATCCTTCTGGTACGTAAATCAAATCCGTACGGAATGGAATCGCTGGAAGTCCAGGTGTATCACAGACTCCGAAGCCATTGTATTTCCAAAGAAAACTACTAGGAAACAGTGCGTTAGGACGTATTATTGGATTATCGAATTTATAAGTAACAGAAAACCCTGTGCTGGTATATTGTACAATTCTTTCTGGAAGATTCGTCTCCTGGGCAATAAGCACTGCTGGCACAAGCCACATTAGTAATGTAGCAATAATACTTTTCATGACAACCTCCTTTCCTTTTTAGTTCTTCACCACCACCTTGCGTGCCTTCTGCTTCTGTCCGTTTACAGTAAGCGTGTAGGCATACGTGCCGGTAGGCAACCCGTGGGTGTAGTTGGAAAGGTTCCTTGTTTCGCCCATGTTCACAGGGGATGTGCGTAATAGTTTCCCACTGAGGTCATATATGTTAAGGGTAGCCTCATGGGCATTGTCAGGAAATGTCAGGGTGACGTTGTCGGCATCCTCTGTTTTCCCTTTCGTTTTCATCACAGGTTTCGTAGTTTCCTGTATGCCAAGTTGCTCTTCCAGTATGGTCACCTTAGCCGAAAGCTCCTTTATGCTCTGTACAAGCAGGGGCACCATTTCCACATAATTGACACTGTAGTTGCCCTGCTCGTCTTCGTAGACGAGTTCGGGAAACTCCTTCTGTAATTGTTCTGGCTCCAACCCATAGTTGACGGTCGCAGGTTTATTACGGACAGGCTTTTCGTTAAAAAATTCATCGTTGTTCTCAAAGCCATTGATGGATAGAATATCTTCTGTGCTGATTTTTAGGGTGTTCTCCTCCTTACTATCTGTCTCATTAGTAACGGAGTATTGTAGGAATTGAATGTTATTCAGTCGGTCTGTAATAGGAATCTCACCCCCAGTCTCATTGTTGGAAATTCTAATAGGGGCGGATTTCGGTAATAAAGAAAATAAATTGGAGGTCGCTATTGTACCAGTAACTTTGACATCCCCATCAAAAAAGCCAGCATAGGTTCCAGTTGATGTGATTGACTGTGTTCCTGTTGTTCCATAAACCGCTGCTGCAAAGCTACCATTTAATCCCATTGTGGCATGACCATATACTCCGATAGTATTGGTTCCATTACTTGCAATTCCCCTTAGACCAAAGACATTATTTGTCACGTTTACAAAGGGAAAACCTATAGCAGTTCCATTTATAGCTGTAATTTCAGAATTCGGTGAGAAAATATTTGAGTTTATTCCATATTGCTGTAAATTATTAGGATTTTGTGCAGCTCCTTGAGACCATACTAAAAGTCCTCCTTCATTATGGTTCCTTATGGAAGCCTCGTATCCTGCTTCCGTGTCTTGCAATGGCAGCGCTCCTGAATAATAACTGATTTTTACCTTTCCCAGTGAATCCACTTTTAGTTGTGCCTTTGCTATGCTGGCCGTCATGACCAGCATAGCGATGATAAATATTTTTTTCATGTTGTTTCTTGTTTTAATTTGTGATTATTGTCCGATTTCCCCCCCAAAGGCTTGTCCCTCGTTCGACGCCACAGCGGAATACCAGAAATTAAGATAAGGAATACGATTAGATGTGTATAATATTGTGATAATCATGGTTTATTGTACAAGAAGAAGCCATCAGAGCTTTGTCCCTCAACTTCCATCTGGAGATGCGTCTGTGGCCTGCTTCCTGTGAAAAACGTGACTGTGGCTTTCCCCTCTTTGTCAAGTCGGAGTTCCGGGTTCCAGTACAGCGTGCGACGGTAGTCCTGCTGTCCTTCGTGGGGTGGGCTGCGATGGTAGTCAGGATTGTAGAAGTCTGCCTGGTTGGCAAACCCGTGGAGGATGTATCTGCGGTCCCGGTAAGTCAGGCGTCGCTGGTTGCCAGGCAGCTTGTGCAGGGAGACCTCCACGGTGGGCTGGTCGTCTTGGCTATAGCGCTGACTGCCCTCCCAGCGTGGGGAGTAGTCAGAATAGAAGTAAATCTTGTCGATATGCTCCAGACGGCTGTATTGCCGCTGTATCTCCTTGTCCACGATGGGGAGTGCCCATACCCCTTCGCCGGCCACGCGCACGCTATCCCAAAGTAGGGTGGTGTGGTATCGTCGGTCCATGCCCATGTCCCCGAAATGGTTCTGTATGCAAGCCTCGGCTATCTCATGTGTGTTCTGATAGCCCAGTGCGGAGTAGAGCATGTTGGTGTCAGCCTTGTGCTTGAAGGCATACAGATCGGTGAGCAGTCCGGCATCCATGGCCTCGTTGCCGGCCTCGTAGGCATCCATGACATAGACGGGTTTAGACAGGTCAAGCCTTCGCAGTCCGTTACGGCGAGCCCTGGCCGTCACGGTATTCATCACTCGCGCACTCACCCCGCTTTCCGTCCATGGGTCCTCTTCCCTCAGGCTGTCAGTCTTACACTGGTAGAAGTTGTAGGGCTTCGTCCACCGTGGATAAGGGAAACGTAGCCGGACGTAGAACTCCGCATCTTCATGCATCCGCCGCTCTATGCCGTCCTCCACCTGCACCCAGTTGTGGGTGCGGTACTGCTTCGTCCAAAACTTGCGTATCTTCTTGTTCCACAGGGTAGTGTCCTTTGCGGTGAGGAATAACAGGCAGTCACCGTAAAAGCGTGGCACTTCCAATCGGAAGTTTCCCCCAACGGTGGTGACATCACCCACCACACCGGCTTTGGGATTTGGTCGGACAAACTCGGCATGCACGCGTACGTCGCGTTTCAGCCTCAGGTTGCCCAAGTATTCGAATTTATTCTCTGCATATTTCCCCTGCCCGATGTGCGTGGAATTTGTAGTATTCAACCTACGTATCAGTGCATTGAGGTCCTCTTCTCCCATTATGTCGACAGGTGAACCTGCCGAGAATACCCTGTAGTCAGTACGTTCCGCCCTGAAAGAATTACCCTGGGGGAGTCCACCCATTTGGCCTGTCTTTTTAAGGTTAAGCAATTCGAGGTAGCTGGGCGGAGCCTTCTTTTTTTCCCCATAGCTCTGATCGGGATAATCTATGAAGTACGGATGCACGCTGCCCGTCAGCACCTGCGTCTGTTCTGCCGGATGCGTGATGTCCCACCGTCCCCCGACGGCCATGTCCTGCCAGCGGAAACGCCGCCAACCTTGTGTCATAAGTAACAGGTCAAGCCCGCGTTGGTGCTCTGGATCATCTTTTTCAAAGAACCATTCAGGTTTTGGCACGAATCCACGTATCTCTGAGGAAAGCAGCATCTCTGTCATAATGTTTCCTGTATCGTAGGTCAGTGGCGAGCGCACTCCGTCACGCACGGCTACCGACACCGTGGAAAATGGTGCCTGTGGGGCTCTGACGGATAACTCCGCACGTTCGAAGGGGGCGTACTCTTTCTTCATCCCCTCTATGCGGACTGTGGGCTGGTATGTTTCGGGCTTCGTGACGAAGAACAGGCGGTCGGCCCACACTCGTCCCTCTCCGTCGAACACTGTCACCTGGTTCACACCCGTTGGAAGTTCCTCACGGGCGAATCGTAGGGTGGTCTCCTCATCCTTAATTTCCCTGAAGCTGACCGTCACCCCCTCGTGCATCACGGTCAGCCCCAACGGACACCGAAGGTTCGTCAGCAGCGTTATCATCCACATGCTATCCTCCCTCTCCGCGTGCAGGGACACACCCTCTTCCTCTATCTCCCCGACCTTCTGCTCCACGGTGTTCCCTTCCCCGTCCGTGAACACAACCTTGTACGTGCGTCCGCTCTCCGGGGTGAAGGAGAGCGTGCCCCGTCCCCTGTGCTCCGTGTGTGCGGAGGCTATGGTGTCCCGTCCCGACAGCAGACACACGCTTCCCGTGAGTTCCTCCCCCTCCGTGGTGGCAACTTCGAAAGCCATGTTGCAGGGATAGTTGTAGAGCAGACTTCCCCCTTCAGGGAAGAGGGACAGCATGGGCCGAGGTTTGTCCTTCTCGCTACGGAAATATCGCCGCAGGGGGCGCAGGGTCATCTCCTGAACGTACTCTCCCTCCTGTCGTGGTTTATCATAGACGGGGAATACGCGGCTGTAGAGTTTCTCGTAGTCCTGAAAGTAATCCTTGGCCATCTCCTTGTTGTAGAACCAGAGTTCCGTGTTTTTGTTGTGTGGATGCTCCGTCTGTCCCCAGTTGAGCTGCCACCGTGTGTAGGCACGCAGCTCGAAGTAGCCGGCATACAGCGTGTCGGGAAGGGCAAAGAACCCGTGTCCCCTCCCCTCGCGCATCTCCACCAGTTTTCGCTCCACCAGGAACCCGTCGTGGTTCCACAGCTCGGCATACAGCATGCGGCTCACGCGGCTGGGACGGCCTGTGTCCGTCCGCCGTGTGTGAGCCGCAAACCAGATGGTGTCGCCCAGGAAGTAGCCTGTATTGTCCATCTGCACGTACACCTTTTCTTGCGGGATGCGCTCTCCGAACAGACGGGCACGCTCCGCAAGGAGGATGATAGCAGAATCAGTAGCAACCCCCGGGCGTTGAACCATGAACAAATTATTGGCATTTGCAACTGCCAATAAAGCAAGAGAATAGACAAGACAGATGTATCTCGGTTTGTTCATGGCAATGATACGGCTTGAGTGCTTTTTCATTCTCGCTGTGCTTTGCGGTTAGGTTAGACATCACATGATTGTGGAATTTCAGGCATCATAATACAGGTTTATTCTGAATAATCTTGAGGGTAATGGTATGTAAATGGAAGCGTGAACAACGTGGCACCGATTTCATCATCTATGTCTATTCTCGCTGTCACTGGGCTGACCCAATGTTCCACTACATTCGGAATATAATCTGAAAAGCCAGAGCCATCAATGGGAGCTTCCGCTTTAAATTCTGTATTGACAAATGGCTCAGTTCCGTTGAAATTTATTGGAAGATTTGCAGAGCCAGATTCCCAAGAAGCCGCAATGTAATAACTCGGAATACCCCCTGCTACAAATGTTGTACGTCCCTTGGGAATGTCAATCCATCCTTGTTCAATCAGATTGCCAGATGCATCATAAAATCCGGAACCATCGAACATGTAACCTCCTTCACTTCTAAGATTCATTCTGCCCCCAGCCATGTTTGTTTGTACGCTCTTAAGTTTCAGTTTTTCCATAATTGTAAGTTTTACAAAGTTAATAAATTATTGTTAATAAATCAATTCCTAATCAAAAAAACCTGTTCTTCGGAATATCTTATACATCAGTACTACTATCTCATCTCCGTCAATTAAGTCCGCTTGATTAAGTTTAAGGTATTGTCTGTACAACTTTGATAGGGAATTCCTTTGTGGTATGTTCAGTTCCAACAGCCTCTCGATAATTTCCTGTTGTATCCTCAACCGAGTGTCCCTTTGCTCCTCATGGTACAGAAATGAGACCTGCGACCTGCTTCTCCTGTAACATAATAGCAGTTCAGGGATTACATAGAATTTTCCACCCACCCGTGCAATGTCTGTCCAAAACTTATAGTCCTCAGCATACGGATAATTCTTGTATCGCAGATGTTTATCTACAATAAATGATCTCCGTAACATGGCAGTAGGATGAATAAGGAAATTTCCCGTGAGAAGCCAAAAGAATGCATTATCTACCTCCTCTTTGGCTTTGTGTCCAAGTTGACGCTCATTTATACTGCCGATTGTCTTTACCCATGAGAAACATACGGAAATATCTGGAAATAGCCTCATTGTATGTATCTGACGTTCCAATCTATTGGGCATCATCACGTCGTCCGCATCCATACGGGCAATGAATTCTCCACGGCACAAGTGTAGTCCGAAATTAAGAGAACGGATGTAATCATGTTGCCCATGAATACAACGGATTCGCTCGTCAGTGTAGCTTTGAATAATGTCAGAGGTGTTGTCTGAAGAACCATCATCCACAATGATGAGTTCAAAGTCCCCAAAACTTTGCTGCAAAATACTATCTATGGCCTCACCGATATATTTGGCTGCATTATGAGCACACATCATGACACTTATTTCGGGGCTATGCGTTTTCATACGAAAAGTGTGGAATATATGTTTTTGATTTCTGTCATCATATCTATCTGTGTATACCGTAATAGGTAATGCCTTCTTGCATTCTCCCCAAGAAGTTTCCTTTGTTCGGGATTTTTTCCTAACTCCATGATATATTCTCCCATTTGCAATACATCTACTTGCAGTCCTATTCCTGGAATGTAACTAACAGGCACCTTCATCCCATTTACTCCATGATTGAATATTTCGCCAAGTCCGTCAACGTCCGTTGTTATAACTGGCAGACCAGACATCATCATCTCTATAGCTACATAGCTGCACTGTTCCTGTATGGATGCAATAATTCCGATATCGCTTTTCCCGTAATGTTTACATAATTGGTCAGGGCTTAATTGCCCCACAAATTGTATTTCAAGGAAAGGATATCTTTGCAGTATCTCATCCTTTTTTTCAATATTACCAACTACCGTTAAGGATGCAGGGTATCTTATCAAGATTGTCTGCATCGCCTCCAATACGAAAGCAAGGCCCTTACTTTGATGGGGATTGCCGACGAATATGCATCTTATGTTTTTTTTCTTTTTTCCATGCATACGTGGTTTCATGTAATCTTGAATTCCGTTGGGAACAACAAATATCTTAGGAGTCGCCGATGGACACATTCTTCGGATGAAATCTCGTGCACAATTCGTAACACATATAATGCAATCAGATTTTGTATAGGCATTCCATTCATAGTCTTGCACAATGTACTGGCGCGGATTACAGGTTTCCTGTCTAAGATAATATTGTTCGTATAGTCGATTGAATCCACGGATGTTGGTGTTATAAGAACTTTTCCATGGAATACAATGCAGGTGAGTTACAATCTTGCAGGATGGTATCTGTTGGCGTACGAGGATACCAAATTCCATCAGATTCAGCGTATGCAGGTGAATAATGGTATTGGGAATGAAAATCTGCGACAAGTGGTTGTAAACAGATAACCAGAAGTCTTTTCTAACCGAATCGTCCCTTAAAAATGTGATAAAGTCTTGAGGCAGTGGCACAAGTATTAATCTGTAACCATTTCTCTGCTGGACTTGTGTCTCACTTACAAGATTATACGTAAAACGAATCCAAGTGACCAGATAGTAGTATTCTTTAGAAAGAGCATTCACTATGGTATGGATACATCTGTCCACCCCATTAATAGTGTTGGATTTAGTCATATCCATTAGGAGTATTGAATGCTTCATGACTTAATATTTAACTGGATGATATATTTTCTGTGCGATACAGTTTTTTACATATTCATTGCTAAAACCCGGCCGGTAACGGAGCGTGCACAGTAGTTCTGTATTATGATTATCCATGTAGTACCTGTTCTCGTTCCCTGACCTCACAAATTCACCGATACCCCCAAAATCTTCTAGTGTAAATCCTGCGTTGTACAGGCACGTTGGTATGAGAAGCTCGGAATGGGCAGAAAAGCCCCTACTCTGATATTGATGAATATATGCCAATGCTGCATTGGAATACCTGCAGATAGGATGAAAGGCACGGATGCATTGTGCAATGGGATAGCCAGAATGGTTGCATGTCTGCCACCAGACCCAGTTATTATTCCTCTGTATATCGTAACTGGCAATGTGAGCGCCCAGGAAGTCGGCTCCGCTTTGGCTAAAACCATCCATCAGAACCGACCACTCTCCTGTGAACTCCACATCATATTCAATAAACCAGTAATACGAATATTCTGCATGTTCTTTATAAAAACGAAGTACAGGGAAATGACAACTGCCTGGCAGCAGTTTCTCGCAAATGGGTACATAGCCCAATTCGTTTAGGTCATCTGGGTCGTATGCACAGAATGGGATGGATGCTGGGATTCTGGCAACTTCATTTTTGCTATTTGTGTTAAACAGGAGGAATACATCGTATTGCTCCGCATCCAGTTCCTTGTATAGCCGACGATATTTTTCTTCAATCATTGAGTTGAAGAAATGGCTCATCAGCAGCACTGTCTGTTTTTGCATGTAGCTCTCCATTCCTTTTCTGTACCCCCTCTTACAAGTCAATCTCGCAGTAGAACATGTAGTCCCCTTGTATGATTTGTAGTTCATACGTGCCTGTGAGGGTAGATGGCAGAACAAGCGAAGTCTGGTTTTCCTCGATGGAATCGGAGAAAACTACATCCTCATTCTCGTCCACCAGTTGTACGGTGCAGCCCTCAATGGAGGTATCAAACGTCAGTTGATTACCATCTTGATAGACACATGGTGCCAGAACTGGAGACTTGGGATGTAGTGTATGTTCACCACCAATCTTAATAGGCTTTACGTTAAGTACTAGCTGAACCATGCCTCCTGGAAGTATGGGGTCAGCAAACATTGTGGACATGCCACAGAAAAACACGAAAAGTAAACAAAATCTTTTAATCATAATTTTATGTTTTTAAGTTGTCACAAAATTATGAAAAAAGGAATCGACACTAAATACTCAGGGAAAAGAAAGAGTACATATAAAGTACACAAAAACAAGCAATATGAAAGTTATAAAAGCTCAAAAATCAAGATGTTGTACTATATCTGAAAGTAGGCGCACTTTTTTAGACTTTGTACGAGAGTGAGGCTACTTTCTTCTTCGAAAAGTTTCCGTTTTGCGCTTAATCTTGTGTTGCTGACTATTTGTTTTGAGGTATTCAGAAGGATAACTTGTTCACTGGGTGTGAAGTCCAAATGGCTCAAGATGCAGATGTACTGTTCGCGCTGACTCAGGTGAGCCACTTGCATTCGGGCGTACATGTGTGGCATGTACTTTTTGTATGTCCTGATTAGTTTATCCCAATCCTTCTTGGCAGGAACGTTCCAACTGCCGACATTGCATACAATGTTTTTGAGAAGTTTGATGACATCCTCATTTTTGAGTTCCTCTTCTTTTTCCAGAACATCTTGCTGGTAAGTGCTAATTTGTTCTTTTTGCTGCTGGCACAGGATTTGTATTTTCATGTGTTCCTCTACCAGTGCCCGATATGTTATCTCTTCCCTTAATCGTTTCTGTTTAACATGATAATACATAAGTCGGGCTATGCCAACGATTATTATCAAAAGAGAGAAAAGGAGTAGAATTGCATAATGTGATATTTCAGCATCTTTTGCCTCCCGTTCTGCTATCTCCTGATTCCGCTCGTACCTGTACAATTTTGATGACATTATAATTGCATCTGCCTGCTGGTTTCCCATCCATTCTGACAATGCCTTTTCGCAGAGGTTAGAATATTTGACAATAGAGTCGGAATTTCTCTTCTCCCGATAAACCGCAAGCAATCCCTTACATGATTCATAGAAATGCCCGTATTGTTGTAACCTGCGGAAATAGTATTCGGCAGAATCTATTTTACCAGTACCAATATGGTATAAGCCTTTACTATAATAGTAGTGCTCCCGTCCCTGAATGATATTTCCCTGTTCGTCAAAAATGCCAGACTCGTCCTCAAAGATTTCCATATACTTTTTGGCACGGGGGAAGTTCCCGTTTGTGAGACAAATGTATATGGCTGTTGGATACACTTGTGCTGCCTGCTCTTTATATCCGTATCTTAGGTATAGTTGTCGGGCTTGTTCTGTGATGCGGAATATCATGGTAGTGTCATCCGTCTCATAGTAGGAATCGACTTGACGCTCTATCCCCAGAATATAATTAAGGGTGTCATGTGCCAGCCAGGCATAATGACTAAAAGCCTGGTTTGCAGTTAAGATTTCGTTAGGTAATCCTTGCTGCTCGTACAATTCTGCCATCTGTCCATAGATGCGGAAGAGGGTGGCGTAGTCGCAGTTGGCGCGAGTGGTGTCGGCTCGTTCGGTTGCTATATTATAGTAATGTATAGCGGCAGGAGCCTCGCCCATGTCGCGATAAGCACAGCCGAGCATGTAGTAGGCTCTCATGCGATGGTTGGAGGAGTGCCACCAGTGGTCGTAGTGTTGGACGAGTGCCAGCCCGATAGAGTCGGAAGTGAAGAGACTGTCGTTGCGATTCATCCATTCTGCCTCTTCCAACATTTGGGCGTAACGGTCGTGTCGCCCCGTGCAGGCAATAGCAGTGAAAACAATACAGCTAATGAATATATATAGTAGCCGTTTCATCGGTTTATTGCGCAGCGATAACGGTTTCGCCAATGCGAACCTCGGCTACTCCCTGGCGGATGGCTTGCAGGGCATTCTCGAGTTTGGGCAACATGCCCCCGGAGACGATGCCTTCGGCTTGTAGGCGGTGGAAATCCTGTTCCGTGATGTGGGGGATGAGCGACGTGGGGTCGTCGGGATTGCGCATGACACCGCGTTTCTCAAAGGCATAGCGTAGGCTTACGTGGAAGTATGGAGCCAGGGCGCAGGCTACGGTCTGAGCCATGGTGTCGGCATTGGTGTTCAGCAAGTGGCCTTGGCCGTCGTGGGTGAGGGGGGCAATAACGGGGGTGATGCCCTCGAGAAGCAGGGTGCCCAGCCGTTGGCCGTCGGCACGGTCGACATCGCCAACCCAACCGTAGTCGATGGTTTCTTTGTGGAGAGAGGAGAGAGGAGAGAGGAGAGAGGTTTGTTCTTGCTCCGCTTCGCTCTGCAAGCGTAGCCCTATAGGTCGTCCGATGACTTCCCCTTGTGTGTTTTTGGGGGAGTCAATTACATTTCTCTCTCTTCTCTCCTCTCTCTTCTCTCCTCTTTTATGGCTGCGGATAATATCCATGTCGGCACCAGTCAGTCCGAGGGCGTTTACCCCGGCTGCCTGCAGTTTGGCCACGATGTTTTTGTTCACCAGTCCACCATAGACCATGGTGACGACGCGGAGCATGTCGTCGTCGGTGATGCGGCGTCCATCGACCATGCGTGTCTCTATGCCCAGCTGGGTGGCGAGGGATGTGGCAGAACGTCCGCCACCGTGCACCAGCACCTTGGGACCGGGGATGGTGGCAAAGTCGCTAATCAGTTGGGTGAGCAATGTCTCGTCCTCAACTACGGCTCCGCCAACTTTCAATATAGTTAACCTCCCCCTTCCCCCTCCCAAGGAGGGGGCATGAGCCGCCTTGTTTTCTTTAGATTCCATAGTATGCAATGTGGTTTATACCCCCAGTATGCAATGTGGCTTATGCCCCCTCCTTGGGAGGGGGTAGGGGGAGGTTTTTTACTCTAGATAGGTATATCCATATAGTCCTGCGCGGTAGTTAGAGATGAATTCCTTGCCCTCGCTTTCTGTGATTTTGCCGTCCTTGATGGCTTTGCTCACCCAGATTTCGAGTCGGCGAACGAGTTTCTTGGGGTCGTACTGGACGTATTCGAGCACGTCGGCCACGGTTTCTCCGTCGATGACCTGGTCTATCTCATAGCCCTCCTTTGTGACGGAAACGTGTACGGCGTTGGTGTCGCCAAAGAGGTTGTGCATGTTGCCGAGGATTTCCTGATAGGCTCCGACAAGGAAGACACCGATGTAGTAGTGCTCGTTGGCTTTCACGGGGTGGAGGGGGATGTAGTTGGTTTGGTGACCGCCGTTGACGTAGGCCGAAATCTTACCGTCGGAGTCGCAGGTGATGTCCTGGAGGGTGGCACTTCGTGTGGGTTGCTCGTTCAGCCGGGATATGGGCATGATGGGGAAGAGTTGGTCGATGCCCCACGAGTCGGGCATGGACTGGAAGAGGGAGAAGTTGCAGAAGTACTTGTCGGCCATCTGCTTGTCGAGCGTGCGTAGTTCGTCGGGCACGTGTTTCTGGTGGTGTGCCAGTTCGGCCACTTCGTGGCTGATGGCCCAATAGAGGGATTCTATCTGGGCGCGTGTCTTGAGGTCGATGATGCCATGGCGGAAGAGGTCGAGAGCCTCCTCGCGGATGTCCTCGGCATCGTGCCAGTCCTCAAGGAGCGAACGGCTGGAGAGCTTGTCCCAGATTTCCGTGAGGTCGTGGACGAGTTTGTGGTCGTCGGGTCCCGGGGTGAAGTCCTCGGGCATCTGTGGGGCACTGACGCTTTCCAGAACGTCGATGATGAGTACGCTGTGGTGGGCAGTCAGAGAGCGGCCACCCTCGGTGATGATGTTGGGATGGGGGATACCGTTCTGGTTGGCAGCCTCGACGAGGGTATAGACGCAGTCGTTGACGTACTCCTGAATGGAGTAGTTGACGGACGACTCGGAGTTGCTGGAGCGAGTGCCGTCGTAATCGACGCCCAGTCCGCCACCGCAGTCGATGAAGTCGATGTTGAAGCCCATCTGGTGGAGCTGTACGTAGTATTGTGCTGCTTCGCGCAGGGCTGTACTGATGCGGCGAATCTTTGTAATCTGGCTACCGATATGGAAGTGTAGCAGATGGAGGCAGTCGCGCAGTCCCATCTCGTCGAGCATCTGCAGGGCCATGAGAAGTTCGGAGGAGTTGAGTCCGAACTTGGAGGCATCGCCACCACTCTCGCTCCACTTGCCGCTGCCGTTGGAGGCCAGTTTGATGCGGATGCCCAGGTTGGGGCGGACGCCAAGGCGTTGTGCGGTGTCGGCTATTATCTTCAGTTCGGGCAGTTTCTCGATGACGAGGAAGACGCGCTTGCCCATCTTCTGGGCCAGAAGTGCCATTTCGATGAAGTTCTGGTCTTTGTGGCCGTTGCAGATGATGAGGCTGTCGGAGTCCATGTTGGTGGCCAGCACGGCATGGAGTTCGGGCTTGGAACCTGCCTCCAGACCGAGGTTGTAGCGTTTGCCGTGGCTGATGATTTCCTCTACCACGGGGCGCATCTGGTTGACCTTGATGGGGAATATGATAAAGTGCTCGGCCTGATAGTTATATTCTTTGGCAGCCTTGCGGAAACACTCGTCGGTCTTCTCGATGCGGTTGTCGAGGATGTCGGGAAAACGTAGGAGGACGGGAGCCGTGACGTGGCGCGTAGCCATTTCGTCGATGACCTCCTTCAGGTCTATCTGCACGCCGTTCTTCTTAGGGGTAACATAAACGTTCCCCTTGTCGTTTATACCAAAATAGTTGACTCCCCATCCCTTGATGTTGTAGAGTTCTTCGGAGTCTTCGATACGCCACTTCTTCATTTACGATTTTACGATTTAAGTTCCTTGTGTAAAAGTCACCTCTCACCTCTCACCTTTCTTATTATAGTTTCAATTCTTTGCGTAGTAGTTCGATGGTGATGGCTATTTTCTCGAAATTATCCATCAGGCTTACGTCCACCGTGTGCTTGGCTTTCGAATAGAAGGGTTCGCGCTCCTTCAGCGAGTTGCGGATATATTGCTCCAGGTCTTCTTCCGTCTTGCCAAGAATCAGAGGCCTTACCGTTCTGCCCATCTTCAGGTGCTGTGCCAGCACTTCGGGTTCCAGTTTCAGATATACGGTCTCTCCCTGTTGGTTCATGTATTCCATGTTGTCGTAGTAGCAGGGCGTTCCGCCTCCGCAACTGATGATGACATCCTCGAATTCTGCCACTTCGTGCAGCATACGGCGTTCCAGGTCGCGGAAGTGCTCTTCACCGTGTTGGGCAAATATTTCCGAAACTTTTGTGTGGTAGCGCATCTCTATGTACCAGTCGAGGTCGTAGAACTGCAAGCCCAGGGCCATGGCCAGTTGTCGGCCTATGGTGGTTTTGCCGGCACCCATGTATCCGATGAGTATGATGCGTGTCATTTATTATTTGGTGTAGGTACGTCGGGGACGTGCAGAACTTTTGGCAGCGGGTTTTTCGGCCTGGCTGTTGATGATTTGCATGCATTCGTCCAGTGACAGTTCCTGAGCGCGTTTCTGGTCGGCCTTGGCCAAGTGGTAGTTGTTGCCTTTATATTGGAGGTAGGGGCCGAAGCGTCCGTTGATGATTTGCAGGTCGGGTTCCTTGGCAAAGGTCTTCATGAGTTTCTTGGCTTCCTCGTCTTTCTTCTGTTGGATGAGAGCCTTGGCCTCTTCCAAGGTGATTTCGAGCGGGTCGGTTTCCTTGGGGATGGAAACATACTGCCGCTGGTATTGTATGTAGGGACCGAAACGACCTGTTCCTACGGTGACGGGTTCGCCATCCAGTTCTCCCAGGGTGCGGGGCAGCCGGAAGAGTTCGAGGGCTTCTTCCAGGGTAATTGTTTCGATGCTTTGGTCGGGGTTCAGTCGTGCGAAACGCGGTTTTTCCGCATCATCGGCTGTTCCTATCTGTGCGACTCCGCCAAAGCGTCCGATTTTCACCATTACGTCAAGTCCCGTCTTCGGGTCTTTGCCCAAGTTGCGTTCACCGATGCGGTGTTCCTCTTTGGCTTTCAGGGTCTCCTCTACCAGGGGATTGAAGTCGTTGTAGAAGTGGTGCATGGCTTCGGTCCACTCTTCCTTGCCCTCGGCAATGTCGTCGAAGGACTTCTCCACCTCGGCCGTGAAGTTGTAGTCCATGATGGTGGGGAAGTGCTGGAGCAGGAAGTCGTTGACCACGATACCGGTGTCGGTTGGCATCAGTTTGCCACGTTCGCTGCCCATGGTTATTTTCTTCTCGGCTTCTTTCAGTTTGTCGCCTTTTAGAGTGAGTATGGTATAGGGCTGGCTTTCACCGGGCTTGTCGCCTTTTACCACGTACTCGCGGTTTTGTATGGTGGTGATGGTAGTGGCATAGGTTGAGGGTCGGCCAATACCCAGTTCTTCCAACTTGCGCACAAGGCTGGCCTCGTTGTAGCGTGGCGGGCGCTGGGCAAACCGTTGGGTGGCAGTTATTTCCTTGCGTTTAAGCGAATCGCCCACCGTCATTTTTGGCAGACTGCCTTGTTCTTCCTCGTTTTCGTCCTCCTGTGTCTCGCGATAGACGCGCAGGAAACCGTCGAACTTTACGACTTCGCCTGTGGCCACAAACTGGTATTGCGAACCGCTCATGGTGATGGTGGCCGTTGTTTTTTCAAGTTCGGCATCAGCCATCTGGCTGGCGATGGTACGTTTCCAGATGAGTTCGTAGAGACGGCGTTCCTGACTGGTGGCCTCGAGGGTGGTACGGTCGATGTAGGTGGGACGTATGGCCTCGTGAGCCTCCTGGGCACTTTTGCTATTGGTGCGGTAACGACGGGTTTTTACGTACTCCTTACCCAGTTGCTCTGTGATGTATGCCTTTGAGGTGTTGAGGCAGAGGTTTGAAAGATTCACACTGTCGGTACGCATGTAGGTGATGTGTCCGCTTTCGTAGAGCCGCTGGGCTACCATCATGGTCTGGGCCACGCTGAAGTTCAGTTTGTGAGCAGCCTCCTGTTGCAGGGTGCTGGTGGTGAAGGGCGGAGCCGGTACGCGTTGGGTGGGCTTGGTCTGAATGTCGTTGATGGTGAACTCAGCATCACGGCATTGTTCCAAGAATGCCATGGTTTCCTCCTTGGTGGAGAAACGGTGGTTGAGTTCTGCATTCACCTCCACGCCATCGGGCAGCAGGAAGGTTGCCGTAACGCGGTAGTAGTCCGAGGCTTTGAAGTTGTTGATTTCCCTTTCGCGTTCAACAATAAGCCTTACGGCCACACTTTGCACACGACCAGCGGACAGGGCTGGCTTCACCTTGTGCCACAAAACGGGAGAGAGTTTGAAGCCCACGATGCGGTCGAGTACGCGGCGTGCTTGCTGGGCATTCACCAGATTTTGGTCTATCTGACGGGGATGCTCAATGGCATCCAAGATGGCCGTCTTCGTGATTTCATGAAAGACAATGCGCTTGGTGTTTTCGGGTTTCAGTCCGAGCACTTCGAACAGGTGCCACGAAATAGCCTCTCCCTCGCGGTCTTCATCGGAAGCCAGCCATACGGTCTTGGCCTTCTTGGCCTGGGCACGAAGTTCGTTTACCAGTTTGGTCTTATCGGCAGGTATCTCGTACTGGGGTGTGAAAGTATCGGTGTTGATGCTGAATGCACGTTTCTTGAGGTCGCGTATGTGTCCGTAGCTCGACATGACCTTGTAGTCTTGTCCAAGAAACTTTTCTATAGTTTTGGCCTTTGCGGGGCTTTCCACGATAACCAAATTATCTTTCATGCTTTGCTCTTTTTTTGTATTCCGTCTGCAAAGTTAGGGCAATTTTCTCATTTATACCTTATATATATAGGAAAATTTGCCAAAAATTTCTCTACGCCCTGCTTGATGGAATGTAGTCCAAAGTCTTCAGGACTAACGTCCTGTATGGGAATCCATAGCACTTCGGCGGCATCGTCCATGGCATGTGCCAGAGTGGTGTCGGCTACGTTACAGAGGTAAAACATATCGATGGTATGGACCAGGAAGTTGCTATATAGGTATTGATTGGGTATGGAAAAGAGAAAATGAGTTTCTCCCACCTCCAGTCCCGTCTCTTCTTTTACTTCCCGACAGACACCTTCTTCACTGGTCTCATAGAGGTCACTGAATCCCCCTGGCAGGTCGAGGGTGCCTTTGGCAGGTTCCTTCCCACGTCTCACTACCAATAGTTCGAATCCCCCTACAGGGGACTGGGCGGGTCGCAGGATAAACGCTACCGTGGCAGCACTGGGATTGAAGTAGTAAACGAAGCCACAGTCGAGGCATTTTTTACTCTTCGCGTTATTCTCCACAAAGTGGGCTGAACCACATTTGGGACAGTAATGAAATTGCGAAAATGGGTGTTCCATAGGTTCCTCTCTTTATTGTTTGACATGCAAACTTATCAAATAACCCCGTATTTTGCAATTATTAACTTCTTTTTCTTGTCATTTCCGTGGTATTTACCTAACTTTGAGAAACTAATCTTAAAATAATACGATTATGGATGCTATAATTTCTTGGTACAATGCGCTCGATCCTGCCATGCGTGCGTATTGGGGTATTGCAATTTTTGCCTCTGCTGTTTTCCTGATTCAGATGGTGATGACTTTCATAGGCATCGGTGATGTCGATGGAGGAGATGCTGACTTCGACTTAGGGGACGGCAATGGCGATACACTGGATGTGGGTGGTGCCTTGCAGTTGTTCTCGGTGCGTAACATTATCAACTTCCTGCTTGGTGTGGGATGGGGTGGCGTTTGCTTCTCGTCGGTAATTAAAAGTCCCATTTTGCTCAGTCTGTGTGCCTTGCTCACAGGGTGTGTTTTCGTGACTATCTTCGTCTTCTTGTTCAAGCAAATGCGAAAGTTAGAGCATGACGGAGCGTTTAAAGTAACCGATTGTGTGGGTCAGGTGGCCGATGTTTATCTGCGCATTCCCGAGGCTCGTAAGGGCGAGGGAAAGATTCAGTATTCTTTCCAAGGTTCAGTGCAGGAACTGCCCGCCGTAACTGATGGCGAACAGATTCCCAGTGGCTCAAAGGTGCGTGTGGTGGAAGTTATCGGTGACCATACGCTGTTGGTAGAGAAACTTTAAATAAGCCTAAAATCCGCAACTATCATCCAATACACGATTAAGGGTAGATTTATGAGTC